>NZ_JBQSYJ010000003.1:0-290807 GCF_052379185.1 Corynebacterium sp. AOP12-C2-36 | reverse complement strand
CATGGTGCCAGCGTCCCCCTGTGGTTGGCTTCCTTGACGGAAGTGTACTATACGCCACGGACATGGTCAATCACATGTTCGAATAGGCGGGGACTTCTGTATTGTCGTAGATGCCGGGGATCCTCACCCGGTGAGCCGTCCCCACCGTCGACTAACCGATGTCCCGACGAGGGGTTACACTGGTCAACTGACATAACTGAACACCCTCGACTGATTGATGAGGACTTTTCGTGAACACCCCCGCTCGCCGAGACGGCACACCGGAACAGGAACCAGGCAAGGCCCCGGCCGACCTGTACGTGTCCAACGCCCGCCCGGCCCGTAAGCAGCACGTCCCCGACCGCAAGCCCCCGGAGTCCGGCAAGAACGCCGGCGGTTCCTCCAAGGGCGGCTCGAAGAACGCCGCAGAGGACAAGTCCGTCCGCCTGCAGAAGGTTCTCGCCGCCGCAGGTGTGGCCTCCCGCCGGATGAGCGAGAAGCTCATCGACGCCGGACGTGTCGACGTCAACGGCACGACCGTGACCCAGCAGGGCATCCGGGTGAACCCGGACAAGGACGTCATCCGCGTCGACGGCACCCGCGTGCTCGTCGACGAGAACCTGGTGACCTACGCGCTGAACAAGCCGCGCGGTTTCCAGTCCACCATGAGCGACGACATGGGACGCCCCTGCGTCGGCGACCTTGTCGGCGAGCGTGTCGCCGCCGGCCAGCGCCTCTTCCACGTGGGTCGTCTCGACGCCGCCACGGAGGGGCTGCTGCTGGTCACCAACGACGGGGAGCTCGCCAACCGGCTGATGCACCCGCGCTACGAGGTCTCGAAGACCTACCTGGCCACCGTGCTGGGCGAGGCCGACCGTCGGCTGATCCACCAGCTCAAGGACGGTATCGACCTGGAGGACGGCATCGCACGTGCCGACTACGTGCAGATCATCGACGTCTGGCAGGGCAAGTCCCTGATCAAGCTCGAGATCCACGAGGGCCGCAAGCACATCGTGCGTCGCATGCTCAAGGAGGCCGGCTTCCCGGTCCAGGCCCTGGTGCGCACCAAGGTCCACACCGTGCAGCTCGGCGAGCAGAAGCCCGGCACCCTGCGCGCACTGAACCGCGCCGAGCTGACGAGCCTCTACAACGCGGTGCAGCTGTGATGGACAACGCGATGAACGACGGACGGAACAACGAGAGGAACGACGTGACTGACACGACCGACGTCACCGACCTGAGCACTGTCGACAACATCGCCGGCGGGGGATTCATCGTCGCGGTGGACGGCCCGTCCGGCACGGGCAAGTCGACCGTCAGCCGCCTGCTGGCGCGCGCCGCGGGCGCCCGGTACCTGGACACCGGCGCGATGTACCGGGTGGCGACGCTGCACGTCCTGCGTGCCGGCATCGACCCGGAGAACACCGAGGCGGTCGTCGCCGCCACCGCAGACCTGCCGCTGCTCGTCAACGAGGACCCGGCCGCCACCGAGGTGCTCCTGGACGGAGAGGACGTCTCCGGGGAGATCCGTGGAACCGAGGTCACCGCGCACGTGTCCGCCGTCTCGGCGATCCCGGAGGTCCGGGAGAACCTCGTGGCACTGCAGCGTTCCCTGGCCCTGCGCGCCGGACGCTGCGTCGTCGAGGGCCGTGACATCGGTACCGCGGTGTTCCCCGACGCGTCCTGCAAGGTCTTCATGACCGCCAGCGCCGAGGTGCGTGCCCGTCGCCGGTACGTGCAGGACGTCGCCGCAGGGCGGGACGCCGACTTCGACGCGGTGCTCGCCGACGTCGAACGCCGCGACGCCGCGGACTCCTCGCGCGCGGTCTCGCCGCTGCGTCCCGCCGACGACGCCACCGTGCTCGACACCGGTGACATGGACGTCGAGGCGGTGCTCGCCGAGCTGACCCGCCTGGCGGCGGAGTCCGCCACGCGTCCCGCCACCCTGGAGGAGGCGTCCGACGGGGGAGAGGAGCTCGTCTTCCGCACCGCCGAAGGCGAGGTCATCGGCGGTGCCGACGACTCCGCTGAGGATGCGGACGACGAGGACGCGACCGACGACTCCGTGATCGACGAGGACGCGGTGTCCGGCGAAGACGTCTTCGAGGACTTCGACGACAGCGACTTCGACGACAGCGACTTCACCGAGCCCGAGTTCGACGACTCCGAGTTCGCCGACTTCGACCTGCTCAGCGCCGACGCCGAGGACACCGACTGGTCCGCCGTCGAGGAGGCCTTCGGCGTACTGGGCGACGACCGTGCCGAGCAGGAGGCGCTGTGCACCGTCGCTGTGGTGGGCCGTCCCAACGTGGGCAAGTCCACCCTGGTCAACCGGTTCATCGGGCGTCGTGAGGCCGTCGTGGAGGACTTCCCCGGCGTGACCCGCGACCGCATCTCCTACCTGGGCGACTGGAACGGCCGACGTTTCTGGGTGCAGGACACCGGCGGATGGGACCCGGACGCCAAGGGCATCCACGGGGCCATCGCCCGTCAGGCGGAGACCGCCATGGCCACCGCCGACGTCATCGTCTTCGTGGTGGACACCAAGGTCGGCATCACCGCCACCGACGAGGTCATCGCCCGCCGCCTGCAGCGCTCCGAGGTGCCGGTGGTGCTGGTGTCGAACAAGTTCGACTCCGACTCGCAGTACGGTGACATGGCCGAGTTCTGGGCCCTGGGCCTGGACAACCCCTTCCCGGTCTCCGCACAGCACGGCCGCGGCGCGGCCGACGTGCTCGACCAGGTGCTCGCCAGCTTCCCGGAGACCCCGCGTCAGACCGCGGTGATCTCCGGACCGCGGCGTGTGGCCCTGGTCGGACGCCCCAACGTGGGCAAGTCCTCGCTGCTGAACAAGATCACCGGCGAGGAGCGCTCGGTCGTCGACAACGTCGCCGGCACCACGGTGGACCCGGTGGACTCGGTCGTGGAGCTCAACGAACGCGCCTGGCGCTTCGTCGACACCGCCGGGATCCGCAAGAAGACCAAGACCGCCCGCGGTCACGAGTTCTACGCCTCACTGCGCACCCGCGCGGCGATCGACTCCTCCGAGGTCGCGATCTTCCTGGTCGACGCCTCCGAGCCGATCGCCGAGCAGGACCAGCGCGTGCTGCGCATGATCCTGGACTCCGGGCGTGCCCTCGTCGTGGCCTACAACAAGTGGGACCTCGTCGACGAGGAGCGTCGCGACGAGCTGGAGCGCGAGATCGACCAGCAGCTCGCCCACGTGCCGTGGGCGCGTCGGGTGAACATCTCCGCGCGTACCGGCCGGGCGCTGCAGCGCCTCGAGCCGGCCATGATCGAGGCGCTGGAGAGCTGGGACCTGCGTATCCCCACCGGCCAGCTGAACACCTGGCTGCGTGCGGTGATCGCGCAGACCCCGCCGCCGATGCGTGGCGGACGCCTGCCGCGCGTGCTGTTCGCCACCCAGGCCTCCTCCGAGCCGCCGGTGATCGTGCTGTTCACCACCGGTTTCCTGGAGCACGGCTACCGCCGGTTCCTGGAGCGACGCCTGCGTGAGTCCTTCGGTTTCGAGGGCTCGCCGGTGCGCATCGCCGTGCGCGTGCGCGAGAAGCGCGGCCGCAAGAAGTAGAAGTAGGGGGGTACGCGGTTTCCCGGTGAGCGCAACCCTGGCCCCCGGGAGCCGACGGGGGTAGCTTCTTGGAGTCATGGACGAGCAGCTCACCGAACTGAACCGCCTGGGACGCCAGCGCCCCGGCTTCATCGCCGGGCAGGACGCTGTGGCGTCTGCGCCGAATGCGCCGAATGCGCAACCGCCCGGCGGGATCCGCTCGTTGTGGTGGTTCCCACCGGTGGTCAACGACCGCGCGGCGCGGACCACGGCGATGCTCGTTGTGGTCCTGGCACTGGTCACCGTGGCCCTGTCGCGGGCGGGGCTGGACGTCGCGGCGCTGGTGGCCGGTTCACTGCTCCTGGCCGGATTCGTCCTCCGGGTCCTCGCCGGACCCCGTTTCGACCCCTTCGGACAGCTGAGCGTGCGGTGGTTGGCCCCGCGGGTCTTCGGGGAACCGGTGATGGTCGGCGGGGCGCCGAAACGGTTCGCCCAGACTATCGGCCTGGTGTTCTCCGCGGCCGCGCTCGGCCTGCGCGTCGCGGGCCTGACCGGGGCGTCGGACGTGGTGCTCCTGCTGCTCGTCGTCGCGGCGTCCCTGGAGGGTTTCCTCGGGATCTGTCTGGGCTGCCTGCTCTTCGCCCGTCTGCAGGGTTGGGGAGTGGTGCGTGACGACGTCCGGGCCGACTGTGCGGTCCCGATGCGTCGCTGACAAAGGCTGACACAGACTGGCATAGAATGTCGGGGTGGATACTGACACCCAACAGAGGCGACATGGCGGACGGTCCCTGCTGACCACGGTCATCCGGCAGGAACGCGGCCCGATCCTCGGTGCCGCGGCCCTGCTGACCGGCTGGTCGGTGGGCGAGGCGCTGGTCCCGGCGGTGATCGGCGCGACCGTCGACGAGGCCGTCGGGCCGTCCGACCTCTCGGCCCTGGTGCTGTGGCTGGTGGTGCTGGCAGCCTGCTTCGCCATGCTCAGCTTCGGCTTCATGTGGGGTTCACGGGTCGGCACCTACGCGATGAACCGGCAGAAGCACCTGCTGCGCTGCCGGGTCACCGCCGCCGCCCTCGCGCCCGCGCGTACCGGTGATGCCCAGCACCCCCAGCGTCCTGCCGGCGAGGTCGCCGCCCTCTCGGCGGCCGACAGCGACAACGCCAGCAGCGTGATCATGCAGATCGCCATGGGCGGGTCGGCGGTGCTCGGCCTGCTGGTCTCCGCCGGCTACCTGCTGTGGGCGGACCTCTGGGTCGGGGTGGCGGTGGTCCTGGTGTCCCCGCTGTCCCTGTTCGCCCTGCGGTGGTTGATGCCGCGGCTGTCGGCCACGACCCACAGCCAGCAGAGCGGCATCGCCGCGGCCGGGGCGTCGGCCGCGGACATCCTGCGTGGGGTGGAGGTGCTGCGCGGTATCGGCGGCGAGTCCACGGCGGCCGGCTGGTACGCCCGGCGCAGCCGTGCCGCGGCCACCGCCGGGGTCGACTCCGCCGCGGCGTCCGGGCGCGTCGAGGGCGCCCAGGTGCTGCTGACCGGTGTGGTGCTCCTCGTCGCCGCGGTATTCAGCGCCGTCCGGGTGGTCGACGGGGCGATGACCGTGGGCACGATGGTCGGCGTGCTGGGTGTGACCTCGTTCCTGGCCACCCCGTTGGGCATCATCGTGCACGTCGTGGAGTCCTATACCCGCTCGTCGGCGTCGGCGGCGCGTATCGCCGACTTCACCGACGGGGTGGACGCACCTGTCGCGCATCGGGACGGAGGTAGCGGCGAGACGGCGGGTGGCGGGGACGCCGACCGCACCCTGACCGTCCTGCCGCGCGACGGGGAGCCGCTGCACTGCGCACCCGGCGCGTTGACCGCCGTGGTGTGCGCCTCGCCGCAGGCGCGCAGGGGTGTGCTGGACGCCCTGGGTTCCGCCGGTGGCGGCCGGCTGTTCCTCGACGGGCAGGACGTCGCGGGTGTCGACCCGGCGGTGCTGCCGGGCGTGCTGCGCGTCTCCCCGCACGAGGCCCACCTGTTCCGGGGCACGGTACGCAGCAACATCACGGGTAGCGATGGGGACACTGTGTCGCAGGACGTCCTGCGCGCCAGCGGCGTCGACGAGCTCGTCGACCTGTTCGCCGACGGCCTGGACCACAGGGTGGACGGTGAGGGGGCGAACCTGTCCGGCGGGCAACGTCAACGCATCGCCCTGGCACGCGCCCTGCACGGCGGCGCCCTTGCACGGGTGCTGGTGGACCCCACCACGGCGGTGGACTCGGTGACCGAGGCGCGCATCGCCGACGGGTTGCGTGAGTTGCGCGGCGGCGGTGACCAGGGCACGGCGGTGGTCGTCACCACCGCGCCGAGCCTGCTGGCCGTCGCCGACACCGTGGTGTTCGTGCGCGAGGGTTCGGTGAGTGTGGCGGGACACCGGGAACTGTGTGCCGACGCCGACTACCGGGAGGTGGTGACCCGGTGAGCGCCGAGCCGAATCCCACACTCCCCACTGCTCTTCCCACCGCCGACGCCCGTGCCGCCTGGCGTTTCCTGTGGGCACGGTTGCGCCCGCACCGGTGGCTCGTGGCGCTGGCGCTGCTGGTCGCCCTCGCGTCCAGCGCCTGCGCGGTGGTACCGCCGCTGATGATCGGGTGGATGGTCGACCGGCTGTCCGCCGCGGGGGCCTCCATGGCCGACGTGGTCCTGCCCCTGTCGCTCATGGGTGGTGCGATCGTGCTCAACGCCGCGCTGGCGTGGGTGGGCATGGTGCTCTTCGCCCGCGTCGCCCAGCCCACCGTCGGTGCCCTGCGTGAGGACGCCGTCGACCATGCGCTCGACCTCGAGGCCGGCGTGCTGGAGGAGGCCGGAGTGGGTGAGCTGGTGTCCCGGGTCAGCGACGACTCCCGGTTGATCTCCAACGCCGTCGCCTTCGTGCTGCCCACGGTGCTGTCGGCGGGGACCCTGCTGGTGGTGTCCGTGCCCGGCCTGTTCGCCCTGCACTGGACGCTCGGTCTCGCCGGACTGGCGGGCATCCCGCTCTACGTGATGGCGCTGCGCTGGTACCTGCCGCGCAGTGGGCCGCTCTACCTGGAGGAGCGTGAGATCCTGGGGCGTCGCACCGCCGCATTCCTCGACGCGGCCAACGGTCGCGAGACACTCACCGCCCAGGGCTGGGGCGCGCGGGAGACCGCCCGGCTCGACGCGGCGTCCGATGAGTCGCGCCGGGTGGAGAACACGGTGTGGCGCATGCTGACCCGCTTCTTCGCACGCAACAACCGCGCCGAGTTCGTGGCCACCGCCGCCGTGCTCGTCGTCGGGTTCGTCGTGGTCGACGCCGGGTGGACGACCGTCGGCGCGGTGACCGCCGCCGCCCTGCTCTACCACCGACTCTTCGACCCGGTGGCCACCGTGTTCCAGACCTTCGGCACCGTGCAGGAGGCCGGGGTCGCGCTGCGTCGGCTGGCCGGGGTGACCCAGGCGCAGGTGCGTGCGGCAGGGTGTGACGTCACCGCGCAGGACGGTACGGGGCAGGACGCGACGGGGCTGCGCCTGGCTGGCGTCGGGCACAGCTTCGACGGGACGCACCGCGTGCTCACCGACGTCGACGTGACGGTCGCGCCGGGTGAGTCCGTCGCCCTGGTCGGTTCGACGGGGGCGGGCAAGACGACCGTCGCCCGCCTGCTCGCCGGGGTACTGCCCGTGCAGGAGGGGCGCGCCACCCTGGACGGGGTCGACCTCGGAGCCCTGGCGCCGGCCGACCTGCGCCCGCGGGTGTGCCTGGCCTCCCAGCACAGCCACGTCTTCGCCGGCACCGTGTGGCAGAACATCACGCTGGGCGTCGCAGGGGAGGACGCCGGGCAGCGGGTCGAGGCTGCCCTGCATGCCGCCGGTGCGGGCTGGGTCCACGACCTGCCGGACGGGCTGTCCACCGAGGTCGGCGAGGCGGGCCACCGGCTGAGCACCCACCAGGAGCAGCACCTGGCGCTGGTGCGCCTGCAGGTGCTCGATCCGTCCTACGTGGTTCTCGACGAGGCCACCGCCGAGGCCGGGTCGGCGAACTCCCGGGAGCTGGAGGACGCCTCCGCCGCGGTGATCCGCGGCAGGGGAGCACTGGTCATCGCCCACCGCCTGTCACAGGCGCGCCTGGCCGACCGGGTGATGGTGATGGAACACGGACGGGTGGTGGAGTCCGGCACCCACGAGGAGCTCGTCGGTGCCGGTGGACGCTACGCCGAGCTGTGGGCGGCGTGGATCGGACGGGGAGCGTCCTGATGTCGGAGTACGGGCTGCGCGACGGTGAGTGCATCTGGGTGGAGCATTTCGGCGGCGAGGACGACCCGGCCGGTGACCTGGTGTTCGGGCCGCACAGTCACCTCAAGGCCCAGATCGTGTGGGCCGACCGCGGGCAGATCGCCGTGTTCGTCGGCACCGGCGGGGAGCGCCGGTGGATCCTGGCCCCGTCGCAGGCGCTGTGGATCCCCGCCGAGGAGGTGCACGACGTGCGCACCACCGCCGGCACAGAGCTCTTCTGCGCCTACCTGTGGGAGGAGGAGTGCGAGGTCGCCTGGGAGGGGTTGACCGTGCTGCGTATGGGCCCGCTGGCCGGGGAGCTGGTGCGTCACCTCGCCAGAGACGACCTGGACGACGTTGCCGCCCGCCATGCCCGCGCCACCCTGCTCAGCGTGCTCGCCCCGGCCGACGCGGTGGGCGTCGACCTGCCGATGCCCGATGACCCGAGGGCACGCTCGGTGGCCTCGGCGGTGCTGGAGGATCCCGGCGCGCCGCACGCCCTGGACGAGTGGGCCCACCGGCTGCACTCCAGCGAGCGCACGATCCAGCGCGCCTTCCTCGCCGACACGGGGATGACGTTCTCTGCGTGGCGCGCGCAGGTCCGTCTGTACCGCTCGTTGCCGTTGCTGGCCGACCGGGTGCCGGTAGCGTCGGTGGCCGCGCGGATGGGCTATTCCAGCACCAACGGGTTCACCAGTGCCTTCCGCCGTCACTTCGGAACGACCCCGGCGAGCTACTTCGCGGGGTGAGGCGGGGTGAGGTGTGCTGCGGCCTCGTCGGGGTGTTCGGCCCGGTTGGCGAGGTTGCGCCGGCGGTTGCGGGCGTCGGGGCGGGCGTCCTGCGCCTGGCCGTGGATCCAGTACGACGTCACGTGGGAGTGGCTCCTCTCCAGGTCGGAGAAGTGGCGGCGGAGCGTGCCGGCCTCGGCGAACTCCACGCCCGCCCACAGGGACACCGGTCCGGTCGCGTTCGCGGTCACGGCGGCGAGGAGGTTGTCGAGGGCGCGGGGTAACTCCTTCGGGACGACGCCGGCGGCCGGGCCCCGGTGGATCCATGTCAGCTGTGCCTGTTGCTCCTGTCCGGTGGTGGCGAGGTAGGGTTCGTCGCGCTCGTCGTCGACCAGGGCGAGAACATGGGTGCGCACCTCGTCCGGGCAGACGGCCAGGATCTCCGCCACCGCCGGCAGGCCCGTCTCGTCGGCGACGAGCACCAGCTCACGTGTCTGCTCGGGCAGGTGCCAGGCCTCGGTCGGGCCCCACCACAGCACCTCGTCACCGACCACGGCGTCGCGGGCCCACCCGGAGGCCAGGCCGGCCGGCTCGTGGACGACGACGTCGAGGTCGATCGTGGCGGCACCGGTACCGGTGTCCGTCATGTTGCACACGTTGCGCACCGTGTAGCGGCGGACCTGCGGTGAGGCGAACCGGTGCAGGTCGGTGAGGTTCTCGGCGGTGAACTCCGCCGGTACCCGGGCCTCGGGAGGGTAGAAGTAGACGGCCACGTGGCTGTCGGTACCGGTGGGCACGAAGTCCGCACCGCAGTCCAGGGTGAGCCGCACCATGCGCGGGGTCACCCACTGCTTGTCCAGGACCCGGGAGCGGTGGTGGCGTCCGCTCACGTGGCGCTGACCTGGGAGAGGATGTCGTCGATCTCGTCGAGGGCGTCGGTCGCCCAGCCGATGTTGGACGCCCCGCCCTGGGTGAAGCCGAACAGGTTGTCCGCCTCCACCGCCGGCAGCGCCCGGAAACGGGAGTTCTCCAGCAGAGGGCGGGAGTTCTCGGCGGCCTCGCCGGACGGTTCGGCGGGGTAGAGGATAACGGTGGCGTCGTCGAGCTGGTCGAGGTTCTCCAACGACAGCGGGTCACCCCACCAGCCGTCGGGGTCGACGACGTCGCTGAACTTGGCACCGACCGCGCGCAGCAGGCTGCCCGTGGCCGTCTGCCCACCCTCGGCGAACCAGGTGTTGTCCTGGCTGCCGCTGACCGACGCCCACGCGGAGTCTGCCAGCACGTCGGCGTGCTCCTCGGCGACGGCCGCGGCCTTGTCGTCGAAGGCCTGCTCCAACTCGTCGAACTCCTCGGAGCGGTTGACGATGTCGGCGAGCTGGCGCTGGGACTCCACGTCGTCCTCGCTGCTGAAGTGGGCGACGGGGGCGATGTCGGCGAGGCGGTCAATCTGCGCGTCGTCCAGCCCGACACCGGTGGTGACGATGAGGTCGGGTTCCAGGGAGCTGACGGTCTCCACGTCGATCGCGTCCCAGTTGCCGATGCGGGTCGAGTCGGCGAGGGCGTCGACGTAGCGTTCGGGCACCGCACGCGCCGCCGCGGCGTCCTGCTCGTAGTAGCCCTCGTAGATGCCGGTGGGGGTGATCCCCAGGTCGACCAGCACCGGGGGAAGCTGCCAGTCGACGGCGACGACGTTCTGCGGGTCGGACGGAACCTCCACCTCGCCGCGCAGCGTGTCGACGGTGCGGGTCTCGCCGGACGTCGCGGAGCCGTCTGCGTCACTGTCGCTGCCGCCGTCGCTGCCGCAGGCGCTGAGGACGGCCCCGGCGAGTCCGGCGGTGAACAGGGTGGCGAGCAGGCGGGTCGTGACGCGGCGGCTGGGGTCGGTGGTTCTCGTGGTGGTCATGCCCGGAAGATTAGCAATGCCTCACCTTCACGGTCAGCGCGCTGAGCTGTCAACAGTGGGCGGTGAGGCGTCACGAGGCGTCACACAGCCTCGAAGACGCCGCAGGCCTGGCGGCCGCCGGCGTCCCCGGTCGACAACGTGTCCTCGTCGGGGCCGTCCGGGGCGTAGCGCTCCGGCACATTGCCGTAGTTGTCGGCGTCTTCGTGGATGATGATCGCCGAACCGTCGTCGTCGAGCAGCTCCGCCTCATCGATCCGGTCGGTGGTCACCGTCATCGACCCCGAACCGTCCTCGTTGACCAGCAGGGCGGGCAGGTCGCCGCCGTGGTCGGGGTGGTCGTGGCCGTCGGCGCCCAGGTGCCCGCCGGCGGAGAGGAAGTCACCGGTCTCCGGATCGTCTGCATCGGCGTCGGGGGCGGTGCTGTCGGGCTCGCAGGCGCCGACGGCGTGCAGGTGCATGCCGTACATGCCCGGCTCCAGCCCGGAGACGTCGACGGAGAGCTCGGAGGCACCGTCGGCCCCGGAGATCTCGGCGGTGCCGACCTCCTCGCCGTCGGCGTTGGCGACCGACGCCGTGGCGAGTACGTCCGACGACCCGGTGTCGGTGGTGCTCTCCGAACCGGTCGAGTCTGCAGCATCGGCGGTGTTCTCCGTGGTGTTCTCCGTGGTGTCCTGTGTGGTCTCGTCCGTGCTGCAGGCGGACAGGGCCAGGAGCCCGGTGACGCCGACCGCCGCGAGGCACAGTCTGCGGTGCCGGCGCTCAGGCGGGAGGGCGGGGGTGGTCCGGGCCGTGGAGTAGGTGGTGCGGGTGAACATGGCGTCCTCTCGGTGTGGTGGATTCGGAAGGAACGTTCTGCCACACAACTTTACCGGCACTCTCCTGAGCTGTCAGAAGTCCTTCAGCGTTGTGCAGGCATGAAGATCCAGGCGACGAAGTAGAAGATCGCCTGCGGTCCGGGGAAGATGAAGGACAGCACGAACAGGAGACGCACGGTGTTCGGCGACCAGCCGAGCCAGTCCGCGATCCCGCCGCAGACCCCTGCTACGACCCGGTGGTTACGTGAACGCTGGAGTTTCGCCATGCCGCCAGGCTACTCCCCGTAGGCACCCCGGACATGAAAAAATCCCACCCCGTGAAGGGTGGGAAAATGGTCGGACTGACAGGATTTGAACCTGCGACCCCTACACCCCCAGTGTAGTGCGCTACCAAACTGCGCCACAGTCCGCCGGTCCATCTCTGGACCTCGCATAGGTTACAACACCGGGATTCGACTTCGCCAATCGCCTGCTCGGCGGGGGTCGGCGGGAGCGCGAGGGGACCGGCCGGGCTCGCCCTAGGCCGGCGGATCGACCGGGGCGTCGGTGACGACCACACCGTCGGCGTCGGCGTAGGCGATGTGGCCCGGGGTGAAGTCCACCCCGCCGAAGCTGACGACCACGTCGCGCTCGCCGGCGCCGTCCTTGGCGGACTTGCGGGGGTTGGTGCCCAGGGCCTTGCAGCCGAACTCCATGCCGCCGACCGCGGCGGAGTCGCGGATCGCGCCGTTGATGATCACCCCGGCCCAGCCGTGCTCCACGCCGAACTCGGCGATCATGTCGCCCATCAGCGCGGTGTGCACCGAGGCGTCGCCGTCGACGACGAGCACGCCGCCGGGGTTGTCCTCCTGCAGGATCTTCTTGACCAGGCCGTTGTCCTGGAAGCAGCGCACGGTGGTGACCGGCCCGCAGAAGTCGGTGTGTCCGCCGAGGTCACGGAACTGGGTGTCGCAGCTGCGCACGTCGGCGCCGATGACGTCGACGAGGTCGGCGGTGGGGATGAAGGTGATGTTGTTCATGGTGGCTCAGCCTATCGTGTGACGCCGTCACGCACGCCCGATGTGCGGGGCCGCCCATGTGGCGATCGTCTCCCCGGCGCGTTGGGCCGAGCCGCGCACGGTGAGCAGGTGGTCGGTGTCCTGCAGGCTGATCATCGACTTCGGCCATCGGGCGGCGTCGAGGATGCGGGACGCCTCGGACACCGGCACGGTCTGGTCGGTCGGGGAGTGCAGGACGAGCAGCGGCGCGCCGACGCCGGCCACCGCGGCGACCGCGGCGTCCTGCGCGGAGGCGTCCGCCAGGTCGGAGAGGAAGTCGTGGGAGACGGCGACGTCGCGCCCGGCGAGGTGGACGGTGCGCACCTCGCCGGGACGCATCGCGGCGCAGGCGTCCTGCAGGGAGCGTGCGGCGGACGCCGGACGCAACGGCGCGCCGATCGTCGCGACCGCGGACAGCGACGGGATGCTCCCGGCGGCGTGCAGGGCGGCGGCCCCGCCGAGGGAGTGGCCGACCAGCAACGACGGTGCGGCGAGGCGGGCGTCCAGCCAGGCCGCGGCGGCCTGCAGGTCGGCGACGTTCGAGCTGAACATGATGTCCGGGAAGTCGAAGCGCAGGCAGGCGATCCCGGCGCGCGCGAGTGTCTTGGACACCCGGAAGGCCGCCGGGACCTGACGGTTGCAGGTGAAGCAAAGGGAAAAATCTAACGCAGCAGGTAGACGCACTACACCACCCGCAAACCACCCCTCCCATCCCTCAACGATCCCGCAAGAGCACCGATAGCTGCCCGCGATCCCTCAAGATGACCCGGCAGGAAGTGCGAGTAGATCCGGTCCGTCGTCGCGATCTCGTCATGCCCCAGCAACGCCGACACTGCGTGCAACGGCTGACCGCCACCCAGCAACGCCGTCGCATAGGCATGCCGCATCCCATGCATGCTGATCGGGGCCTCGATCCCCGCCACGCGCCGCGCCGCGGTCATCGACGCACTGATCACCGGAGAGGAGACACCGTCGCCCCGAGCGCCCGCGATCACACGATCCTGCGGCTCGCGCATCCACCGCTTCAGATCACGGGCAAGCTCCCGACTGATCGGCACGTAGCGGTCGGATGATGCGTTCTTCAAAGGGCCGTCCACCCCGACCTTGTGGGGGCACTGCCGGGCCACGTGTATCCGCATCCGGTCGAAGTCGATGTCGTGCCCCTCGAGGCCGGCGACCTCCCCGATACGCAAGCCTGTCTCGGAGGCGAGGATGATGCACCTGGCGAGCCATTCGGACGGCGGCAGGCGATCCTCCTTCTCCACGCCCTTGACCGTGTACGTCGCCACCCCGCCACGACGTGCAGCATCGATCAGCATGTTGATCTGTACAGGCGTTGGAACCTGGCGCTCCTGGACCGACTTGAGCTTGTTCGCCATCCCCTTCCTCGCGAGCTTCACGGGGTTCTTCACGATCAGGTCATCGTCTACGGCCTGCTGTACCACGGTGGAGAGCTGGCCAACCCGCAGGCTGATTGTCGAGTCCGCGTACGGCTGATTGTCCGCCCATGGGCGTCCTCGACGGAGCGTCGCTATCCATGAGGTGACGTGCGATTTTCGGAGCCCCCCGATCGGGACGTTCGCGAGGGCGCCGAGGTTGTCGATGAGCGACTTCCTGTTCGACCTGGTTCCCCGTGCTACAGCCTGCTCCATCCACTGTTCCGCGAGTTCCTTGATCGTCGTCTCGAGGTCTTGGGGGTTGACGTAGACGCCTTTTGCGACGTCCGCCTTCATCTTGTCTTCGTGGAGCTTGGCGTCTTTCCTAGAGTGGAAGGACAGCGATTTTGTCTCTCCGTCGGGGCCGTACCACCGGGCGACCCATGCCACGGGCTTCCCGTTCTTCGGCTTGCCTGTACGTGGTCGTCTCTGGACCATTGCTACACTCCTGGTGTCTGCTGCTGATTGGTGGACGTTCTGGCCCTCATCGCCCTGGCCGGCGGTGGGGGCCGTTTTCGTGTCTAGCAGTGCGAGTCGTCTGGGTCCTCGTGGGCGCCGAGGTACCCGTCACAGTCGTTCGGTGTCGCCGCGCTGAAGCCGTGGTTCGACCGCTCGGCGTTGCTCATGGAGTCGAACTCCTCTGCAGTGAGGGGGCCGGAGTACCCCGGTTCGCCGGGCAGTGGCTGGTTCGCGCCAGGGATGTTGGGGTTCGGTACGACGGGTCCGTCGTAGGTTCCGCCGGACTCGAAGCCGTTGTCGGAGGGCGTCTCCGCAGGGGCGGGCGCAGGATCTGCTGCCGGGGTCGGCGCGGGACCATCAGTGTCCTTGCCCTCGGTAGGTGCATCGAGGGACCATCCCCACCCTTCTGCGGAGCGAACTGGCTTTACACCCCATTCGACGGGTGTGCCCTTGACCTCGAATTCTTCGACGATGCGCCGCTTCTGTCCGACTCCGAGAGGGTTGGACCACGTATTGATCTGGTCGGTCTCGCAGATACTAGCGGGCGCGACCTCGATGGTGTAACCCTCGGCGTCGACAGCAACCCATTCGTTGACATTGAGCAAGAAGGAATCTGACCAGGTGTTCGCCTTTACGTCCATCTCGCCGGAGACTTGCACGAAGGTGGATTCGGGGTCCTCCTGGTGGCCCTCCATGTAGGAGGCGATTCCGTTGTGGCAAGAATTGCTGACGTTGATGTCGTCGACGGTGATGTCTACTTCTGCGGGGTTCTCGTCGTCGCCGGTGTAGGTGAAGGTGTCGCCGAGCTGTAACTTCGTGAATCCGGCGCCGCTCGAGGCACCTTCGGAAGCTGTCTCGCTGGTGGTTGCGGTTGTGGCGTCGGAGTCTTGGTCATCGTCGTTGCTGCACGCGGTGAGCACGAGCGCTCCGGCGGCCGCAATGGCGAATGCTGTCCGTCGGATAGTCATAGTAGGGTCCTCTCGAATGTCTCTCGCCACGTCATAGCGAGGTGGGTGGTGACGCCGAGCTCCTCGGCGATCTTGTGGATGTCTGGGCCGTAGACCAGCTCCGCTTTAGCGTATGCCATGGGGGGTATTAGCAGATGTGAAGCTTCCCGGTCGGCTCGTGCCTCCACGGCATCATCGCCGTCGCAGAGGTCATCGTGGGCGACATGGGACAGCTCATGAGCGATGGTGCTCTTCGTCTGTGCGTCGCTCATGCCGTGGCGGATGCTGACCCTGCCGTTCTTCCATGCCCCTTTTGGTCCGCCGATGTGCCAGCGGACTGGCCGCCCGGCGCGCTGGCGCACTAGGTGGTGGAGGTGGTTAAGGGAAGGGGTCTGCACCTTCTTCCTCTCGTCCGGCGTCTTCGTCTGGGCTGCTGTCCGCCGCATACGTCCCGGGTTCCCAGTCGAATGGGCGGACAGTTCCATCATCATCGTCGTCACCATGGACACTTGGGGGAGTCTCAGACTGTTCTGACTGGTCATTCGCAGTGCCACCGGGGGTGTTTCGACGTTCTGCAAGCTCGTCGACGGGGGTCTGGAACACCTTGTGGGTGCCGGGGAGTTTCATGCGTTCGAGGACGTGGTTGGCGATCGCCTCCTCACTGAGCGACCAGATGGCTGTTTCGGGATCGACGGTCTTTGCCCACTCCTCGTCGAGGTACCCGGTATCGACCAGTGCCCGGACGGGGGACTTGCTGTATCCCTCGGCGATCTTGATAACGACCTCGGCAGAGAACTGGTGCCGGTTGATCTGGTTGGCGACCGTGCGGAATGAGACATCGGCATGTCGGCCGATCTCGCGGGCACTGTCGCCGGCGGTGATGGCTTCGAGCCATTTCATGTGTTCCATGTGAACCATTCTAGTTCATGATGTCAGGGTGTGCAACTTTGGTTCACGCCGTGACCTGCACGAACAAAAAAGTTTGCCTCACGCCTTGCCAAGTCGGTTCAACTCGTGCCATGATGGTTCACCACGAACCGGAGAGGTTCGACATAGGCCACAGAAGCATTCACGTCACAGGAGGTGACAACACACAACATGGACTACCGACTCGACCCCCAGGTCCTCGATCTCGCCAAGGAAGTCACTGGCGTCGGCGGCGATGAGGAGCTGGGACAGAAGCACCTCGGTAAGACCGGCAGCACAGTTCGGAACTACCGGACGGGGAAGACCACTCCGCCGATCGGCGTGCTGATGGTCCTTCGGAAGCTCACCGGCCGTCCGCTGGACCAGATGTTCCTCCCCGTGGCGACTCCAGCCGCCGCGTAACCCCCACATACAGAAAGGAGGCCCGGGAGATGCAGTCCCAGGCCAACACCCACACCGTATCAGACGACACGTACACCCCGTCGCGGGAGTCGAAGATCATGGCCGCTGCCGGCATGAAGATCGCCGCCTCGGACGCCCGCCTCATGGCGAACGAACTCCACCGCGAGGGCAACCTGCCGGCCGCTGCCGCGATGCGCACCTTCGCCGCAGAGACCGAAGCCAAGGCCAAGAAGATGGAGGAAGAAGCATGAGCAACGTCATCAAGTTCGCTCCGGGCGCGTCCCCATTCGACAGCTTCAAACGCGGCCGTGAGGACGGAAGCGAGTACTGGACAGCCCGCGACCTCATGCCCCTGATGGGCTACCCGCGGTGGAACGAGTTCAAGGTCCCCCTCGATCGGGCGATGATCTCGGCTGGGGCACAGGGGCACGACGTCGATGACCTTTTCAGGGGATCGGCTGAAAAGACCGGAGGGCGCCCCCGCGAGGATTATGAACTGTCCCGTTTCGCCGCGTACCTCGTCGCTATGAACGGTGACCCGAATAAGCCGGAGGTCGCCGCCGCACAGGGGTACTTCGCGGTGCAGACCCACGTCGCTGAGACTGCGGCGCCCGCCATCCCGCAGACGTACTCCGATGCGCTCCGTGCCGCTGCGGACGCCTCGGATCGTGCCGAGCTGGAAGCTGCCCGCGCGGATGCCGCGGAGAAGAAGTCGGCTCGGCACCAGCAGGCGCTCGACATTCAGGCGCCGATGGTCGCCAAGGCTGCCGCGCACTCCGGTGTGGACAAGGCGATCGGCCGGCAGCAGTTCGCCCGCCAGGTCCAGCAGTTCGGTGATACCCGCGGCGCCGACATCAAGCAGAACGACGTTTACGAGCTCCTCGGCAGGCATGGCATGACCGTCCGCGGCGACCGGCAGGACAACGGGCACATCACCGCCCAGGCCCGGCGCAACGGCTGGGGGTGGAACGAGACCGGGGTGAGCGAGAAGACCGGTTACGAGTTCACGAAGCCGCTGATCAAGAAGAAGGGCCAGGACATCGCCTGGAAGTGGGTCCAGAACGACTTCGAGACCTACGGCGCAGCACTCAACCCGCGGAAGGCGGCATAAGCAATGAGCAAGGACTACATGTACCGGGCGAGGATCACCGAGTACCCGGAGTTTGAGGAATACATCGCGTTCGATGACCGCGGAAGGTACGGCGAGAACAACCAGAGGCGCCATGAGGAGTGGTCGCGGCCGGTCGGGTGGAGGGCATCTGCCGACTACATCGAGCACTACGGGACGAACAAGTTCTTCGAGCCTCGGACGGAGCGGTGGTACAAGTCCCGCTCCTCGGCGGCGGATCGTGTGAAGCTCCTGGGCTCGATGGGGTATCGGGCAATCGTGCAGCGGTCTGCGCCGGTGGTGTGGCCGCGGGGTCATGCGTCGAAGGTCGAGGTGTCGGAGTCTGCCGCTGTGGTGGATGCGATCCGAACGCTTGTCCGCGCCGGTGTCGTGAAGTCTGCCGACGACCTGCTGTAGCCCCTGGTCACCTGCATGGGGAAGTGCGGGTGACTCGCTCCACTGCCAGTCTGCTGGCCGTCCCCGTCGTGGGGGAGTGGGAGCACTAGACCCTCGTGGTCATGAGTATTTGAAAACTGAACAGTGGAAGTCGCCAGAAGATACTGGCCCAGCCGGGTGGACATGTCCCCGGTGCAACCCCCGATCGTGACCTGTCCGGTCGGGGTGATGGGCAACCCCTCAACGAGGGGAGGAACCCCCGACGTTACGGCGTGGGGGAGGGAAACGAGGGCGACGTTAAACGCTAGACAGCCCTGCCGCGGACGTGGTCCGCCACCGTCGTCATGGACGAGCAGGGCACCAGGGCGGGGCGTGAATCCCGGGGTCGGAAGTCCTCCCCGGAAAGCGCGCTCATGACCGGCGGCCAAACCTCCGCTGATGAGGCGTCCAGCTGCGCCCCGCCCCTTGAACCACCCACGTCGCCGTCGGCGCAGTCTGCCAGGACCATGCGCGCCGACGACGACACCGACCAACCCCCTGAATAGGAGAAGGCCATGACCTCACCTTACAGACCACCCCTGATGATCACCGTCGACGAGGCCGCCAGCCTGATGTCGATGACCCCTAAGGCCCTCTACGGGCAGATCTCCCGCGGCACCTCCGGGCTCATCGTCCGCCGGGGCGGCAAGACCCTCCGCGTGTCGCTCAAGTCCGTCCTCGCCGTCGCCGGCATGACCCTCAGCGAGTACATCGACTGGCTGGGCGAAGCAGCGGGGGAGCCCCGCACGAAGATCCGAGGTGCAGCATGAGGAGAGACATGACAGACGCCGAGCACGTGATGCGGTCGATGGTAGATCACCCTGCTGGCACCGCGGTCCCGGATCGTCCCGCGCCGGGCAGGCACCGCAAGCCCGACGAGACCGACCCGTACACCACTCCGGCGGATGTGCTGGAGCACAACCGTGCGTGGCAGGTCGCCCAGGGGATCATGTTCGGCATCGGCGCCCTGGGCGTGGTGCTGCTCGTCCTCGTCGCCGCCGTCACCGTGTTCCGGGCGGTGATCGGCCCGTGGTGATCGACGACCGAACCTACTGCGCGGTGATGACGGGGCGTGACTACGTCGCCGTCGCCCGCATGATCGACCGAGCCCGCATGATCCCACACGACCGGGAAGCGCAGACCCGTCTGGAGCGCCGAGCTGCGCGCCGCCTGGAGCTGGTGCGCCGTGACATCGCGGACGACGGCACGGGCCGTGTCTGGGCGCGCACGGACATCGCGGCGGGGCAGGGCCTCGTCCGCTCGACCCAGGGCCACGCCAAGGATGCTGTGGCCGCCACCCGCACCCACATCAAGGAGATGAACCGATGAGCGCTATTCAAGAAGCCCTGGCACTGCGCCAGGCGAACGCTGACCGCGTGGTGTTGCAGTCCGCGGTCCTCAAGGAGCTCAAGGCTCGCCACGATGAGGACCGGGCCCGGCTGCAGGAGGACATGTCCCGTGGCGAGAAGCTGACGGCCCGCGCTGATGATGCGTCGCTCGGCACGGTGAGCTACTCCGACCCGAAGCCCAAGGCGACGGTGACGGACCGCGCCGCCCTCCTCGGCCACGTCGCCGAAACCCAGCCGGACGCGATCGGCCTGCGGATCACGAACATGCCCGCCGCCCTCGCCGTCCTCGAGGAGCACGCGCCGGAGGTGCTGGAGCCCGCGCTGGAGCAGCACGTGGAGGCGCAGTGCCTGCGTGACGCGCTCGGCGGGGAGCAGGTGCCGGGCGTGGAGGTGTCGACGGGGTCGCCGGTGATGTCGGTGCGTGCGTCGCAGGCAGGCAAAGATGCTGCGGCCGCTCTGGTCGCGGGGAGCCTAGCCCTGGCCGTGCAGCAGGAGCTGGAGGCTGGCGATGAGTGACAACACCAGGGCAATGCGGCAGGTCGTCCACTTCTTCGACCCCGACCACCCGTTCGCCCTCCCCACTGGGGATAGCAGTTTCGTGCACTGCCTGATCCGGGCGGTGTGTAAGGCCGACGAGCGTAACCGCGACCGGCTCTACGCCGCCTATCCCGCGATCGTGTGGGCGGTGCAGGTCCTGCAGTACGACCTCGACGGCTACACCAAGGTCGTCAAAGCCATCACCGAAGAAGAGGAGGCCCCACTGTGACGAAGGAACTCGCGATCCGCGACGACCAAGACGAGTTCGACGAGCGCCAGGTCGCCGCCCTGCAGCACATCGGCATGGGCGGCGCCCACCCCGGCGACCTCGCCGTGTTCTTCCATCAGTGCAAGCGCACCGGCCTGGACCCGTTCGCCCGCCAGATCTACATGATCGCCCGCCAGGGCAAGCAGACCATCCAGACCGGCATCGACGGGTTCCGCCTCATCGCTCGCCGCGCCACCGACCGGTCCACGGGCACCCTCGGCTACGAGGACACGCAGTGGGCTGACCCGAACGGGCAGTGGCACGACGTGTGGCTGTGGAACGAGCCGCCGGCCGCCGCCCGCGTCACCGTCGTGCGCGACGGCGCCCGGTTCCCGTCGATCGCCCGGTTCATGGAGTACGCCGGCCGCAAGCGCGACGGGCAGCTGAACCAGATGTGGTCGACGAGGCCGGCACTGATGCTCGAGAAGTGCGCGGAGGCCCTCGCGCTGCGCAAGGCGTTCCCGCAGGACTTGTCGGGCTTGTATACCTCGGACGAGATGCAGCAGGCGACGGTGATCGATCATCAGCCGCCCGCCCCGTCGAAGGCGAAGATGCCGCCGAAGCCGGATCCGGACCGTCAGCTGACGGAGGATCAGCGGGTCTTCGCTGAGCAGATCGAGGGCATGACTGATGTGCAGGCCCTGCGGGGGCTGTGGCGTGATGCGCAGGCCCTGGACATGGTCAGTGAGTTGGCGTGGCGTGCGGTGGCGGTGGAGAACCTCGCGGAGCGCGCCGGACGTCTGGACGGCGGAGAGGAAGACACCCCGCCCGACGACGGTATTGAGACCGTGAATCCGGAGGTGGTGACCGATGGAGACGTCACCGACTGAACCGCTGAACCCCGTCGCCGTCGAGCGTCGGATCCTCGAGCTGTCGAACCTCATCGCCCAGGGCGTGAAGCAGGTCACCGACCACCTCCGCGCCTACCGCCAGGCCGACGCCACCTACGACCGGGCCAAGGCCCACGCGCAGCTCGCCGCCGAGGGCAAGACCGTGGCGGACCGGGAGGCGGAGGTGGAGCTGGCGACGGTCGCCGAGCGTGACGCCAAGGACGTTGCCGAGGTCGCGTATTCGCATGTGAACCGCAGGGTGAAGGCGTTCGAGCGGGAGCTGGACGCGATCCGCAGCATCGGCGCGTCCGTCCGGTCGATGTACTCCGTCGCCGGACGCGGGGAGGGCGCCTGATGACCAAGCAGCGCATGCCCCAGCACGTCGCCGACACCGTCATCGACCGGGCGGACGGCGCGTGCGAAGCAATGATCCGCGGAGTGTGCACCGGCGGGGCAGAGCACCTGCACCACCGGATGATGCGCTCCCAGGGCGGCCGGCACACGGTCGAGAACCTGGTGGGCGTCTGCTCCACCTGTCACCGATACCTGCACGCCAACCCCACGTTCGGCTATAAGTCCCGGCTGCTCATCCACTCGTGGCAGCCCGTCGAGTGGCCACCCCGCTACTACCGGGGGATCTACACCCCACCAGAGGAGGAATGATGACGAACATCACCGCACTACCGCCCCCCATCTCGCTGGACGCTCAGCTGCCCGGCGGCGACTGGGGGTTCACCGAGTACGCGACCATCACCGAAGAAGGCGATGAGGTGGCGCACCTGACCGACCGCCCCTTCGACCCGTCTGGCCACAGCGCCCGAATGGGGCTCGAAGAAGGATCTAGCGTCGCCTACGAGAGCTTCATCCTGTCCGTCTGCGGGTTCACCACCGACGGGGATGGGACTGAACGAGTCGTGGTCGTCATGGGGGAGGGCGGGATCGCCCTCGACCGCCACCTCATCTGCCGGCCGGAGATCCTTTCCCCGGTGACCACGTGGCGATTCCGCCGGAACACCGCACCCTTGCGAGTCGGGAATGTTCTCCCCGAACAGGGGCAGTGGCTCTACGTCATCCGCAACTCGCAGCAGCGGATCATCTACATCGGCATCAGCGTCAACGCGCCCACCCGGTGGACCCAGCACCAGGCGGACAAGCCCTGGTTCGTCCAAGCCGCCACCTTTGAGCGGATTTGGTACCCCACCAGGTCAGCGGTTGAAGCTGCCGAGGCCCATCTCATCGCCCTTGTCAGGCCGCCGTACAACACGACCCACAACCCCGACAAGTCCCGTTCCGGCATGCCAGGAGGGTAGGCGATGACATGGTTCAAGGCAGACGATCAGTTGTCCCGGTCGAAGAAGGTTCTTCAGATCCCGCGACGGTATCGGATGCAGGCGATGGGGCTCTGGATCCTCGCCGGAACGTGGTCGGCCGGCGAGCTGACGGACGGGTTCATCCCCGGGCACATGCTCGACGAGCTCGGTGCCACGAAGGCCGTTGCGGCCCGTCTGGTGGCGTCCGGACTGTGGCGCGAGGTTCCCGGAGGGTTCCTGTTCAACTCCTGGAGCGAGTTCCAACCGAGTTCGGACGATGTCAGGGAGAAGCGCGCACGTGACGCCGAGCGCAAGCGGGAGGCCCGCGAGAAGAAAGCCGCAGAGCAGGAAAAGAGCCGTGACCAGCACGGTGACAAAAATGTCCACGCGGACGCCGAGCGGACAGGTAGCGGAGTCCAAGCGGAGTCCGAGCGGAGTCCGCAGAATGTCCGTTCTACCCGACCCGACCCGACCCGACCCGACCTCTTGTTCTCTAACGAGAACAAGAATGGTGCAGATCGCCCGAAGCGGGGGAACCGGTTCGATGAGTTCTGGGATCGGGTGCCGAAGGGCCGGAAGTCGGGCAAGGACGACGCCCGCACCGCGTACGCCGCGGCGGTGAAGCGGGTGAAGGATGAGCAGGTTCTCATCGACGGGATGGAGCGGTACGCCAACGATCCGAACCTCCCGGCCGAGAAGCAGTTCATCAAGCTGCCGGCGACCTGGCTGCGTAAGGGGTGCTGGACCGACGACCCGCTGCCGGCACGCCTGTCGACCGTGGACTCCCGGACGGATAACACCTTCGCCGCCTGGGGTGGTTCACGGGCGGCGGCCGAGGAGCTCGGCATCGACTGGGATGCCCCGCCAACGTCCGCCACCGTCGACGGTGAAGTCGTCGACGCCGAGATCGTGAGGGAGCTTGGAGCATGAGCGCATTGACGTACCACGACATCGCGTCGGTGGTCCTGCAGGAGGTTCGCAACACGTATTCGAACGGTCGGAAGCCGGATGAGGACATCACCCGGTCCTGGGCGGCGGCGTTTGAGCGTGCCCGTCGGGTGTATCCGGCGATGGTGTGGCGTGAGGCGGTGACGGTATGGGCGGTGTCGAACAGTGATCCGCCGTCGCCGCATGACGTGATCACGGCGGCGGGGCAGGTTGTCGATCAGTGGCAGCTGGACCCGGAGCGCAAGCGGCAGCTCGAGGAGTTCCGTGCGCAGCGTCTGGAGGCGAAGTTCGGCGCAGGCTATGGGGCTCGGGAGTCGTTGCCGGCGGGGGAGCGGGGCGAGTTGGAGTCGTCTGGGTCTCCAAGGTCGTGGCGTGAGTTGCGGGCGGAGATCGGTAGGCGCGCCCAGGATCGGCGTGTTTCGGAGCAAGTCGCGGCGGGTCGAGGTGACCTGTTCGCGGACATGAACAAGCAACCCGGGGACGCCCCGGAGAACGGAAGTTAGACATGGCACAGATCAGCATCACCGGCACCCTCGGCAAGGACCCGGAGGGCAAGACCAGCAACGCGGGCAAGCCGTTCGCCCGGTTCTCGCTGGCGTGGTCGGAGTCGAGCAAGGACCAGCAGGGCAACTGGCAGGACGGGCCCACGCAGTGGATCCAGGTCACGTGCTTCGGGCGGGTGGCGCAGAACCTCGTGGCGTCGCTGCACAAGGGCGACCGGGTGAACGTGGTGGGCCGGATCAAGCCGGAGGCGTGGTCGTCGCAGCAGGGTGAGCAGACGGTGCTTGCGCTGGTCGCCGACAGCGTGTCGCCGGATCTGACGTTCGCGTCGGTGCAGGTGCAGAAGAACCCGAAGGGCGGCATGGGCGGTGGTGGTTGGCCGCAGGGTGGTCAGCAGCAGGGCGTGGGAGACCCGTGGAACTCCGCGCCGCAGTCGAACGGGTTCGACGACGGTACCCCGCCGCCCTTCTGATCGACCGGAACCCCCGCACCCTCACCCACACGCCACCAACCCCGCTTAGGCCCGCACAGCGACAGCCAGGCGGGGTTTCGCGTACCTCACGCCCGAAAGGACCACCCCACCATGACCACCTGCACCCGCCCACGGTGCGACCGCGCCGCCAGACGCGGTCACGACCTGTGCCAAACGCACCTGTATGCGACCGGCCAGTTCAAGCCCCGCGTCTCCGTCCAGCCCGTCCGCGACCACCTCGCCACCTGCATCGACGGCGGAGCAACCTACGGCGGCATCGCAGCCGCCACCGGCGTCGCCACCGTCACGATCATGCAGCTCATGGGCCGCTACGAGCACCGCGACCAGCACCGCGTCGGTGCCGATGTTGCCGCGAAGCTCATGCGCGCCACGACGGACATGAGCAGGTTCGTACCGGCCTGGCCGTACACCCGCCGCGTCCGCGCCCTGCGCGCCGCCGGGCACACGATCAACGCCATCACTGCCCACATCGGCCTGTCGGTCTGCACCATCATCGACCTCAGTGACGGCAAGTACGACCGCCTGCGCGACGTCACCGCCGAGACCGTGCGGGCGGGCTACGAGTCCATGTCAGCGTGGCCGGTGCGCCCCATCAATCCCCGCACCCTCGCCCGCCAGTGGGCCCCGCCGATGGCCTGGCAGGACATCGACGACCCGGACGAGGACCACACCCCACCGCCAGGCGCAGTACAGGCCGCGGGGCCCGTCATGGCCGCGATGCTGGAGCTCGTCGGCGAGTACGGCATGGAGCCCGCTGCGGACGTCGTCGGCGTGTCACGGGAGACGATCCGCAAACCCCTCGCAGGGGAGCGGCAGTTCATGCTCAAGCGGTCGGCCCTGGCGATTCTGCGGGCACAGTCCGCGCTGCACCGCAAGGCGGTGGCGGCATGACCGGCTGCAGGCATGGGCACCCGTCCGATGATCGCTACCGCAGGGGCCGCGGTGACCTGGCTTGCCGGGGCTGCGACCGGGACCGCACCAACCGCGCCTCGGCCCTGCGAGCGGCCAGAAGGGCAACCGACAACGGCCCCTGGCACGAGGTTGAGCCGCGCACGTCGTGGCTGCCGCGTGCGGGGTGCCGCGATGTTGACCCCGACGAGTTCGACGTGGGCCTGAACGTATCCGGATCCGCGCCACCGGCCGCCCGCATCGACGCGATGTGGGACCAGGGCAAGATCTGTGAGTCCTGCCCCGTCCTCGCGCTGTGCGCCCGCGACGCCATCGCCCACGGTGACATCGCGATCGTTCGTGCTGGTGTGCCGATCGTGGCGAACGCGGATCTTGCGTGGCGGAAGATGGAGCGTTCTGCTCTGGCGGCGATGGCGGCGACGGATGATCCGGCCGGGACCAGGCGTACGTGGCGCACGGCTGCGCACCGTACGTCGGATCGGCGCCGGGCCGAGCGCAAGGCGAAGCAGGACGCAGCATGAGGATGTTCCGCACCGATCGTCGCGCCCTCCTCGCCGTCGCCGCCACGGGCGCCTGCCAGAGATGGCACGCCCGTGACTTCGTCGCCGACGGTCTCGCCCTCCGCGCCTGCCACGGCCGCGGTCCCCACGACTGTGGTCACGGTTGCCCCGGCTACGGCCGGCATGTCCTCACCGCCCACGGCCAGCACCTCGCCTGGCTCCTGCGCACCATCAGCGACGAGCTCGCGCAGGACACCGCGCCGCCCATGACCCAGCTCGCCATCCCGGGGGTCGCCGCATGACGACGTGGACCATGCCCCTGTCGTACGACAAGCCGCCGCTGACGCTGAACCAGCGCGGGCACTGGGCGAAGACCGACGCGCACCGCAAGTCCCTACGCGTCTGGTCATGCGACGCCGCACGGAAGATCGGCATCCCCACCGGCGTGGGGCACATCACCACCCGCCTGCACTACCGGGCGCCGGACCGCCGACGCCGCGACGAGGACAACCTCATCGCCACAGCAAAACCCCTGTGGGACGGGCTGGTCGACGCCGGCATCGTCCCAGACGACACCAGCGAATACATGACCAAGCTCATGCCGAAGATCCACCCACCATCGCCAGACGGTCCCGCCCTCTGGCTCACCATCACGATCGGAGCCCCACCATGACCCACACCGTGTGCGACGTTGTCCCGTCCGGCCGTCCCGACCCCCGCGACCCGTACCGGGAAGGGGAGATGCGCATGCCGCACCCGCACTGCCCCGCCTGCCGGGAATGGGCCGAGGAGCACGGCGCGGACTGGGACGAAGCGGCCGAATTCTACGACCTCACCCTCACCGACGACGGCGAATGGGTGGAAACTCCATGACCCGCTGCATTGACTGTGGCGATCCCCTGGCCGATCAGCTTGCCGTGCACCCAATGTGCCGGGCGTGCTGCCAGATCGCCGTGCACATCCTCGGCGATGTCGATGCCCGCGTCCGCCAACTCGAAGGACACCCCGCATGACCCGTTTCCGCCCGCAACCCATCCGCCGCCCGCGCCAGCGGTTTCACCTCTGGGCCCTGGCCAGGTTCGTGCGTGCGAGGTCGGCCTGGCGGACGGACACGCTGCCCCAGGAACAGCCGTCGTCGTGGACGATGCCGTCGCAGGCCTGGCATTCCCACATGCGGTGGGCGCCTTCACCGGTGCCGCCGACCCAGCCGGGGCGGAACGCGCCCCGCACTGTCCAAGGGTGCCCGTTGGGGCACTGGTCGGGGTGGGTCTCAACCCACACCCACCGATCATTCTTCGAATCCATGTTCGACACACTACCCCGAAAGGCCAGATCATGACCATCACCGCAGCCCAAGCCCAGACCCTGCTCGACACCGCCACGGACGGCATCTGGACAACTGACCGGGATGATCCGGACGACGCGTTCCGCATCCTGTCGATCCGCAAGGAGGGGGACCTGATCGCCAGAACGCCTATCGCAGACGACGTCCAGACCGACGTCGACGCCGCCATGATCCTCTCCGCCCCGGATCTCGCCCGCACCGTCATCGCCCATGCGGAGTACATCGCCAAGCTGGAGAACGCCGTAGCCACGGCGGCCGCCGTGCTCGACCCCGACGCAGGCACCTCGTGGGAGGCAGACCAGTGACCGCCCTCGAAACCCTGCTGACCCTGACCCTGCTCATCGTGGTGCCGTGGTGCGCGTGGTCTGCGATCGACCTGGTCGCCCTGCGCCGCGACGTGCGCGGTCTGGGCGCCGACGTGGACCGGCTGGACGGTGCGGTGGACTACCTCACCAGCGCCGCCACGCTGACCGAGGGCCGTATCGACGGTCTGCTGGAATGGCGCAGCCGCACCGCACCCCTCGACGTCCCCTCGGTGGACGAGCCCGACCAGCTCACCACCCACCGGCCCGTGCCGCCGGACTTCCACACCAACCGCTAGGAGACATCATGCCTGACCAGACCCCCGTGACCGACGACGACCGGCGCACCGCCTACGAGTGGGCCGCGTCCCTCGACCCCGATATGCGGTGCTGGACCGACCGCGAACGCGCCGCCGCCCGCGTGATCCTCGCTACCGTCCCCGCCCCGCCTGCGACCCTCGCCGACGAGATTCGGGAGGAGGGTGCAGGCAGGCCGCCGGGGGCTGTTAAGAGGGTAAACGCCCTCGCTGATCGTGTGGAAACCGTCGAGAAGGCGCGTGACAAGGCTCAGCAGGATGCCGTGGACGCATGGGAGCACGCAGCACAGACGGACAGGGATCATGTGCGGGTAATGGGACTGTGGGAACAGGACTATGCCCGCGTGGCGAAAGAGCGCGACGAGGCCCGAGCTGAGGTGGAGCGGCTGACGGTCTCACTGAATCGTCAGTGCACCACAGTGACGCCCTCAGTGCACAACACTGACGGTCTCACTGTATCGAGTGACGCCCTGCCCGACCCCGCCGACGTGCCGACGAATGAGCCGTGGGAAGTCGTCGGCCCGAATGGACCTGCAATCGGGTACCGCGACGGCCACGAAGACCTCCCGTGGTCTGTCGTCCACAAGGACGGGAACGGGTGCGACGACCTCTCTGACGGTCGAGTCACCCTCGTCGCCCGCCTGGTCCGCCGCCTCGTCGGCCCCGTGGAGGTGGTGGAGGAATGATCATTGCGTCATTTCTGATCGGTTCGGGTGCCGGTGTTGCTGGGCTCGGCCTGGTGTGGCTGGCGCTGACTCTGTGGTTCTGGGTAGCAGACAGAGGATCGAACACGCCGCCCGCTGGGAGGGGGAGGGATGAGTGACGTCATCGGTGGTGTCATCGGCATCATCGTCGGTGCGCTGCTCGTCCTGATCATCCGACGGGCAATGGACCCCAGCCGAGACCAACCAGAGCAGGGCGAACTGGACACTGGCCTGAGAAACCCCGACGCCTGGGTCATCACACCCGAAGACGTCCGGAAAGCAACATCAAGTCTCACAGCAGCAGCCCATCCAGATCCCGCACCACCCTATGGTCCCCATCCTGAGCACCGCATCCGGTACCGGCCACACCTCGGATGCTGGGCCGTCTACAAGTGGCTACCGGAACACGCCTACTACTACGGGTACGGCATCAGATACCCCATCGAGGGCCGGTGGGTACTGCAAACCCGAGTGCCCACATGGCACGACGCCATCAACCTCATCACCCCGAACCCCGCCACCGAGCGGGGTTCTTCTCATAAGGAGGAACAGTGACCGACCTGGTAGCAATCGCACTCTGCGCCTTCCTCACCGTTTGGAGCCTGCACAACATGCACACCACCGGGAGGCTCGCCCGAGCCATGGTCAAGACGATTGACAGGCAGGACCGCATCAACAAGATGCTCGCCGACAAGATGAACCGGAGGCCCCATGACTGATGAAGACCTGCACCGTATCCTCACTGACCTGACCACCCACCTCAAGGCTATGCGCGACGACCGCCACGGCTCCGGGCTCAACGCCCCGTCCGGGTCCGGCAACGGCGGCAAGGCGCCGAAGGGCGGCAAGCCGAAGCTGCCGTGCAGTGCAGACCTGCTGAACTGGGAGGCGGAACTCCACTTCGAACTCAGCGAGCCAGCTGAGGAACTGCACTCCGACTACCCGGAAGACTGCTGGCCCACACCACGCATGGACCCCAGCCGCGGCACCGACAGCGTCGCCTGGGTCCAATGGCTCAACCACCCGCGCCACCGGCCGCTCATCCTCGCCAAGGACTGGGACCTGCCCGCATGGATGCAGGAGAAGGAGTCGGAGCTGCGGCACATGCTCCACCCCACGGATCCCGCACCCCTGGCGCAAAAGCCGGTGGGGGAGCGCGACCACTTCGCCACCGCTTCCCGCACCGCCAACCTGCTGCGGAAGATGGGGTTCTCCGTCGACCGGAAGCAGGTGTCCTACTGGGAAACTAGTGGCCGGCTGACGGGTTACCTCGAGGATGGGGAGACCGTCTACAGCCTCGTCGAAGCGCAGGCCGTCGCCGCCGAGTACCAGGACCAGCGAACTGCCTAGGGCGTGTCTCCTATATTTGGAGCCATTGGAGGATGGCGTGTAGGACTGTGGCTGACCTGTAGGTGACGGCAAGCTTGTCGTACCTGGTGGCCAGACCACGCCACTGTTTGACGCTGTTGAAGGAGCGTTCCACGACGTTTCGTCCCTTGTATGCCTCTGCGTCAAAGGCGGGTGGACGGCCTCCCTTGGAGCCCTTCTTCTTCCGGGAGGCGATCTCGTTCTTCTTCTGGGGGATCACTGCCTTGACGTGGTGATCTCGAAGGTATTCACGGTTCACGCCCGACGTGTAGCCCCGGTCCGCCATGACCGTGTCGGGTGTGGTGCGGGGCCTGCCGGTGGGCCTGGGGACGTAGATGTCCTTCAAGGTGTCCTGCATCATCGCGCCGTCGTTGCGCTGGCCTCCAGTGACGACCATGGCCAAGGGACGCCCGTTGCCGTCCACGACCTGGTGGATCTTCGTGGTCAACCCCCCGCGCGAGCGTCCAATGCCGTGACCTGCAGGCTCATCCTCGCCCAGCGGAGAATTCTTGTAGTTCGATGAAGCCCCCCGTGTCCTGGTCGGGGCGCGTCGTGTTCGTGGCGTGTTGGTGGGCACGGTTGATCGTGGCGTCAATGCTGACCGTCCAATCCACTTTCCCAGCCGAATCCGCTTGGGCCACCACCTGAGAAAGGACACAATCCCACACGCCCCGCCTCGCGTAGGAGCGGTGACGCTTCCACACCGTCTGCCACGGCCCATACCTCTCACGAGGCAGGTCTCTCCAAGGAATCCCCGTCCTGTAGCGGTAGATGATCCCGTTGACGATCATCCGACTATTCGAGAACGGGCGACCCCGACGCCCACAGTTCGTTGGCAACAGGGGCTCCACACGCTCCCACTGCTCATCCGTCATCGCCTCAAACCGAGACTTCTCATTCACCCCGCCAGTATCTCGCGACCCTCACCTCACATATAGGAGACACGCCCTAGACAGATTCGCCACTCGTGAACTATGATTGAGACAGCGCAACGTGGCCCCGCAATCACCCGCACGGATGGTTGGCGGGGCTTCGTCATGCGCGGGGGAGTGTGGTGCTCCTCGAGTGGTGTTGTGGGCACCGGGCGAGTGTTGAGCCATTGGCTCCGCCGCCCGGTGCAGGCGCACACCCCACGGTCGGTGCCAGTCGGTGGCACCCGCAGCAGCCCATCCGGCTCCTTCACGCGTCCTCGTCACACGCACAGCTGCGGACGATCCAGGTTCGATACCTGGGCCGATCACGGAACCTCCCGCTGAAACACGCGGCAAGGTCCAATTCCCACGAGACCCGACGCGTAGCGAACGGTCGCAGAGTGGAGACATTGCTCCCGTCCTTCCTCGCGGAATGGTCGGGCTTATTCGCCCCTGGACGCAGGGGCAGCGTCAGCCCCATGCCGGAGGGCCCGCCGCAACAGCGGCCAGGCGGGTTCGAATCCCGCTGACGCGCTTAACTTCAAACAGATGACCCCCGGACTGCGCTAACAGGCCGGGGGTCCAGTCATGCGATTGGAGCGCACGACATGGCAGACACTAGCACGACCGCAGAGACATGGAAGCCCGTTGTGGGGTGGGAGGGACTCTACGAGGTCAGCGACCACGGTAACGTGCGGAGCCTCGACCGCATCGTCTATGCGGGATCAGGGCGGACCAGAAAGAGCAAAGGGAGAACAATCGCCCAACTCCCGATGCCTACCGGCCACCTGTGGGTCCACCTATGCAGAGACGGGAGTAAGGACTCAGACCGCGTCCATCGCCTCGTCATGGCCGCGTTCGTCGGCCCCTGCCCGGAGGGTATGGAGGTCCGGCACATAGATGGTGATCCGACGAACAACCGAGTCGGGAACCTTCAGTACGGAACGCGGTCAGAGAACATGGACGACCGTGTCACACATGGGACTCACCACCAGACGGTGAAGACCCACTGCCCTCAAGGGCACGAACTGATTATGCCGAACCTCAACCCCAAACAGCATGGTCGATCATGTCGTGCCTGCTCTCAGGCAGCAGCGAGGATCAGCTACGAGAAGCGGAAAGGGTACCCGCTCTCAGACCGGCAGACACTGTCCGATGAGAAGTATCGAACGATCATGCAGAGGCCGCCGCTTGCGGCATAGGAGGAGGTGGGTGGGCCGATGACATTGAAGATCGTGATCGGCCCACCTTAGCCTGCAGCTGGCAAGAGCACCTGGTGCCGGGAGAACATGAAACCTGGCGACATCCTCGTGGACTTCGATCAACTTGCCAATGCTCTCACTGGCCTCGACCCCGCAAACCACGAGCACACAGCCATCGTGAAGAAGGTGACCAAGGCGGCACGCGACGCGGCGATACGCGAGGCCCAGAAGCACGCCCAGGAAGTAGACGTTCTGGTCATCAACTCCACACCCGCACAGTCCACCATCGACCAATACCAGGACGACGGAGCCGAGGTGATCGTCATCGACCCCGGCAAGGAGACAGTGATGCACAGGGTAAAGACCCAACGCCCACCACGACTCCTACCCGTCGCAGCCAAGTGGTACGACCAACAAGCCAAGCCCAAGAACACCACCGAACGTGGCTACGGACACCGACACCAAACCATCCGCCGCCGACTGCTCCACAACCACACCGACGGCGCCCCCTGCGACTGGTGCGGACAACCCATGTACAAAACACCCGCCCAGAACTTCGACCACGCACCCCTCGAAGCCGATCACTCTGCGGACCTCAAACACCACGGCCCCGGAGACGCAGACAGACTCCTCCACCGACGATGCAACAGACAACGCAAGGACGGACAGGAACACCGACGCCCCGGGGCCGCTCCGACACCCGACCCCACGCCCACCGCGACGCCATTCGCATGGGGATGAATAAAACCGGATGAATGAATAGACCCCGCATAATCTTGGCGGGGTGCCCTTCATGACTCACCCCGGCACCCCACTCAGTCAGGATTTTATTCAGGGTCATGAATTTTATGCATCCACCTGGGAGGTGATTCGCCTATGAGCTGGGAAGACGGCGACGACTTCAATGCAGGTGGTCGCGCTCTGTACTCCGACCTGCATCGGGATTCGGATGATGTGGCGACGACGGACTTGATCGTCGAGGCGTGTAGGGCGAAGGACAGGCTGGATCGGCTCCACAAGGTCGTGAGAGGGGACGTGGACTCGTGGACCCGGATCTTCACTGAGGATGGCGGGGAGTATGTCCTGAAGCTGGATACGGCGGTGTCTGAGGTTCGGCAGTTGGCGACGACATTCCGGCATTTGTTGACGGAGATTCAGAGGAGGCAGGGCGATGTCTCAGGTGGTGGAGAGGACGGTTTCGCCGGTCTCTGATGATGAGGCGTTCCGGGAGATCATCGAGCGTGAGTTTCCGACGCTGGAGGGCAGGCAGTCGCCGGAGGTTATGTTCTCCGCGGGTCCGGGTGATCGCACGCATGGGGATAAGGCAATCGAGCTGGCCCGCAGGTTCGGGTTGAAGCTGATGCCGTGGCAGCGGGAGCAGGTGCACCTGGCGCTGTCGACGGATGAGGATGGTCGGTGGCTGCATCAGGATGTGGTGCTGATCTGCCCGCGGCAGAACGGCAAGAGTCTGATCCTTGAGGTCATCATCCTGTACCGGTTCTTCATCCTGAACAACAAGATTATCTTCACGGCGCACCAGTGGAAGACGGCGAAGTCGATTCGGAACCGGTTGTGGAAGCGGATCAAGAATCGGGCGTGGGCGGCGCGGAAACTGGAGGCGAAGAACGGCGGCCGGAATACCGCGTCTGCCGGCGAGGCCGAGATGGAGACCGGCGACGGTGGGAAGATTCAGTTCACGACCCGCTCGGCGGATGCCGGTCGTGGCTTCGACGAGATCGACCTGCTGCTGCTGGACGAGGCGTACAACCTCGAGGCCGGCGAGCTCGACGCGATCACGCCGATCCAGCTGGCGGCGCAAGATCCGCAGACGTACTACACCTCCTCGGCGGTGAACGCTGAGAAGCAGGTGAAGGGCGTGGAGTTGTCGAGGGTGCGGAAGCGCGCTTTGGAGGGCGAGACTGACGGGATGCTGTACTCCGAGTTCCGTGCACCGGATGGTCTGGATCCTGATGATCCGGAGACGTGGAAGCTGGGGAACCCGTCGTATGGGGTGGTGGCGACGGAGAAGAAGATCCGGTCGTTGAAGACGAAGCTCACCCCGAAGGGATTCCATGTCGAGGTGCTGGGGTGGGGGGATTGGTTCTCCATCGGCGACAGTGCCGCGGAGACGATCATTGATCTTGAGCGGTGGGAGGCACTGGCTGATGCGACTCCGGCCCTGTCGGGTGATTCGTGCCTGGCAGCGGATGTTACCCCGGATGGGTTGCGTGTCGGCGTGGTCGCTGCCCTGTCCAGGGCGGACGGTGGTGTTCACCTGTCGTTGAATCCGGCCCGGGAGTTCGACCGTGTTGATGTCGTTTCCTCTGTCGTGAAGACGGTGGAGATGAATGATCCGGTGGCGGTGGTCCTGGACCCGAAAGGCCCGGCGTCAACGCTGATAGACCCGCTGACGAAGCTGGGCGTGGAGCCGGAGGAGTTGTCGTGGCCGCAGGTGTCGGCAGCGACAGAGCTGTTCATGCGACTGGTGCATGAGGGGAAGATCAGCCACGACGATTCCCCGCGGTGGGTGGAGGCTCTGGAGGTCGCCGCGTTCCGCGGTGGTGGCGAGGGCGGCCGGGCACTGACCCGTAAGGGCGGGGTTGTGTGTGAGCTTGTCGCGGCAACGTTCGCAGTGTGGGGGCTGGTTGAGTACGCGATCCCGGAGCAGGCACCGGATGTGAAACGGAAGACGAAGTTCGTGGGCAGACCGGAGATCGTTCCGGCGGTCCCGGCGATGGCGACGATGTCGTTTTAAGGAGGTGGTCCGATGGCTGAGATCACGGGGAAGCCGAGGGAGATTGGTCATGCGTTGACCGTCCCGGTTGGTGGCACGTCGGAGGATAACTGGGAACTGCGGTTCCCACACTCGGCACGAGTGTTCGCGAAGATGGGCCGGGAGGATTCCCAGGTCACGTCGGTGCTGAATGCGGTGTCTCTGCCGATCAAGCGGGCATCGTGGCGTTTGGACCCGAACGGGGCGGATAAGGAGGTTGTCCGGCATGTGTCGGAGGATCTTCGACTGCCTGTGTTGGGTGAGGACCAAGATGCGCCGGTGGCGCGGCGTCGTGGCCGCGTGGCATGGCATGAGCACCTGCACACCGCACTGTTGGCCCTGCAGTTCGGGTATGCGTTTTTCGAGCAGGTGTACGCGCCGGGGTCGGATGGTCGTGAGCATCTGGTGAAGCTCGCCCCGCGGCGCCCGGGGTCGATCAGGCGGATCAACGTGGCGGCCGACGGAGGACTCGAGTCGATTGAGCAGTCCGCAGTGACCACGCCTGGTGGAAAGTCTGCACATGCGTCGACGATCCCGGTGTCTCGTCTGGTGGCGTACGTCCATGATCCTAAGGATTCGACGTGGACGGGGTCGAGTGTGTTACGCCCGGCGTTCAAGCATTGGAAGCTGCGCGACCGGTTCCTGATGCTCGAGGCTGACGTGCTGGATCGCAACGGCATGGGCGTGCCCGTGTATGAGGGCAGTGAGTTGGCCCAGGACCCGCAGAAAGATCTGCAGTACGGGCAGGAGCTGGCGCAGAAGGTTCGTGCTGGCGCTGCGGCTGGTGCGGCGGTGCCGGCGAAGGCGAAGCTGACGCTGGTGGGCGTGTCCGGTCAGCTGGTGTCGCCGCGTGAGGCGATCGCGTACCACGACAGCATGATGGCGAGGGCGGTGCTGGCGCACTTCCTCAACCTTGAGGGAAAGGGCGGCAGTTACGCGCTGGCGGAGACGCAGTCGGATCTGTTCATCCAGTCGCTGCAGACCATCGCGGAGTGGATCGCGGACACCGCGACCCAGCACATCGTCGAGGATCTGGTGGACATCGCGTTCCCAGACTACGACGGTCTGTGCCCTCGCATCGTCTTCGATCCGATCGCCAGCAAGAAGGAGTTGGCAGCGGAGGCCCTGTCGACACTGGTTCGTGACGGGGTGATCCTCCCGGATAAGGACCTCGAGGAGGAGGTCCGCCGACGCTACAGCTTGCCAGGCAAGCGCTCGCGTCGGGATGCGGAGGCCGATGGGTCGACCGCAGCGCCGGAGGACAAGGCGAAGCACGCCGAGCCTGCGGAGCTGGCCCAGCTCGTGGAGGCCGCGAAGTCTTTGATCGAACTGGGCATGTCGAGGGATCAGGCGCTGGTAGCGACCGGACTGGACAGGCTCATTGAGCAAACACCCGGCGAGCCGCCGGGGGAGGAGGTGATCGGTGATGGCTGATCTGCTGATCTACGGTGAGATCGGGTGGGATGTTCAGGCATCGTCCGTCGTGCGCGAGATTCACGACCTGGGTGGTGCCGACCTCACCCTGCGGGTGAATAGCCCTGGCGGTGACGTCTACGAGGGTCTGGCAATCATGAACGCGCTGCGGGCCCACAAGGGGACGGTCACCGCGGTCGTCGAGGGCTTGGCTGCGTCTGCAGCGTCGTTCATCGCTGTCGGTGGTGCTGACCGGGTGGTCATGCGTCCCACGGCGGAGGTCATGGTCCATGAGGCCATGAGCTTCGTCGGAGGCAATGCCGAGGACATGACCAAGGCGATCGCTGACCTCGATCGGATCTCGGCGAACCTCGCTGGTATCTATGCCGACAAGGCCGGGGGAGACCCCGGCGAGTGGCGGGAGCGCATGAAGGCAGAGACGTGGTTTTCCGCTGAGGAGGCGGTCGATGCCGGGCTGGCTGATGCGGTCGAGGACGGCAGGACGGTTGAAGCTCGCCATGGTCGTCCTGTGGTCACTGCGCAGTTCCGTTACCAGGGTCGTCGGGCTGCTCCGACGCCTACAGTCAATCGCCCTGAGGGGCACGACAGGAAGGAGGGCGGCATGTCCGCTCTTGCTGATCTGGCCCAGGAGATGGGTCTGTCCGAGGATCAGGTGAAGGCTGCTTTCGCCCGCGTGGTCCTGAATGAAGAGGTCACGGTCACTAGTACCGTCGACGTCACGTATCCGGAGGGCACCACGGTGGTGCCGACCGGTAAGGCGACACTCGCCCCGGTGGAGGAGGTTCCGCAGGGGCTGACCTTCACTGTTGGTGACGCCCCGGATGGCTGGACCGCGGAGGTCGACGAGGTGACCGGATCTCTGAGTGTCACGGCACCTGCTGGTGCTGAGCCCGACGATGAGGTGGAGTTGACCGTCACTGTGGCCGGTAATGATGCCCCGGTGGACATTCCCGTCGTCGTCACGGTGAAGGCCGCTGCCGGTGACGAGGAGGAAGACCCTGCCCCGCAGGAGCCTGCGGGTGATCCTGGTCGTGTGGTCCTCGACCGCGATACCTACAACGACCTGCAGGCTGCGGCGAAGCTCGGCTGGGAAGCCAAGAACCAGGCCGACGCCGCTGCCCGTGTTGCGGAGGTTGACCAGTGGATCGCAGAGGGCCGTGTGAACGTCGCTCGCCGGTCGAAGGTCATTGCCGCGATGGAGAAGGACCCCGTGTCGGCCCGTGATCTGTACGGGTCGATTCCGAAGAACACTATTCCCCGCGGGGAGGTGGGCCACGGCCAGGACAACGAGGACTCGACGAGCAACAGCTCCGGCGATCTCGCTGCGAAACTGGACAAGGCCCGTCTCCTGTCTGCCCCGAACGTCTACTAGGAGGCCCCAATGGCAACCCCTACTTTCCGCTCCGGCCCGATCACTTTTCGGGTGAAGGAGAATGTCAGCAAGTTCCGTCTCGTCACTGTCGATGGTGACGGCGCTGCCCACGCCAGTGCATCTGGCCCCGTTTTCGGCGCTGTCGTCTCTGACGCGCACGTGCCGTCGGAGCCGCAGCCGAACAGCCTGTACATCGGCAACCCACCGACCGTCGGCGTTTTCATCGGCCCGGCGACCGTCCCGATCGAGGTCGACGGAGACGCTGACAACATCGCGCAGGGCACCCCGCTCTACGCCGCCGCTGACGGCAAGGTCTCCACCTCCGGCACCCTCCTGGTCGGCATGGCCGCCCGCGACGGTGATTCCGGTCGAGTGAAGACCACCCTCATCACCCCTGCCGCCGCAACCGGTGGCGGGGCCGAGGGGGAATGAGATTCCCCGGGGTGAACACCTACCCCGGGGATGATCTCTACCCCGCCTGACAAGGCAACAACTCTGGCATGACCCCCACTCCTCCTCGTGAGGGGATGGGGGTTTTCTCATGCCCACTTAACCCCCTTTAGGAGGGACAATGTCGCAGCTGATTACCAGCGCATATGACGGGGTTGAAGTCACCGTCGACGAGATGATGAGTGACCCCCTCTTCATCCCGCAGCGCATCGTGGACAACCTCGATGGCGCATTCATGGAAGACCTGTTCTTCCGCCAGGCCGAGTCGAACAAGGGCACCGTCGCGTTCCGTGAGGCCGCCGGCGAGTACCTCGCCGACGATGCTGAGGAGATCGCCGAGTACGGCGAGATCCCGGTCTCCACCCCGGAGTACGGTGAGCTGAAGGCCGCGTTCGGCATCAAGACCGGTGAGGCCATCCGCGTCTCCTGGGAGCAGCGCAACGAGAACAAGGTCGACGTGGTCAACAAGTCGATCACGGCCCTGCAGAAGACGATGATCCGCCACGGCATCAAGGCCGTCACCGGAGTCTTCGAGTCTGCTGGTGTCCCGGAACTGCAGGCGTCCGCGCCGTGGACTGGTGGCGCCCCGGACAAGGACGTCCTTGACGCCATCGAACTGGTGCAGGGCGCTCACGAGGACGGTGATGAGACCCGCGTCTTCGACTACGACCCGAACACCATCTTGCTGCACCCGCAGTCGCTGACGAAGCTGCTGCGTAACGAGCAGGTGCAGAAGTACTACATCGGCAACATGGCCAACGAGAACCCCGTGTTCAAGGGCCTGACGACCACACAGCTTTTCGGGCAGCTGCAGGTCGCCACGTCTCGCCTGATCGCGAAGGACGCCGCGTACGTCTTCGAGGCCGGCGCTGCCGGTTTCAAGTCCGACACCATGCCGCTGACCGCCACCCCGATGTACTCGGAGGGTGGTGAGTCTCAGATCGGTGGCCCGACGATGTCGTGGCGCTCGGACCTGGTCCGTAAGCGTGCCATCGCCGTGGACAGCCCGAAGTCCGTTCTGAAGATCACCGGGATCTCCTGATGCCGCGGGTCACGTTGGCCCGGGCATGGAATCCGGGCGAGGAGCGCTACGTGCCGGGCGATGAGGTCGATGTGGACGATGATGTCGCCGCGTGGCTGACCCGTACCGGAGCAGTGGCCCGACCTACCCGAAAGCGCAAGGCGGCCCCAGCCGCCGGGGACGAAAGCGCCGCGGAGGCCCCGGCCGCCGAGTCGTCTTCCGAGGACGACGGCGACGAGGACAAGCGCCCGGCCCGGACCGCTTCCCTCGACACCTGGAAGGCCTTCGCCGAGAAGCAGGGCATCCAGACCAAGGGCATGAGCAAGCAGGACATCATCGCCGCTACTGCGTAGGAGGCTCCAATGGTCACCGTCGATGACGTCGAGAAGCGGCTACCCCGTGACCTCGACCCCGCAGAGAAGACCAGGGCCGGCTATCTGATCGAGGATGCCAAAGCCCGGATCGATGAGGAGTTCGGCCGGGCGGGAATGGACCTCGACACATCACTGTCGAGGCCGTGGTTCCGGGCGACCTATGAGCGCGTGGTCCGGGAGATGGTCGCCGCCCCGATCCTGGTGGGAATCAATGCGGGCATGCGGTCGGCGTCGTCGACGACGATGCAGGAGTCCGACAGTGTCACGTTCGCGGATGTTGAGTCCGTGTCGTGGGGCGGGGTGACCTTGACCGATCAGCAGCGCGCCGATCTCGGGCTGCCGGCCGGGGCCCTCCCCAGAGGATGGTTCCCCCGACCGCCGCGGTGGCCGGAGCGGAGGCTGCCGTGAGTGAGCAGATCACGATCCACCCGCAATCGCGTGGCCGGGATGATGACGGGCGGCCAGTGCCGGTACCACCTGACCGCAAGGTTCGGGTGAAGTCGGTGCAGAAGGTGTCCGCCGAGGAGCTCTCCGACGACGACAAGGACGGTAGCGTCCGGGTTCTTCGCATCTGGTGTTCGCCGGTGGATGGCCCGTTGGATGGTGATGATGTCACGATCCGCGGTCTGCGCTACCAGGTACGTGTCTCGTCGTGGGACCCGTCGGCTCACCGTCGCCCCGCACTGTCCAGGCACCGCCCATCGGCGGTATTCGACGCTGTGAGGGGTGAGGGCTGATGGCGAAGAAGAACAGCCTTCGTATCGGTCGGCTGCCGCCGGGGTTCGCAGAGACCGCTTTTAACAATGCGGAGAAGCAGCTTCCGAAGCTCGGTAAGCGTATCCAGGCGGGCGTGCCGCGGCAGTACTCGACGGGCATCCGAGTGGAGAGGAACCGATCGGGGCGGCCCGTGCTTCTCGTCGCGATCACCGAGCCGAATGGTGCAGCGATCGAGGCGAAGCACGGCGACCTGAAACGGTCGGCCGCGCAGCAGGGGCTGGACATGAACCCGTACGGGGGTGGCTGATGCTTGTGCAGCAGGACGCGCCACTGATGGTGCGCTCGGCTCTGCGGCAGGCGTTCCCGGATCACCGTTTCGTCGCCGAGCTCCCGGACTCCTGGACTGTCTCTGACGGTCCGGTGGTGACGGTGATCTCGGCCGGCACCCCGAGGTCGTCGGTGCCGTGGTCGCGGGAGCAGGTGCTTGTCACTGTGTATGCCGAGGATGAGCCGACCGCTCGGCGGCTGGTCTCCGAGGTCGAGGCGTACCTGATCGACCTCACTCGCCCCCACGGCCTACTGATCACCCCAGCTTCCGGCCCGGATATCGTCCGAGACCGAGGCCTCGGATGCTTCCTCGGCGCCACGACGGTGCAGGTCGCGACCCCGCGCAGATAAACCCCCAAAACAAACTTCCGAACCCCGTGAGCCTCCCTGGCAGCGGGGTTCACCCATTTCCAAGGAGGAAATCATGGCTGAGCGTGAACTCGATATCACGGCGCCGAACTATGAGACCGCACTGATCACCCTCGGTGTGACTGGCGCACTGTCCTACGCCCCGCACGGCACGGCACTGCCGGAGAACATGGCCGACTACGAGGTTCCGTGGGTGGATCTCGGCTGGATCGGCGACGGCGGTGTGGGAGAGTCCCTGAACCAGGAGCGTGAGGACTGGACGCCGTGGCAGGCGGTTGGTCCGCAGCGTGGCCAGATCACCTCGGAGGAGGTGCAGTTCACGGCGACTCTGTGGTCGCTGGGTGGGCTGGCGACTGCGCTGTACTACGGCGTGGCAGAGGAGGACATGTCGTTCGACACCGATTCGGGTGTCACCCGGTTCGAGCAGGGCGCGGAGCTGCCGGAGGACTTCCGGTTCTGCCTCGGCTTCGACCTCATCGACGGACAGAAGGCTCGACGGTTCCTGCTTCCTGCCGCGTCGGTCGTGGAGCGTGGCGACGTCACCTACACGAAGACCGATCTGGTGGGCTACGAGCTGACCTTCAAGACGAACTTCGACCGCGACGCTGGCTTCGCCATCGCCCGGGAGTTCAAGGAGGGCTGGAAGCCGGGCACCTCGGGCACGATCCTCGAGGGTGGTGGCCTGAAGGACCTGGGCGACTGGTCTACCCCTGCTGATGAGGGCACGTCCGATGGTGGCGGGGACGACAACGACAACGGTGGGGCCGAGGGGGAATGACGTGGCCGGGGGAGCAGTCTTTCCCCGGCCCTGACACCTACCCGACCGCACCTGACCAGTAGGAGGAACCCGTGGCATACAACCGCGTGAACTGGGCAAATGGCGAAGAGGGCGGCACGCCGACCTCTGCCGACAATTTCAACACGATGGACCGGGGCATCGCTGATGCGCATGATCGTCTCGATCGGAAGCCGGACCACTCCGACATTCCCGATGCGCCGGACCTGTCCAGCTACGTCACTGAGTCGGCCCTGAATACAGCCCTTGAGAGCAAGGCTGATTCGTCCGATATCCCCGATATCTCGGACAAGGCTGACCGCTCCGAGCTGCCCGACGTCTCGGGACTGGCATCACAGTCTGCCCTGGAAGCCCTGGAGTCGCGCATCGCGGCCCTGGAGCCCGACGAGTCAGGCGACAGCGGCGAATAGCCCCACGGGTGGGGTGGGGGATCCTCGGCAGGTCTCTCCCTCACCCCTTCAACTTCCCTCCCCCGTAAGCAGACCTGCCACACCAACTTTCTTAAGGAGACCTGCCATGGCCGTTGACCTGACAAAAATGCTCGAAAAGCGCCGCGAGGTGCTCGGCAAGGACGACAAGTTCCTCGCCAAGTTCGACGACACCGAATTCTGGATCGTCGCCCAGGAGCTCGCGCCCCGTTCCCACCGGGAGCGTCTCGCCGAGATCCAGGCAGACGTCGAGGACGAGGTGTTGACCCCGTTCGAGGGCGAGGACGCCGTCATCGAGCAGTACCTCGGCGATCAGTCCGATGACTTCCGCACCATGTGCGATGAAGCGAATGTCGACCCGTTCGAGGCGCTGAACATGGCGCTGAGTGAGCACAACAAGGAGGTCCGCCGGAACCCTACCCAGCGGTCCTCGCGGAACACCCGGAGGCGGTAGAAGCCTCCCTCGACGCCCACTACGGGCGCGACATCGTCGCCCAGTACTGGAGTGGCGAGGTCACGACCCGTCGCCTGATGGCCCTGATCCGGGGGCTGCCGGAGGGGTCTGCTCTGCATCGGGAGATGAACGACGGGCATGTGTGGACGATGGACCACTCCCTGATGTGGCACGTCGCCTACCTGTTGCAGCGCGTGGAGACCGTGCTCGGCGCCCAGGGGGTGAAGAAGAAGCCCACGATGCCGAAGAAGCAGGCAACCCCGTGGGACGAGGACGGCAAGACGAAACGCACAGGCCGGGTCGATGCCGGTGATGAACAGGCCGCGGTGAACTACCTGATGGGGCTGCGGAAGAAGACGTAGGAGGTGCCCGATGGCTGAGGCGTCTGGATATGCTGTCCTGCCGGTCACGGTCTCGCTGAAGGGCGTGACCGGCCAGCTGAACAAGGCTCTGGTGGGCCCGTCTGAGAAGGCGGCGAAGAAGTCGTCGGGGGCTATCGCCAAGTCGATGGAGGACGGCGTCAAGAAGGCGTCGAAGACTGTCGAGTCCGCGTCGAAGGCACAGGTCGCGGCCCGTGACAAGGCGACTGATGCGGCCGAGAAGACCACCCTGATGGAGCAGCGGCTTGCCGAGGTGCTGGAGAAGCACGAGGCTGGGTCAGCGAAGGGTATCAAGGCTGCCAATGACCTGGAGAAGGCTCGTCGCGACCAGGCTCGTGCTGATGGTGCTGCGGAGAAGGCGACCGCTGACCTGGAGAAGGCGCAGGGGGAGCTGGAGACCGCTACGGCGGACGCCTCATCGGGGATTGCTGAGCAGGCCCGGGCGATGGAGGAGGCCGAGGACCGGTCGAAGAAATTCAGCAAGGCGCTGGATGGTGCGGCGTTGGCGATCGGCGGTATGGCGCTGGGCGCTACTGGCGCGCTGGTGAAGTTGGGCACGGATTTCGACGAGGCGTTTCGCACGATTCGTACTGGTACGGGCGCTACGGGTGAGGCTTTCGAGGGGCTGAAGGACTCTGCCCTGAGCGTGATGGACACGGTGCCGGCGATGGATGGCGGAATGTCGCAGATCTCCGAGACCCTCGCGGACCTGAACACCCGCCTCGGCTTGACCGATGAGCCGCTGGAGACGATGACCGGGCAGATGGTCGCCCTATCGAACATGGGCGTCGACGCCGACATCAACGCAGTGTCGCAGGCGATGAACGGCTTCGGGATTGAAGCCAAGGACATGCCGGCCGCGCTGGATGAACTCTTCCAGGTGTCGCAGGCCACCGGGCTGACGGTCACTGACCTGGCGAACAGTGCGGCGAAGGCGGGACCGCAGTTGCGTGGTTTCGGCTTCACGATGCAGGACTCCGCGGCCCTGGTCGGCCAGATGGACAAGGCCGGTCTCGACGCCGATGGCACGCTCAATCGGCTGTCTCGGGCGATGTCTACCTTCGCCGATGAGGGCCGGGACGCCCCGGAGGCCTTGAAGGAGACCATCACCGAGATCGACAGCTTCATTGAGTCCGGCGATGATGCTGCTGCGATGAATCTGGCGACGGATCTGTTCGGTACCCGTGGTGCCGCACAGTTCGTGGACGCGGTGAAATCCGGGGCCCTGTCGGTCGACGATTTCATGGCCGCGACAGGTGCCACCACCGACACGATCCTCGGAGTCTCTGAGGAGACCCGGACGATGGGCGAGAATTTTCAGCTGCTCAAGCAGAAGGGCGAGACGGCTCTACAGCCGATTGCGACGAAGCTGGTCGATGCGCTGATCCCGGCTCTTGAGACTGGGGCGCAGAAGCTCGAGGATTTCATCGGCTGGGTTGAGGATAATCAGGGCCTGGTCAAGGGGCTGGCGACTGCGGTTGGAATTGCTGCCGCGGCGTTCGTCACGTGGCGTGGCGCTGTCGCGGCAATCACGCTCGGGCAGAAGGCGTTTGCTACTGCGACGGCCCTGTCAACGGGCGGCATCAAGGCGATGAATGCGGCGATGAAGGCGAATGTCATTGGCCTTATCGTTACTGCGATCGCGGGCCTGGTCGCTGGCCTGACGTGGTTCTTCACGAAGACGGAGACGGGGCAGAAAATCTGGCAGGGATTCATGGACGTCCTGTCGACCGTGTGGACCTGGCTGAAAGACACGTTCACCCCGGTTTTCCAGTGGATGGGTGACATCATCTCGTCCGTCTGGGAAGGAATTAAGACCGGCGCGTCTTGGCTGTGGGAGACTGTCTTGCAGCCGATCTTCGGTTTTATCGGTACTGCGTGGGAGGTTCTTTCCACGGGGATACAGTGGTACTGGGAGAATGTCATCAAGCGTGCATGGGACACCATTAGCACGGTTATATCGTGGTTGTGGAACTCAGTGCTGCAGCCCATATTCGGATTTATCAGTACCGCATGGGAGGCACTGTCCACGGCTATCCAGTGGGCGTGGAATTCGATCATCAAGCCCGCGTGGGATGCCGTATCTGCTGCCGCGAATTGGCTGTGGAATACGGTGCTGAAGCCCGTCTTCGATTTCATCAAGCAGGGTTGGGATAACCTCTCGAACGCGATCCAGGCGGCGTGGAACAACATCATCAAGCCTGCGTGGGATGCTGTCGGTAATGCGCTGCAGGCATTGTGGGACAACGTCGTCTCCCCGGTCATTGGCTTCATCCAGGACCGGTGGGATGACATGGGTAGTGGCATCCGGGCTATCTACGACAATGTCATTTCTCCCGCGTTCGACGCGCTGAAGACGGGGCTGCAGAAGGTCCGGGATTTCTTCGGCACCGTCGTTGACGGCATCAAGGGCGTGTGGGAGAAGATGCGCGGCATCCTCGCTAAGCCGATCAACTTCATGATCGACACCGTCTACAACGACGGAATTTTGAAGGCGTGGAATACCATCGCTGGATTCATTCCGGGGCTGAATGAGGCGGACCCACTCTCGAAGATTCCGGAGCATGCGACTGGTGGTCGGATCTCCGGCCCCGGCACCGGCACGTCGGATGATGTGCTGATGTGGGGCTCCAATGGGGAGCATATGCTCACCGCCGATGAGGTCCGCCGCGCAGGTGGGCACGGGGCGGTCTATGCCATGCGTGACCTCCTGGCGTCCGGCGAGAACTTCACCATGAAGGACGGCCAGGTGTACCGCGATGAGCGGAACCCCTCGGACAACGGGCCCCTGCTGCCGGCCTACAAGGACGGCGGTGAGGTCCGTCCCGCGTGGGAGGACAAGGTCGCACGTGGTCACGAGTGGGCAAAGCAGCAGGATGGCAAGCCGTACCTCGCGGGTAACCAGTTCCCCGCAGGCGCGGACTGCTCCGGCTACATGTCGGCTCTCGCCGGGGTGATCCTGAACGGCGACTCTGGCGCACACTGGACCACTGTCGCATTCCCCGCAGGGCAGGGGCAGACGGTCGACGCCGCGGGACAGCCGTGGGTCGCTGGCCTGGGGCAGGGCATGTCGATCGGTATGTCCGGTGGTCCTGCCTCTGGCGGGCAGAACGGACATACAGCAGGCACCCTGTCTGCGGCTGGGAAGTACGGCGCGGTCAATGTTGAATCCGGTGGCGCGAACAGCCGCGTCAAGTACGGCGCGTCTGACGCTGCTGGCGCGGATGACGGGCAGTTCAACTCGCAGTACCATCTCGCGATCGGCGCTGATGGCGATTTCGAGGCTGCGGGTGGCCCCTCTCCGGAGCAGAAGAAGGGATTCCTCCGGGACAAGGTCAAGGGCATCTTCGAGGAGATGTTGAACCCGATCAAGGACATGTTCGCTTCTGCGATTGGTGAGCCTCCGCCGGAGTGGCTGGGGATACCGCCGAAGGCGATGTCCTCGTCTAAGGACAAGATCGTCGACTTCGTCTTCGACAGGATCGAGGATCTGGGCAATCTCGTGGGGAAGACCTACGACGCTGCCAAGGAGATGGGCTCGATGGTCTTCGAGTGGGGTAAGAGCGGGGCCGGATGGGTCGGTGACAAGGTCAGCGGTCTGTTCCGTGACCAGGGTGGTTGGATCCCGAATGGCCTGTCGGTCGTCAGGAATGAGACCGGGCGTCCGGAAGCTGTGCTCAACTGGGAGCAGGTCGAGGCCATCAAGGCCATGATCGACAACTTCGGTGTCGGGTACTCACCCGTCGCGGAGGCGGAGAAGATCCTGCGGAACCCGACCGAGGGCGGGTCCACCCCGCAGCAGGCTGTGCGGGGCGGCACCCAAGTCGCCCAGCACGTCTTCGCTGAGGAGATGGGCGACAAGTCCGCACTCGAGCACGGCGTGGACGCGGTCTTCGATTTCTTCGGGATGGGCGATAGCCTGACGAAGAAGCTGCTGACCACCCCGGCGAATGAGTTGGCGCCGCTGCCGGACTGGTACAGCAAGGACCAGGACGGCGACACGGGATCCCCGGCGACGGATACGGAGGCCACGGACACGACGGCGGCCGAGGTCTCGGGCGCTGGTGTGGTCATGGAGGACGTGTCCACCCCGACCTCGGACGATGTCTCGGTCACCGCTGAGATGCCGGACGATTTCATGGCGAATCCGGCTGCTGCAGTGACAGGCCAGTCGAAGCCCCTCGTCGAGGACCTGGACACCATCGATCCTGACCGGCACAAGAAGCCAGAGGGCGGCCCCGAGGGGTATGTCTACGGCATCGTGCAGTCGGCCCAGGACCACGGACTGCCCGCGTCCGGTGCGAAGATCGGTGTCGCTACCGCTCTGGTGGAGGCTGGCGATCCGCTGCAGATGTGGGCCAACCACGCTGTGCCGGAGTCGCTGAACTTCCCGCACGACGCCGTCGGGTCTGACCACGACAGTGTTGGCCTGTTCCAGCAGCGTGACAACGGGGCGTGGGGCACCGTCGCCCAGCGCATGGACCCCTACGACAGTGCGGGGATGTTCTTCGACGAGATGCTTCGGAAGTTCCCGAACTGGCAGTCGATGGACCCCGGGGCAGTTGCTCAGGGCGTGCAGGTCAGTGCTTTCCCGGATCGGTACGCCACGAAGATGGGCCGCGCCGAGACACTCGTCGCGGACGCCGGCTTGTACGACTCCGGCGGCACCCTGCCGCCCGGAGCCCTCGCGGTGAACCTCACCGATTCCCCGGAGCACGTCTTCACAGACGACGCGATGGAAAACTTCGTGGACTCCTCGGACTCCATGAAGGACGCCGCCGACGAGCTGTCCCACGTGGCCGACATGTCCACCCCGGACGTGTCCGCTCCGGTGATCGCCGCCCCCGAGGTCGACGCCCCGTCACCCGAGGACGGTCAGCCCGGTGCGGGCGAGATCACGCTGGTGATCAACCTCGACGGGCAGCAAATCCTCGAGAAGCGGGTCGACACTGTCGAGGGCCGCGTGGAGGTCAACGAGAAGGACATCCGGAAGATGAAAACCGCACGTCGCGCAGTAGATGCGGGCGTGCGCTTGCTGACCTAGGAGGTGGTGACTGGTGGCGGAGCCGATGCAGATATCCCTGACCGACAGGTGGGGGATCCAGTGGGCACTGTCTGACACCGCACCGGGACGTAAGGGCGCTGTGCTGATGGGCCCGGTGGGCCTGGCGTCACCAATCCAGGTGACCGCCCGGCAGACCACCTCGCAGGTCGGAGTGTCGCCGGTGTCGTGGAAGACGGAGCAGATGGAGGCCTCATGGTCGCTGCGTCTGCACCGTGAGGAGACCGACGACCTGATGGAGACATTCTCCCTGCTGATGCGCGGGGTGACCCCGCTGGCGGAGTCGATTCTTAGGGTGACGCATCGGGGTCGGGGGACGTTGACGTGTCCGATTGTTCGGACGTCGGTGGAGCCTGATCTGGAGCAGTCGCCGGATTCTATTCGTCTGCCGTGGCTGGATGTCGATTTCGATGTGACGTCGTATCAGGGCTGCTGGCACGGGGAGACGGTGTCTCACCACGGTGGCTCCACCCTCGCCAATGCCGGCGACATTCCGGCCTGGCCCGTCGTGCAGTGGGCCGGGGCAAATGCCTCGGTCACCGCGCCGGGTATCGGTGAGGTGCCGCTGCCGGACACCGGTGGGCGCACGGCGGTGCTGGATACAGACCCGGCTTTCGCGTCTCGCGTGACGGTCGACGGGGTGGATGCCCCCGACCTGTGGCGAGGGATGCGGGGACGGCTTTTTCCCGCGCCGGTGGATGCTCACTCGACAGCGCGGTGGAGATTCGACGGCTGTGTGGGTCGGCTGACCTCGCGGCATTCGCACATGTGGAGGTGGTGACATGGTGGACGTCCTGTCCGACACGGAGATTCTGCAGGCTGCCGATTTTGACTGGGAGTCGTGGCAGGCTGCGCGCCGGGCCGAGCATGCACTCGGTGCCCGGACGATCTGGCTGGCGGACAATCACATGGTGCCGGTGTGCTCTCTGTCGGGATTCCTGCAGGGGTCGTACGGTGATAAGGCCAATGCGGCCGGAGCAGTGGACTTGACCCTGCCGGGGGATCATCCGTCGGTGCCGACGCTGCTCATGGCTGACGGCGACGGTGCCACCGATCCGAACGCGCTGCTGACGCAGTGGTTCTGGATCATCGTGGAGACTCCGTACTACCGGGTGACGTACCGTCTGGCGGAGCTGGAGCTGATCCAGACCGACACTGTCTCGTCGGTGACTGTTCTCGGCGAGGGGCTTTTCGAGCATCTGAATCACCTGCCTCTCTGGGCTTCTCCGGGGTCTTCGTTGCTCGCGCAGCTGAAGTATGCCGATATTCGCTTCGGTGACAGCCTCCGGGTCGTCAAGGAATTCATGCAGGCGAATCTCGCCCGCGAATTCCAGTCGTCGCTACTGGCGCTGTGGGACATGTGGTCACCGTCGACGTGGTCGAGGATCCGCGAGGAGGACTGGCCGATCATGGTCAATCCGATCCACGAGTCCCTGACCACCGAGTGGACGGTCCTCGATTCGCGGTTCAACATGGCCGGCGAAACCTTCGAGAGCACCTTAGATGCCGCGGGGCTGCTGGTCACCCTTGACCTGTGGCTGCCCGGTGACGATCAGCCGGCCCCGTCGCATGTCACGCTGACGAAGCCGACTATCTGGATCGACGTCAAGCCCCGTGCTTTCGACTCGTCGTCGACGGGTAAGCCCACGGACATCATCCGCGGTATCCGTGCGACGATCGCCGGGGATCAGACGACGAAAGCGCTGGTCCTGGACGATACTTGGTTCGACGGTGAGAATCCGCACGCGTGGTGTGTGTGGTCGGCGGACCACATGCATGGCACGGAGCACCGGCTTATCGTCCGGAAGTCCACCGACTCCCACGTGATCGTCGGCGGGCGGTCGCCGCAGATCGTGAACTCCTTGATCGCCGCAGGTAGTAATGCGCTGTGGCAGGGGATCGGTGCCGGTGTCGGCATGCTCTTCCCGCCGCTGGCGCCGTTGGCCGTCGCGGCCGGAGCCTTCATCGGTCACGTGCAGGGCGAGCTTCTCAAGGACAAGCTGTTCGCCTGGGCGCAGTACAGCAGTTCGGCCCGGGCGGTGGCGCATGGACCGTACCGCTACCGCGGGATAGTGACTCCGGGCGACGGCTTCAGCCTGTCGAGTTTGCAGGCGGGATTCACCGGCCTGCAGTCGACCCAGGGGAGCGTCGGTACGGAGTTCACCGTGGGGGATGGTCAGCCATACGTCCTCGGACGTGACTATCTCGCCGGAGACCAGGCGGGCGTCATCAGTCACGGCATCGTCTTCGCCACCTACGTCGCCGAGTGGGACGTGTCCGTCACCCCGGACGGTGACGACGTCTCGCTCGGTCTCGGTGACCCCCGCCTCCGCGAATCCCCGGCCCGGTCGCTCGAACGAAGCGTCAAGACCCTGTCTTCCGCCATCGATCGGGTGAAGACAGCTATCCCGTAACCTCAAGGAGGAACATCACTGTGACGAATCAGCAGATGCGGTTCATGTTCGAGCATGAACCTCCCGAGGACGTCCACCCGTACGCCCAGCTGTTCCTCCACCCGCTGGGAGCAAAGCTCACCCCGGAGATGATGAACGAGCTGGCGACGCACATCTTCGACATGTGCGGCGCGAAACTCCCCGACGTCGCCCCGTCGACGGTCGAGTACTTCCGCGACTGGAAAGACGACCGCGAGGTCGACGAGATCGTGCCCGGGGCGGAGCACACTGCGGCGTGGTCCGAGCAGCTTCCACCCGGACTCAGCCTGTGCCCGCGTACCGGTCGGATGGTCGGGACGCTGCCTGCCGGCCAGTACCGCTGGACCGTCCGACTCGGACCGCAAGTGCAATACGACAGCCTCGGTGGTCAGGGGTCACCACATCAGGACGGCCGGTGGATCGGGGCGCTGGAGGACCGGGAGCCGGTCGCCGTCCAGGCAGTCGACGTGAAAGCGCTGACGCCGGAGCAGCGGGCCGCTTTGCGCGCCGCGCTGGACGAGGAGGACTGACATGGGGATCTCACCTGATCGTATGGAACCTGGCTGGGACGGGTCGCCTCAGGACATCAGCGCATTGGGGCGTGCAGGTGACGAGCTGGGAAACGGTCTTGCTGGATCACTGCAGGAGACCGTCGGCGGCATCGGCGGGGCGATCATGAATGCCCTGTCGGGGATTGTCACCGGTGGCCCGTTCGCCCCGGTCGAGGAGGCCGCCGTCGAGATCCGCAACGGCCAGGAGGGGCTGGAGAACTCAATCAACTTGCTGTTCGGCCTGCCCGGGTATGGATTCTCCTACATGTCCCGCAACATCAACGCTGAGTGGGGGATTTTCGGCGGAAATGTTCGCCGTATGCCGTTCGACAAGCAGCTCGGACCGGCGAAGAATACGCGCATCGATTCGCAGGGGCGACTGGTGCTCGATGGCGTGGGTGCGTGGCTCGTGATGGTGAAGAACCGGGCGAGGGGTACCGGCTACGGCGGCAACGCGATGATCCAGCAGACGGTGCGTATCCGTCGGCCGGACGGCACGGTGTATCACACGGTTACCGATGATGCCTCCACCATGTCGGACACCGGAGTCATCAACCCGAAGGGAGCGTCGACTCTGCTGTCGATCTTCCCGGTCGTGATTGATGAGCCAGGCTGCACCGTCGACGTGGAGACGTGGACCGGTGCATGGCGCTGGTGGGACGGCGGCTACCGCTACAGCATGATGGCCGCGATTCGGCACTCCACGGACGTGGAGAACCGGGGCGATGAGACGGTGCGTGACGAGACAAGAGATGAGGCGAATCAGGGATGACGGTACTGTACGGCAATCTCCAGGACGTGACTGGTCAGCCTTTTGACCAGCAGGGCACGGCGGTGGTGATCTCGGCGACGCAGGCTCGCCCAGCAATGCACTCCGACGCGCTGACGCTGGTGGAGCTGGCGCGGATCCCGATGGAGGACTCCGGTGGGCATTTCGAGACCGAGGAGCTGGACCCGGGCCCGGTGATCGTGATGCTGGAGGGCGGGGTGTCCCACGGTCAGCAGTGGGAGATCGGCATCCCTGATGATGGGGAGCGCTGGAATCTGGCGGACCTTATCGGTGAGCAGGTCGAGTGGGAGCCGATTGTGGTGTCTCGTGCGGAGGCTGCCGCACGGGAGTCCCGGGCGCAGGCTGACCGGTCCGAGGGGGAAGCGGATCGGTCCGAGCGTGCTGCCGATCGGGTGGGGTCCGCCGAGCGTGTGCTTGAGGCGGAAGCCACAGCGGTGCAGGCCGAGGCAGATGCGTTGGCGCATCAGGAGGAGGCCACCCGGCAGGCAACTCGTTCTGAGAAGGAGGCGGACCGGTCGGCGGGTGAGGCTAGCGACTCGGCGAGTAGTGCGGGCGCGTCCGCTACATCCGAGGCCAACGCGGCCATGTCCGAGGGGAACGCCAAGACCTCCGAGACGAACTCGGCTGGGCACGAGACTCGCGCCGGGCAGCACGCTGACACCGCGGGCGAGCACTCGACGACAGCGGACGGTCACCGGCAGGCCGCGGCGACCTCCGAGGAGAACGCGAAGACGTCGGAGGACAACGCCGCGGGGCACGAGACCCGCGCCGGGCAGCACGCTGACACCGCGGGGCAGACGGTGCGTGATGCTGTCTCGGAGGCCACGGGCATCACCGAGGGTCACAAGGTCGCGGCGGAGGCGGCTGCGGGCATTGCCCGGTCGGCGGCGACGGAGGGGCGTGGGTACCGGGATGCTGCGCGTGAGGCGGCGGCCCAGGCGGAGGACATCGCCACTGGTGATCTGCCGGCCGCGTCGGAGTCGACGCGGGGTCTGATCCAGATGACGGGTGACCTGGCTGGGTCGGGTGATGATCCGCGTGTGCCTGCCTTGTCCCTTGCTTCGCCGGGCGCGTCGGTGCAGGTTGTGCCACCGGGCCCGGGGTGGGGTAATGCGGTCGCTGACCCGGCGACGACACCCACCGGGTGGGATTTCGACGGTGAGTGGCTGACCCCACCACTGTGGCTGGATCGGGTGACGGTGACTGTCGACTGGTGTGGTGGATCGTCTCTGGCTTTGCGGGGTCGTCGGTCGGACGGCACGGCGTCGACGATCGTCACCTTGCCGGAGGGCGCTCCGGAGACTCACCGGTCTGCCACGGTCATCGTGGACTTGTCGCGGCATGAGGCCGTGGCGGTGGCTGCGACGTGGACGCAGGAGGACCTCGACGCGGTGTGTACCGCGAGCCTGGTGGTGCAGGTTATGCCCTCCCATCAGCACGCCAGGGAGGACCTGCCGTGGTGGGATGAGGTCATGTCCGGCTACGTGCGGGGCAATGATGAGCGTCTGTCTGATCCGCGGTATCCGACGGAGCATGAGCACGAGATCAACCAGGTCCGTGGTCTACGCGCTGTCGTCGACCGGCTGACTGCCCTGGAGTCTTTGGTGCGGGCGCGTCCTGCGCTGTGGCCGTGGGACGGTGTAGTGCCGTGGGCACCACCGGAGGCCGCGCTGCCGGTCGACAACGTCTGGGATACCGATGGCGGCGACGTGCACAGTGTGGAGGAGGTGACCGGTGATGAGTGATCTCACGCTCGGACCCGTGGTCGGCAAGATCGGCGGGGCGGCTGAACCATTCGTGTTCGTACCCGATTCGCCGAGCGCGAACTTCTCGGTCGATCTCCCCGACGGGGAGTGGGCGATCTTCCTCGACTGGGAGGGAACATCAGTGACGACCGGTTACGTCGTGGTGAACGGCGTAACCGTCACTCCGTCAACAACGAGGAGCGTCGAACGCTGGGCTCAGTATCCGATGCGGAAGTACTCCGGCAGGTTGAGCTTCTCGACAAGTCATGCCGCCGTGAATTCCGTCACCGCCTTCCCCGATCCGACCCCATAGTCCCTCGCAGGGGCTTTTCTTATGCCCGAAGGAGGGCACATGACTGTCATTGACTTCTCGGCGTCGTTTCCCAGCGGCGCCGCCATAAAACGAGCGGGGCACGAGGGGGTCGTGGCGTACATCAGCCCGGCCCGCGAGAACTGGATGCAGGCCAAGCCGCTGACGAAGGCCCGCGTCGACGAGTACCGCGCCGCGGGGCTGAAGATAGCGGTGGTGTGGCAGTACGCCGCAGGCACCGCACAAACCTCCGACGTCATGCGCGGCGCTGCCGGAGGTCGGGCTGATGCCGAGGCCGCGCAGAAGCAGCTCAACGCCGTCGGCCTGGCCGGGCATCCGGTGTTCTTCGCCTGCGACTTCGACATCACGTTGAACCAGTGGAACGCCACCGCTGTCGAGTACTTCAAGGCGGCCGCCGGTGTTCTCGGCAAGCACCGTGTCGGCATCTACGGCCACTCCCGCGTCGTGCACTGGGCGATGGAAGACGACGTCGTCGCCACCGTCGCCCCCGGCCGCGTGCTCGGCTGGGTCACCCGCTCCTGGTCCAACGGCGCGACCGGCAGCGACTACGCCGTGCTGTACCAGCGGCAGCACAACGTGCCCGGCCCCGACGGTGTGCAGATCGACATCAACGACACCTACCACCAGTCCTGGGGCCACCAGCCGCTCACCGACACGACCCCGGAGACCCCGCAGCTCCCCTCGGTGACCAAGCGCCCAGGATGGCGCGGTGACCCAACATGGCTCGCCGACGCGCTCCGTGCATTCGGTGTGAAGGTCATCGAGGAGCCCGGGTGGCGCAACCGCGGCAACGGAGACTTCCGTGACATTCGCGGGATCATGGCTCACCACACCGGAGGCGACAACACCCCGACGTCTCTCATCCGTGATGGGCGGTCAGACCTCCGTGGCCTGCTGTCGCAGATCCACCTCCCCCGCGACTCGGTCGCCCACCTCACAGGGGTAGGTGTCGCCTGGCACGCCGGCCGCGGCTCCTACAAGGGGCTGACGACCAACGACGCCAACTACGAAACCATCGGCGTAGAGGCGAACAGTTCCGGCACGAGCGCGTGGCCGGCCGACATGATCGACACCTACTACCGCATCTGCGCTGCGGTGTGCTGGGTGCTCGACAAGCCTGCCCAGTGGGCTGTGCCCGGGCACAAGGAGTACTCGAGCGACGGCAAGTGGGATCCGGGCGGCATCGACATGCCTGCCTTCCGCGCCCGCGTGCAGCACTACATCGACAACCCGCCATTCCTGGCAGAGGAGAACATCATGTCCGACTTCGACAAGCTCACCCGCACCTACCCGTCTCGTGTGGAGGGCTCCGACGTGAAGCTGCGCCCCGTCGACGCGCTGTACATGGCCGACGCCAACAGCTTCGTCGCCCGCGCCAACACCGTCGAGATCATCGCCGCCCTGCGCGACAACACCGAAACCCTGGATCGCGTCGAGACCAAGCTGGACACCCTGATCAACGGAGGTAAGTGACATGGCAACCACCCCCGGAACCACGCCGACGGACCTGGAGTTCATCGGCCACATCATCAACGACAAGCTCAACGAGCAGCCCAAGGGGCGCACGGTCGCCAACACGATCTCCGCCATCATCGGCGCCGTCGTGTCGATCGCCGCCGTCGCCCTGTCCATGCCGATCGACCTGCCCGACTGGGCGTATCTGATCATCGTGACGGTCACGACCCTGGGCACCGCCCTCGGCGTGAAGCAGACGAAGAACGGCTTCTCCGAGTCGCAGAAGCGCAAGCTCGCCGACTGGCAGGCGGAGTACATCGACGCCCGGCACACCCACGAAGACCAGGACGACGACACCGACGACAGCGACGACCAGGAGCCGGCCTATGTCGGTCAGCACCGTCTGCGCGACACCGTCAACGACGCCGCCCGCGACCTCACCGACTGGGTCGACCGATTCAACGCCGACCGGCGGCGGGGATAGTCATGCCCATAGACCACCTGCCCCGCGTGATTCGCCGACCGGTGGAGCGCATCCGTGACGGGCTGTTGACCGACGCCACAGCCCTGGTGATCCTCGGGTTGGGGTGCATCGCCCGGGGCATCAGCTACATCGACTACTCCAATGGCGGCAGTCATCCGGCGGAGAAGTGGGTGAGCATGACCGCCTGGTCGCTCGTGTGGATCGCCGTCGGAGGGCTGTGTTTGCTCACCACACCATGGCATCGTTCATGGCTGGCGGCGATTTCCGTGGCCTGCGGGGTGTCGATCCACCTGTTGTGGGCGTTGTCGTTCATCTGGGCGACGTACACCGGGGAGATGACCCGTGGGTGGGTGTCGTCGATCGGGTATCTGATGATCGTCGCGTTGGTGACCTGGGCGGTGTGGCGAGGTGTGCGCACCGAGATTCGTGTCCGGGAGGTGCAAATTGATGGACGTGACGATCATCGGGGGGTTCATTAGCGGCCTGGTGCTGATTCTGGTGGCGAAGATCAAGCTGTCGTCGGATAAGGGGCCGAACTGGCAGGCCTACGCCGAGCGTCAGGCGGCGGACCTGGACACGGTGAACAAGGATATGAAGGAGGTGCGCGGTGAGCTGAAGAGTCTTCGTACCGAGGTTGGGACGCTGCGCTCTGAGTTGGGGACGGTGAAGCCGAAGCTGATTGCCGCGGTGCGTCACATTCGTGCGTGGCGCAGTGTGTTCCCGGACCACACGTCGTGGCCGCCGTTGCCGGCGGAGCTGCATGAGGACCTGGACCAGGAGAACCTGCGCTGACCTTTAGTCACCCCTTAGGGGGGTAGCTACCTGGCGCTTTGGTTCACTGCACGATACTGTCTGTCTGGTGGAGGAGTGATGATCCTCCGCGATTGCCCTATCAGCATGGGGTACCCTTTCGAGTAACGCGTCGTCCTCGGGTTTTCAGTCCCCCGGGGGCGGCGCGTTGTCGTCGTGCGAGCGGGGGATACCCACGGGGGTGGTTTCGTTTCCGTAAGTAACACTACAGGAGCTTCTGTCGGTAGTGTGGCTCGGGCACGGGGCAAACAGCCTCGGCTGTACAGTCGTTCTCAACCCTTTGAAAGAGGTTTAACATGCTCGAGATCATCGGCAACATCGTTGACGCCATCGCTGCTTTCTTCAACGAGGCCATCGGCGTCGTGACCGGTTCCATCGGTGGCGGCGAGACCGGGGCCGAGTAGCCTCAACCGCTTCGGCGGTTTCTGACCCCCTCCGGGCTTCGGCCTGGAGGGGGTCTTTTTGTGTTCCGTGAGTTTTCGGCCTGTATCCTCGGTTACGGGTCGGCGCCACCGTCGGCCCCGTCGGGATTGTGTTGTCCTGGCTCCTTGGGTGCCCCCTCGCGATCGATTGGTCTCTGCCGTGAGGGGGTATCGAGTCACGCGTCATGACCGCCGTTGCTGGTGAATTCTCACGAGAACCTGGGCCATCCCCCGAACTAGCGCCCGTGCGGAGTAGTTTGCTGGGATTGCGTTCCGTTGTGCGTGTTCGGGGACGGATCGATCACCCGCAGCAGGTGCTCCAGTATGCATCGACCTTTCGAGATCCCGCGCACCGACTCCGCGCCGTGGGGTGGTGCGCGGTTTTCGTTTACGCCTTTTGTCCTGCGACGATGACGCATCGTCACCCCTTTTCGGGGGTGTATATTATCGGCGGCGTAACGAGTTCAGAGTCCTTATCGGTAGGGCCGGTGAAGCAACGGAGCATGAGCATCGTTGCAACCATGTACTTCTATCGAAAGGTATCCCCATGCTGGAAATCATCGGAAACATCGTCGACGCCATCTCCGGTTTCTTCACTCAGGCCATCGAGCTCGTCCGCGGCTCCATCAACTAAGAGCCCGTCGCCTCTGGCGACAAAAGCCCCCGCACTTCTGTGCGGGGGCTTTTTGCGATCCGGGGACACCTCCGCCGGCCCCCGGTACGCTCAGTGGGGGCGGGGACCACCGGGGCCGCCCCGCCAGGGTCGAGCGCCGTGGGCACCCCCTCACAGTTCCCATGTGCAGCTCCCCGACAGCCCCCCATCGACTTCGCGACGGTGGGGACTCCTCATTGTGTTGGGACAACTTTTACCGTTCTTGGTTGGCGACAGACGTTTGGCGGCTAGCCTCAAGAGTGCGGGAGATAGGTGAACACTTGACCCTGCCGGCCCCCACCGTCTCCCCCGACGGTGGGGGTCTTACTTGCGTCCGGGGGCCCGCGCAGGTCGGCCCGTGCCCGGCGCGAGGGGAGGGGCTCATCCCGCATCCATCCCATAGGAGACCCGCGAGACCCCCATTTCGACGCGACTGGCGAGACTGGCGGGAACGTTCTGACCTGCATCGATGATAAAACCACTGGTGGACAATCCTGACCAGTCGTTGCAGGTGAAGCAGTGGGCGAACAGGGCGACCGGGACGCCGGCCTCACGGAACTCCTGCGGGGACAGCCCGCGCGCGTCGCCGGGCAGGTCCACGGTGCCGGTGATCACGGGCACGGGGCGTCCTGCCACGTCGGCACCGCGGAACTCGACGTCGACGGAGGTCACGCTTCTCGAAGTCACCCGGCCCACAGTAGTGCCCCGCGGTAATGCCGCAGTAGTGCCCCAGTGGTGTGCCGCACGGGCGCGTGCCGACTATCCTTGCAACCGACAGCGTGCGAAGCACGACCCCTGAGACATGCAGCAAGCGGAGGCGAGGATGGCCGGATTCGGCTGGTTCTGGAAGGCCATGGGTTCGTCGGCGACGGCGAACCAGAAGAAGTCGAAGACGATCGTGTCCGAGTCGGCGAAGGCCGTGGAGCGACTGTCCGGCGCCACCGACGCCGAGGTCGTGGAGATCGCCCGGTCCTGCGTGACCGCCGGAGACACCCCCTCGGTGGACGACGCACCGCTGCTGCTCGCGGCGATGCGGGAGGGTGCCGAGCGCACGATCGGCATGCGGCCGTTCGACGTCCAGCTGCAGGGCACCCTGCGCATGCTCGTCGGTGACGTGGTGGAGATGGCCACCGGTGAGGGCAAGACCCTCACCGGTGCGATGACCGCGGTGGGCTACGGCCTGCAGGGGCGCAAGGTGCACCTGATCACCGTGAACTCCTTCCTCGCCGGCCGCGACGAGCAGTGGATGGGCCCGCTGCTCGATTTCTTCGGCCTGACCCACGGCGCCATCGCCGAGGAGTACGGGGCCGACGAGCGCCGCGACGTCTACTCCCGTGACGTGGTCTTCGGTGCGGTCAACGAGATGGGCTTCGACGTGCTGCGCGACCAGCTGATCACCCGCCGGGAGGACGCGGTGCGTACCCCGGCCGACGTGGCGGTCATCGACGAGGCGGACTCGGTGATGGTCGACGAGGCGCTGGTGCCCCTCGTGCTCGCCGGATCTGAGCCGGGGCCCGCCCCGACCGGCCAGATCACCGACCTGGTGCGCCGTATGGAGGAGAACCGGCACTTCACGGTCTCCGGCGACCGCCGCAACGTGTTCCTCAGCGACTCCGGTGCGCGGTTCGTGGAGAAGGGCCTCGGGATCGAGTCCCTCTACGGTGCCGGTGACGATGCCCGTGCTGCCAGGGACGCCGGGGATGCCGGGGACGGTGCGGATACAGAGGACGGCGCGGATGGTGCAGACGCTGTGGACGCTGTGGAGGCGGTGGACGGTGCGGACGCGGGTGCCCTGCTGTCGCAGGTCAACGTCGCGCTGCACGCCCAGCACCTGCTGACCCGCGACGTGCACTACATCGTGCGCGACGGCAAGGTCGCCCTCATCGACGGCTCGCGTGGCCGCGTCGCCGAACTGCAGCGGTGGCCGGACGGCCTGCAGGCCGCCGTGGAGGCCAAGGAGGGCCTGCAGGTCACCGACGGCGGGCGCATCCTCGACCAGATCACCGTGCAGGCGCTGCTCGGGCTCTACCCCCGTAAGTGCGGCATGACCGGTACCGCGGTGGCCGCCAGCGACCAGCTGCGCCAGTTCTACGAGCTGTCCGTCAGCGTCATCGACCCCAACCTGCCGAACCGTCGATTCGACGAGGCCGACCGTGTCTACACCACCGAGGAGCAGCGCGACGCCGCCGCCGTGGACCACATCGTGGAGGTCCAGGGCACCGGTCAGCCCGTCCTCGTCGGTACCCAGGACATCGCCGAGTCCGAGAGCGTGGCCGAGGCTCTGGCCGAACGCGGCGTGCAGTGCCGCGTGCTCAACGCCAAGAACCACGAGGCGGAGGCCGGCATCGTCGCCGAGGCCGGACGCGCCGGGCACGTCACCGTGTCCACGCAGATGGCCGGCCGAGGCACCGACATCCGCCTCGGCGGACGCGACGAGGACGACCACGAGCACGTCGTGGAGCTCGGCGGCCTGCACGTCGTCGGCATCGGGCGGTTCCGTTCCCAGCGTCTGGACAACCAGTTGCGTGGGCGTTCCGGGCGTCAGGGTGACCCGGGCTCCTCGGTGTTCTTCGTCTCCCTGGAGGACGACGTGGTCAACACCGGCGGTGCCGGTGAGGAGCTGCGCGCCGAGCCCGGCGAGGACGGACGCCTGGAACAGCGCAAGGTGCTGCAGTTCATCGACCACTGCCAGCGCGTGGCGGAGGGCCAGATGCTCGACATCCACGCCACGACGTGGAAGTACAACAAGCTGATCAACGACCAGCGTGAGATCGTCGACGACCGGCGTGCCAAGGTGCTCGACACCGACACCGCCTGGCAGGACCTCAGCTACCACGACGTGGAGAAGGCCGGACGCCTGCAGGCCGAGGGCATCCCCGAGGAGGTGCTGGAACAGGCGGCCCGGGAGATCATGCTTTACCACCTCGACGTGGAGTGGAGCGACCACCTGGCCTACCTGGACGACATCCGTGAGTCGATCCACCTGCGTGCCATCGCCCGCGAGAGCCCGATCGACGAGTTCCACCGGATGTCGATCGCCGCCTTCGGCGAACTCGCCGAGCGCGCGGTCGCCAAGGCGAGGGAGACCTTCAGCGAGGTCGAGATCACCTCCGAGGGGGTGGACCTGGCCGGCCAGGGACTGCACAAGCCGAGTGCGACGTGGACCTACATGGTCAACGACAACCCGTTGTCCAGCACCGGAGGCAGCGTGGTCGGCTCGATCGCGGCGATGTTCCGGTAGGGTCCGGCAGGTTTCCGGTAGGGTTCCGGATAGCCGCACGACCCCGCCGCACGGTGGGGGTACCCGGTTTCGGCGAGGCTTTCCGTAGTCTCGCGGGGCCGCCGGGTAGTATGGTGGGAAAGGCTTGCAGGCGTACCGTCTGCTCTTCTCATCGGCTCCAGCCGCGACCTGCGGCCGGAGCCATGGTCACACTGCAACAGATTCCAGGAGGAACTGAAACATGAGCGACAACACCGGGATCCCGGAAGCATCGGTCGAGACGACCTCGGTCTTCCGTGCTGACCTCCTCAAGGAGATGGAGACCGGTGCGCAGTCCGAGTCCGCACCGGCAGGTGTGGAGGGTCTCCCGTCGGGTTCTGCGCTCCTCGTGGTCAAGCGTGGGCCGAACGCCGGTTCACGGTTCCTGCTCGACCAGGACACGACCGCGGCCGGCCGCCACCCCGACAGCGACATCTTCCTCGACGACGTGACCGTCTCCCGTCGCCACGCGGAGTTCCGCCGCAACGGTGAGGAGTACGAGGTGGTCGACGTGGGAAGCCTCAACGGCACCTACGTCAACCGCGAGCCGAAGAACTCCGCCGTGCTGAGCAACGGCGACGAGATCCAGATCGGCAAGTTCCGTCTGGTCATCCTCAACGGCACGAAGGACGCCTGAGGTCCACCCTCTTCGGTAGTATCACCCCTGTCGACACCACGTCACCGGACCCGCACCTGATGTGAGGAGCACTGTGTCAGCGAACGCCGCAGCCGCCGGGCAGCCGCAGCCTGAGTCCCGGCCCACCGCCGGGCGGGTTCTGCCCACGTCGTCGATCGGGGACGTCCTCAAGCAGCTCCAGCCGGACTTCCCGGACGTCACGGTCTCCAAGATCCGTTTCCTGGAGTCTGAGGGGCTGGTGACCCCGCAGCGCAGCAAGTCTGGTTACCGGCGGTTCTCCCCGGAGGACATCTCGCGGCTGCGCTACATCCTGGCCAACCAGCGCGACAGCTTCCTGCCGCTGAAGGTCATCAAGGAGCAGCTCGAGGCGATGGACTCGGGCAAGGTCACCCCGGTGGACTCGCGTCGTTCCGTGGCCGGCACGGTCACCCCCGAGCAGTTCCGTCAGGCGACCGTCCGACGACTGACCCGGGCGGACGTCGCCTCGCGGGCGGGGGTGGAGGACTCGGTCGTCGCCTCGCTGGTGAAGATCTCCCTGCTGACGCCGGACGCGGCGGGGTTCTTCTCCGTCGACGACGTCGACGTGGTGCGCATCGCGGCGAAGATGGGGGAGTACGGGATCGACCACCGGCACCTCAAGACACTGGTCACCCAGGCGCAACGGCAGGCGGACCTGGTCAACCAGGTCGCCGGGCCGGTCGCGCACGGTCGTGACGAGAACGCCCGGGAGCGTTCCGCCGAGGTCAGCCGGGAGGTCAGCGCCCTGGTCGTCTCACTGCACGCGGCGCTGATCAAGGGGAAGCTGCCTCACTGACGCCGGTTCCTCCACGCCCCCGGCCACGGACCGTGGCCGGGGGTTCTCTGTTTTTTCCGTGCATGACACGCGTGTTGTTACACGGGTGTCGGGTGAATTCTCGTGTTAGCATTACCCTCGACCTCAGGTTGAGGGTCAGGGATGCGGATCCCCCGGGTGAGGTTTTCGTGCTCACCTGTTGACTCCACGGCCATCCCGTCTAATCTTGAGAGCAGTGAATCACAGGTGTGCAAGCAGACACGCCGAACAGAGGAGAATCAGCATGGAGCGCAGTGACGCCCGGGGCGAGTCCGGACACGAGCAGGGCACGACGCCCGCCGGCGAGGCTGTCCCGGCACCGCAGCAGGACACCCTGTTCGACGTCGAGGGTCCCGACCAGGAGGTCGGCTACCGGGTGACCATCGCCTGCCAGGTCGCCGGCATCACCTACCGCCAGCTCGACTACTGGGCACGCACCAAGCTGGTGCAGCCGTCGATCCGCACCGCACACGGCTCCGGCTCCCAGCGCCTGTACTCCTTCCGCGACATCCTCGTGCTGAAGATCGTCAAGGGCCTGCTCGACACCGGCATCTCCCTGCAGAACATCCGCCGTGCCGTGGACAAGCTCGGCAACCTCGGCGTGGACGACCTCGCCGGCATCACCCTGGTCTCCGACGGCAAGACCGTCTACGAGTGCCGCTCCGCCGAGGAGGTCATCGACCTCCTGGCCGGTGGACAGGGAGTCTTCGGCATCGCCGTGCCGGGCCTGATGAAGGAACTCAGCGGCACGATCACCGCCTTCCCCTCCGAGCCGGCCGAACCCGTCGTTCAGCCCGACGGCGCCTTCGACCCCGCCGACGAGCTGGCCGCCCGCCGTCTGAAGAAGTCCTCCTAGCCAGATCTCTCAGCCCAGAGGCACATCCGCCAACACGCCCGCGACCCTGCTCAGCCAGGGGGACGCGGGCTCAGCTGTAACTGATTCCCCTGTGCCTTCTGCATCGGCCTTCTCCGCGAAGTCAGCCGCAGCCCGGGCCTGGTTCTCGTCCACCGCAGGGGAGGACCCGAAGGCCACCAGCGGGAACTGCACCTCGCCGACGGTGGCATCGTTTCCGCCAGCCTGCTCGCCGAGCAATGACGCCGAGGAGAGCACCGGCAGGTTCTCGTCCACGGCGGCCTGAACGTCCGGCGCCGCCCGCAGTGCCTCCAGCGTGGCGTCCGACTCCATGTCCAGGGGGACGCCGGCCGCTTCCGCGGCGAGGGCGGTGACCATCGACGCCGCACCCGTGGGCAGCACGGCGCGTGCCACGTCGGCGTCGGCCCCCTCGGGGACCCGGTGCACCAGGTCGTCCGACCCCACCACAGGCACCTCGTTCGGCGCGCCGGAGAGCCCCGAGATGAAACCGGTGCCGGCGGGGATCCACACCGGGGCGACACCCGGCTGCCCACCCCGGTAGGCCAGCGTGGCTTCGGCGGTGGAGCGTACCTCCACCGACGCGGTCACACACCGGTCCCGGACCACGGGTTCGGTGTCGTTGTAGTCGGCGACCAGCTGCCGGGCCACGTCCTCGGCCGCCGGGTCCGCCCACACGGTGAGCTCCTGATCGCCGTCGATGCAGGCGCCCTCGGCCTCGTCGGAGGACTGCCGGGAGGCCAACACGAACCATCCCACGACCAGCGCGACGACCAGGATCACCGCCACGAGGGCGAACCACACCCACCCGGCCACCCGGACCGGGCTCTGCGCTGCGCTGTGTCGTGCCATGGTCAGTCTCCGTTTTCTCGGGATGCCCGCTGCGTGGAGCGGAAGAAGTCGTCGATGATATCCACCAACGCCCGGCGCAGTACCTGGCCGCGCTCGGCGAAGTCACGCTGGCGGCGCACGTACTCCGCCCGTCCGTCCGGCGTCTCCACCGCGACCGGGGTGAAACCCCAGGCGGAAAGGTCGTAGGGGCTGGCCTCCATGTCGGTGCGGCGCACGTCGCACGCCAGGCGGAAGGTGTCCAGCCACAGCTCCCCGGGCACAAGCGGCCCGAGTTTCGTGGCCCACTTGTAGAGGTCCATCGTGGCGTGAAGACAGCCCGGCTGCTCCATGTCGGCCTGCGTCTCACGGGTGGGGTTCAGCGTGTTGCGCGGCACGGCGTCCTCGGTGAAGAAGCGGAAGGCGTCGATGTGGGTGCACCGCAACGTATTGGCCTCCACGACCCCGTCGGTGGCCTCGCGTCCGAGCCGCAGCGGCTCGGGGTGACGGGGTGCGTCCCGGTAGACCATCGCCCACTCGTGCATGCCGAAGCAGCTGAACCGCGCCGGACGCCCCAGCGTGGATGCCAGCAGGCGGCGCATGTAGGTGAAGCTGGTGCCGCGCTTGGCCATCAGGGCGTCGGCGTCCAGCTCCCACAGCGCCGTTCCGTCCGGCGCGGTCGTCTCCCGCAGCGTCCCGGCGGTGCCGGGACGCTCGTCGCCGTCGGCGACCAGTGACACGCCGAAGCCCGGGTTCCAGCGGCCCAGCTTGCCCGGCGTGACCGGGTAGTAGGTGTACATGAAGTCCCAGACCGGGTGACGTTCACCGCGGGAGCGGCGTTCCCGACGCCCGGCGGTGAGTTTGTCGACGGTCGCGCGGTGGTGTTCCTGGCGTGCGCGCCACTGCTGCGGGGTGAGCACCGTGGCGGTCAGGTCTCGCGTGTCAGTCGTCATGGGTCCAGTCTCTCACCGTTCCCACGAGTTCCTCGATCACGTCCTCCAGGGTGATCACCCCGACGACGACCCCGCCGTCGGAGATCTGCGCCATGTGCGAGCTCGTGCGGCGCAGCTCCTTCATCGCGTGGTCGAAGTTCACGCCACCCTCCACCGTGATCAGCGGGCGGATGTCGTGCTCGTCGACGAGCTGGTCGGGGCCCGTCGAGGCGTCCAGCAGGTTGTCGAGAACGTCCTTGACGTGGATGTAGCCGAGGTAACCGTCGTCCGTCCCGGTCACGGGGAAGCGGGAGTAGCCGGTACGCGACACCGCCTCTTCGACCTGGCCGACGGTGATGCGTCCGGTGGTCTCGTCGACGGCGATGGTGTCGACGTCCGACAGCGGGATCATCACCTCGCTGAGCGTGCGCTTCGAGGAGTTCAGCGCCTTGGACAGGCGCGTCGCCTCGGACGGGCCGATGAGCCCCTCGGAGCGGGACTCGGCGATCATCTGCGAGAGCTCCGAGGGCGAGACCGTGGCGTCCAGCTCGTCCTTCTGCTCCACGCCGACCATCTTCAACGTCACCCGGGCGATCCAGTTGAGGAAGACCATCACCGGGTGCACCAGACGGCAGAACAGCAGGTGAGGGGAGACCAGAACCGTGGCAACCGTCTCTGGGCCGGCCAGCGCGATGTTCTTCGGCACCATCTCACCGAGGATGATGTGCAGCACCGTGACGATGAGCAGCGAGATCGCGAACGCCACCGGGTGGAGCAGGTTGTCCGGCAGCCCCACGGCGTGGAACGGTGCCTCGATGAGGTGCGCGATGGCGGGCTCGCCGACCTTGCCGAGCAGCACCGAGGCCACGGTGATGCCGAACTGGGCACCGGCGAGCATGATCGTGAGGTGCTCGGTGGCGTAGAGGACCTTGTCCGCCCGACGGTTGCCGGCGGCGATCATGTTCTCCAGCCTGTCGCGGCGTGAGGAGATCAACGAGAACTCCACGCCCACGAAGAAGGCGTTGAGGCCGAGCAACAGCACGGCGAAGGCGATGGCCCAGAGGTCACCCATCCTGACCACCTCCCTGTGCGGATTCCGTGTTGTCGGTGTCTGTGCCGGTATCTGCGCCGCTGTCAGGCACCGGGCGCAGCTGCACCCGGTCGACACGTCGGATGTCCATGGACTCCACCGTCGCCTCCCAGCGCACCGGGTTACCGTCGGTCATGCGTTCCATCAGGTCGCGTTCGCCCCGGGGCAGCAGGACGCGGTCGCCTTCGACCGGGATGCGGCCCAGCGTGGTCATGATGAGTCCGCCGAGGGTCTCGTAGGGGCCGTCCGGGGCGATGTAGCCGCAGGCGTCCTCCAGCTCGTCGCAACGCAGCAGCCCGGACACGTCCCAGAACTGCCCGCTGCGCTGGACCTCGGAGTCCTCACGGTTGTCGTGCTCGTCCCAGACCTCGCCGAGGATCTCCTCGACGACGTCCTCGATCGACACGATGCCGGCGGTGCCGCCGTACTCGTCGACGACGAGCACGAGTTGCGAGCCCGCCGAGCGCACCAGGTTGAGCACGGCGTCGCCGCCGAGGCTGGTGGGCACGGTGGGAACTCGGCGGGCCAGGTCACGCACCGTGGTGGTGGCCCGTTCGTCCGCCGGCACGGTCAGGGCGTCCTTGACGTGGACGACACCGATGGTCTCGTCCAGGTCGCCGTTGACCACCGGGAAGCGCGAGTGACCGGACTCGTGGGCCTCACGGATGAGGTCGAGTGCGGTGTCGGTGGTCTCCAGGGTGTCCACGGTGGATCGCGGGGTCATGAAGTCCTCCGCGCTGGTGTCGCCGAACTTCAGCGAACGGTCGAGGATGCGCACCTTCGACTGGTCGAAGCCCTCCGCACCGGTGGAGTGCCGCACGAGGGCGGAGAGCTCCTGCGGGGAGCGGGCCGAGGCTAGCTCGTCTGCGGGCTCGATGCCGAAACGTCGCACGATCATGTTCGCCGCGTTGTTCATCAGCTGGATGAACCGGTGGAAGACGGTGTTGAAGATCCACACCGGCCGCGTCAGCAGCCGTGCGGTCTGCAACGGGTTGGCGATCGCCAGGTTCTTCGGCACGAGCTCGCCGAAGACCATCGACAGGATCGTGGCGATGACCAGGCTCAGCACCAGCGCCACCGAGGTCGACGCGGAGGCGCCGAGCCCGACGAGTTCGAGCACCGGGGTGAAGAACTTCGCCAGGATCGGTTCGGCGAGGTAGCCGGTGGCCAGGGTGGTCACCGTGATGCCCAGCTGGGTGCCGGACAGCATGAAGCTCAGGCCGCTGTGGGCCTTCTTGACCATGTGCGAGGCGGCGTCGCCGCGTTCGGCGATGTCGTCCTCGATCGTCGAGCGCTCCAGGCTGGTCGTGGAGAACTCCACGGCCACGAAGATCCCGGTGCCGGCGGTCAACAGGACGAAGCCGACCAGCCCCAGGATGCTGAGCAGGATGTCCATCCCAGTCCTACCTGTCCAGCCCCAGCTCGCCGAGGTAGGCGGTGAGGCCGTGACGGTCGAGCACCCACACGGTGGGGCTCACCCCGGCCTTGCGCATCATCTGCTCGGTCTCACGCCGGGTATCCGCGGTGGTGAGCGTCAGCACGGTGCCGGACTCGCCGGCACGGGCGGTGCGTCCTGCGCGGTGCACGTAGGCCTTGTGCTCGGCCGGCGGGTCGATGTGCACCACCAGGTCGACACCCTTGATGTCGATGCCGCGGGCTGCGATGTCGGTGGCGACCAGCACCGTGGCACGGCCGTCGGAGAACTCCTCGATCGCCCGGGTGCGGGCGCCCTGACCCTTGTTGCCGTGGATGCCGACAGCGGGGATGCCGTCACGGACAAGCTTCTTGACTTGACGATCGACGGTGTGCTTCGTCCGCATGAACATGATCGTGCGGGTCGAGGCACGCCCGAGCTGCAGGACCACGTCGTTGCGGGCGGTCTTGTCGTCCACCACACCGAGGAAGTGGGACATGGTGTCCACCTTCGCCCGGACCTCACCGGTGGAGTGCGTGATCGGGTCGTTCATGTACCGCTGGACGAGGACCTTGATGTCCCCGTCGAGGGTGGCGGAGAAGAACAGGTGCTGCGCATCCGCCGGGATGTGGTCGACGAGGCGGCGAACCTGCGGGAGGAACCCCATGTCCGCCATCTGGTCGGCCTCGTCCAGCGCGACGATCTCGACCTGGGACAGGTCGAGGGCCTTCTGCCGGATGAGGTCCTCGGCACGCCCCGGGGTGGCGACCAGGAGGTCGACCGGACGGGCCAGGGCGGTGAGGTTGCGCTTGATGTTCACGCCACCGACGACCTCGATCACACGCTGGCCGACGGACTCCGCCAACGGGCGCAGCCGTCCGGCGACCTGCTGTGCGAGCTCGCGGGTCGGCACCAGCACCAGTGCGCGGGGCTTGCCCGGGCGCGAGGCACCGCCGGTGAGACGGGTGATCAGCGGCAGACCGAAGGTGAACGTCTTACCGGAACCTGTCGGACCGCGTCCCAGGACGTCCTTGCCCGCCAGCCCGTCGGGGATGGCGGCGGCCTGGATCGGGAAGGGGTGCTTGAGCCCCTGCGCCGTCAGCTCCTTGACCACCGGGTCCGGAAGACCCATGTCGGCGAAGAGTACCGAGGTGTCCACGCCTGCGGCCGGGCCGGTCGGAACCGGTGCGGCGACCTTGGGCTGGCGGACCTGCTGCTGCACCTTCGGCTGCTGGTTCTTCTGCTGGTTCTTCTGGGCGGGGCGCTGCTTGTTGCCCTGCTGGCCGCCACGCTTGGCGCCCTGCTGCTTGTTGCCCTGCTGCTTGTTACCCTGCTGGCTCCGGTTGCCGGAACGTCTGCCGGGATTCTCGGAGCCGCCGGCGGTGCCTGAGGCACCCGCACGACTGCCCCGGACGACCTTACGGCGCCGGTTCTGCCGGTTCTGTCCACCGGCACTGGCGCTTCGTCGTCCTTCTGATTGACCTGACACGGGTTACGCTTCCACCTCGCTGCGGTCGGCGGACCAGAGGGTGTGGAAGTGACCGTCGCGGTCGGTGCGCTCGTAGGTGTGGGCACCGAAGAAGTCGCGCTGACCCTGGATCAGGGCGGCGGGCAGCCGCTCGGAACGCAGGGAGTCGTAGTAGGACAGCGAGGAGGCGAAGACCGGGATCGGCAGGCCGAGCTGCGTGGACGCCACGACGACCCGACGCCAGGAGTCGATCAGACCGCCGACCTCGGTGTTGAAGTACGGGTCCAGCAGCAGGGACTGCACACCGGGGTCGGTGTTGTAGGCGTCCACGATGCGGTTGAGGAACTTCGCGCGGATGATGCAGCCGCCACGCCAGATGGTGGCGAGGTCGCGGGGGTCGACGTCCCAGCCGTGCTCGTCGGAGCCGGCCTTGATCTCGTCGAAGCCCTGGGCGTAGGCCACCAGCTTCGAGGCGTAGAGCGCACGCCGGACGTCCTCGACGAAGTCGTCCTTCGAGACGCCCAGGGCGTCCAGCGTGGTGACCTCGCCGGAGGGCAGGTTGCCGGTGGTCGCGGCGCGCTGGTCGCGGGCGCCGGACAGCGCACGGGCGAAGACGGCCTCGCCGATGCCGGTGGTGGGGATACCCAGGTCCAGGGCGGCCTTGACCGTCCAGCGGCCGGTGCCCTTCTGGCCGGCGGCGTCGACGATGACGTCGATCAGCGGCTTGCCGGTGGCCTCGTCGGTCTGGGAGAGCACCTCGGCGGTGATCTCGATGAGGTAGGAGTCCAGGTCGCCGTCGTTCCAGGTGCGGAAGATGTCGGCGATCTCGGACGGCTCGATGCCCACGGCGTAGCGGAGCAGGTGGTAGGCCTCGCCGATGACCTGCATGTCGGCGTACTCGATGCCGTTGTGGACCATCTTGACGAAGTGGCCTGCGCCGTCCGGGCCGATGTGGGTGCAGCAGGGGGTGCCGTCGACCTTGGCGGAGATGTCCTCCAGCAGCGGGCCGAGGGACTCGTAGGACTCGACCGGGCCGCCCGGCATGATCGCCGGGCCGTTGAGTGCGCCCTCCTCGCCGCCAGAGATCCCGGCGCCGACGAAGTGCAGGCCACGCTCGGACATCTCCGCCTCGCGGCGGATGGTGTCGGTGTAGAGGGCGTTCCCGCCGTCGATGATGATGTCGCCGGGCTCCATGGCGTCGGCGAGCTGGGAGATCACCGCGTCGGTGGCGGGACCGGCCTGGACCATGATCAGGGCACGGCGGGGACGCTCGAGGGAGGCGACGAAGTCCTCCACGGTGGAGGAGGGGACGAAGCTGCCGGTGTCCCCGAACTCGGCCATGAACGCGTCCGTTTTGGCGGAGGTGCGGTTGTAGACGGCGACGGTGTGATCGTGGTTGGCGAAGTTCCGGGCGATGTTGGAACCCATCACCGCGAGGCCGACGACACCGATCTGTGCGGAGGAATCTGTCATGGTGCACCATGATAGCGCCCACCCGTCCATCTTCGCCCGCGGCGGTCCGACTGTCGCTAGACTCACCGGGAAACACACCGGAGCAGCCGGAGCACACGTACGTGAGGGAGAGACAGACAGTGACGCAGAACGACACGGCCACCGGGCAGAGTGCAGCCATGGAACGGATGCTGGAGCTGATGGGCTCGGCGAGCTCCTCGGAGCTCACCGAGGCACAGACCGCCGAGCTCTCGGAGATCTTCGCCACGTCGATCCCGTCACTGGACCGGACGCTGGGCCTGCGCTACGTCGAGTTCCTCCCGGAGGTCGTCGTGGAGCTCACGATCACCGAGGACCACGTGCAGCCCTGGGGCATCACCAACGGCGGGATCTACGCGACGATGGGGGAGTCGGCCGGGTCCTTCGCCGGTTACATCGCCGGCGGCGGCGGTCTGGTGATGGGCACCACCAACTCCACGAACTTCCTGCGCCCCTCCACCCCCGGCGACGTGATCCGCTCGACGGCACGCGCCGTGCACACCGGCCGGACCAGTCAGCTGTGGCGCATCGAGCACGTCAACGCCGCGTCCGGCAAGCTGTGCGCCACCACGGAACTGCGGACCGTGGTGGTGCCCAGCAAGTAGCGTTGGCCAGCCCCGGTGACCCCGGCAGCCGTCCGCTCAGCGGCGGTGCGCCTGGTCGAAGAACTCGAGCTCCCACCGCGAGGCGTCGAGGAAGGCGCGGGCGGCCTCGGCGCGCTGACGCGGACCAGCGGTGGCGAAGGCGTCCTCCACCAGTGAGATCGCCTGCCGGACGCCGGCGGTGAAGTCCTCACCGGAGTAGCTGTCCAGCCAGGCGGCGTAGGGGTTGTCCGGCGTGGACCCCGCGGCGAGATCCATCCCGACCTCGGCGTAGAGCCAGTAGCACGGCAGCACCGCCGCCGCGCCGACCACGTGGTCGCGCGACTGCACGCTGCGCGTGAGGTGGGCCGTGTAGGACGCCGTGACGTGGGAGGGGGCGACGGCGGGTGCGTCGCCCAGCCACGTGCGGTGCAGGGACGCCTCCTCCTCGAGGCACTCCGCGGCACCCTTCACCCAGAACAGCGACGACGCCTGGTCCGGCGCGGAGGCCGCCAGCGCCGCCAGCGCCGGGGAGTACTGCGCCAGGTACACGGCGTCCTGGGCGAGGTAGAAGTCGAAGTCAGCCTTCTGCAGGGTGCCTGCCCCCAGGTCGGTGATGAACGGCAGGGCGTTGATCTGGCTCACCAGTGCGGACTGGGCGCGCCACAGGGCCGTGGTCCACGGGCCGGCCCCGGGGATGTGGGGGGTGACCTCGTCGTGCGCGGCGCCGACGGCGGCGAGCTCCCCGGGGCTGTCCAGCAGCTCCGGGACACCTGCGGTGAGCTCCCAGGGGGTGGTGTCCGAGGCCGCGGCGAGACGCCGGGAACGGTGCGTGTGGTCGACCGGGCCGTTACCGGTGCCGACGTGCAGGTCGTCGGCGTGGCGGATGGCCTCGGACAGCCAGCGGCTGGACCAGTGCAGTGCCGTCGCGGTGTCCTCCCCGGCGGCGAGCCGGGTCGTCAAGGCCGAGGACAGCGAGCAGCCGGTGCCGTGGGTGTTGTGGGTGGTGACCCGGGCGACGGGCACGGTGGTCACGGTGCCGTCCGGGGCGACGACCGCGTTGTCCGCGGTGGGGCCGGACAGGTGCCCACCCTTGACGATGACGGTGGTGTCCAGGTCCGCGGAGAGCCGGCGCCCCTGCGACAGGGCCTCGTCCAGGTCGGCGGCGACCTGGGTGCCGCCGAGCACGGCGAGCTCGGCGAGGTTCGGGGTGATCACGTCGGCGGCCCGGCACAGCTCGACCAGGGCTGCCTCGGCGTCCTCGGTGAGCAGCCGGTCGCCGCTGGTGGCCACCATCACCGGGTCGACCACGGTCACCGGGACCGGGTGTGCGGCCAGGTAGCCGGTCACCGTGCGGGTGATCTCGGCGGTGCCGAGCATGCCGATCTTCACCGCGTCCACGGTGACGTCGTCGAAGACGGCGTCGAGCTGGGCGAGGAGGAAGTCGGTGTCGGGTGCGTGGACCTGCCGCACGCCGTGGGTGTTCTGTGCGACGAGTGCGGTGACCACGCTCATGGCGAAGCCGCCGGCCTCGCCGATGGACTTGATGTCGGCCTGTGCGCCCGCGCCCCCGGTGGGGTCGGTGCCGGCGATGCTGAGTACTCGGGGGATCATGTGTGGGCCTCACTCGTCTGGGGGCTGGTGCCGGTGTTCTCGTACAGGGTGCGCAGGTCGCGGGCGGCCGCGGCGGGGTCGTCGGCGGCCATGACCGCCGAGACCACGCAGATCCCCGCCACGTCGGACGCACCCAGCGCGGCGGCGTTGGCGGCGTTGACGTGGCCGATGGCCACCGACGGGATCCCCAGCTCCAGGGCGTGGGCGGCCAGGTCGTCGACGCTGCCGGGGCCGGTGACCCCGAGCGCGCGACCGGTGTCGGTCTTGGTGTCGGTGAGCTCCACCGGGCCCAGTCCGAGGACGTCCGGCGGACGCACCCCGTCACGCATGAGCGCGGCGATCCGGTCGACCTGGGCGTGGTCGTCGACGGACAGTCCGATCATCAGGTCGTCGGGCAACAGGTCCCGGGCGGTGGGGTAGTCGATGTCGTCCTGCCCGATGTGCAGGTGCAGTCCGAGCCGGCGGGCGGTGTCGATCCGGTCGTTGACGAACAGGGGCACGCCAGTTCCGGCGAGCACCTCGGCGAGCTCGGCGGCGCGCGCGGTGAACTCCTCGTCGCCGAGGGTCTTGTCCCTGAGCTGGACCACACTGACCCCGCCCTGCACCGCCCGGGCGACGACGCCGGCCACGGCGTCGCGGCCACCGCCGAGTTCCGGGTCGGTGACCAGGTAGAGACCCCAGTCCACGCGGGAAGGGGCGGGGACGCTCACCGGGGTCATTCGGCGGTCTCCATCGCCGAGACGAGCCCGGGGACCAGGCCCGGGTCCTGCGAGACGGTGTCGAGTGCGTCGAGCCAGGCGACGGCGAAGCCGCCCGGGCCGCGCAGCTGTCCCGAGTCGTCCCGCGCGGCGAGCGTGCCGGCGGCACCGACGTGGGCGTGGGCGGCGAGGACGGCGTCGTGCGCGTCAGTACCTGCTGAGGCGGCTGCGCCGAGATAGGCGGCGGTGAGCGCGCCGAGGGAGCAGCCCGTGCCGATGACGCGTTGCATCATGGGGTCGCCGGAGGTCAGCCACGTGACCCGTCCGGTCGAGACGATGAGGTCGCGCGCGCCGGAGACCGCCACGACCCCGCCGGTACGTTCCGTCAGAGAGCGTGCGGCCTGCAGGGCGGTGTCGACCTCGTCGGTGGCGTCGACGCCGCGTCCTCCGCCGGAGCGTCCGGCCAGGGCGATGACCTCGGAGGCGTTGCCGCGCACGGCGGCGGGACGACGCAGGACGACCTCACGGGCGAACTCGGTGCGCGCCGCGGGGCCGCCGCAGGCCACCGGGTCGAGGACCCAGGGGGTGCCGGCGGCGTTCGCACCGCGCACGGCCTCGCGCATCGCGGTGTACTGGGCGGCGGTGGGGCTGCCGGTATTGACCAGCAGGCCCGAGGCCAGGGCCGCGAACTCGGCGGCCTCCTCAGGTGTGTCGACCATCGCCGGGGCGGCACCCGCGGCGAGGAGGACGTTGGCGGTGACCTGGGGGACGACCTGGTTGGTGATGCACTGCACCAACGGCTGGTCCCGACGCAGGGAACTGATGATGTCAACGGTGGTGGCGAGCGTGTCTGACACGGACCATCCCTTCGCTAGTTCGAACTAGAGCAGGTTCTACGGGTGTGATCTCAGCGCGGGTCGTTCCGCGCACCCCGAGTCTCAGCAGTCCAGCCTACCGTGTGTGCGCACACGCGAAAGCCCGGGGCCGTCGAGAGGGAACGGCCCCGGGCTTGATCCGGAGGTGCTAGCCGGAACTAGCCGAAAACTAGTCGGCTATTAGTCGGCCACGGCGCGGGTGTCGCGACCGTCGCCGAACTTGAGGTTGTCGCGGACCTCGATGGAGCGGATGTCCTGCTCGTCCTCGAGGGTGCGCAGCTTGCGCAGCGCGTTGCGGGCGTGCAGCTGCTGGCGGGTGGCCACCAGGTGCCAGCGGTTGGCCGAGAGGGTGTTGAGGCCCCAGCTGAAGGCGGCGACGAAGCGGTTGCGGAAGCCGACCATGAACATCAGGTGCACGGCGAGCCACATCAGCCAGCCGATCGGGCCGGAGATCTCGGCCTTGTCCAGCTTCACCACGGCGTTGAAGCGCGAGACGATGGCCATCGTGCCCTTGTCGAAGTACTTGAAGTCCGGACGCTCGGTGGCGCCCTGCTCCACCTCGGCGCGGATGATCGAGGCGGCGTGCTCGCCACCCTGGATGGCGACCTGGGCCAGGCCCGGGAGCTTGTCGAGGCTCATCATGTCGCCGACGATGAAGATCTCCTTGTGGTCGCCCACGGAGAGGTCCTTGTTCACCGGGACGCGGCCGGCACGGTCGGCCTCGATGCCGTCGATCTGCTCGGCGATGTGCTTGCCCAGCGGGCTGGCGGCCACACCGGCGGACCAGATCTTGCAGTACGCGGCGACCGTGGTCTCTTCCTCGGTCTTCATGTTCTTCCAGGTCACGCCGTCGCGGTCGACGTTGGTGACCAGGGAGTCGGTGACGACCTCGACGCCGAGCTTCTCCAGGGTCTGCTGGGCCTTGCGGCCGAGCTTCTTGCCGAACGGGGGCAGGACCTGGGGGCCGCCGTCGACGAGCAGGATGCGGGTCTGCTCGGTGTCGGTGCGACGGAACTCGTTGCGCAGGGTGCGGTGGGCCATCTCGGCGAGCTGGCCGGCGAGCTCCACACCGGTGGGGCCGGCGCCGACGATGACGAAGGTCAGCTGGCGGGCCTTCTCGGCGGGGTCGTCGGTGATCTCCGCGCGCTCGAAGGCGCCCGTGATGCGGGCACGCAGCTCGAGCGCGTCGTCGATGCTCTTCATGCCGGGGGCGAACTCGGCGAAGTGGTCGTTGCCGAAGTAGGACTGGCCGGCGCCGGCGGCGACGATGAGGGAGTCGTACTGCAGCACGACGTCCTTGCCGCCCAGGTCGGCGGTGATGATCTTCTCGTCGACGTTGACGTCGCGGACCTCGGCCTTGACGACGCGGGCGTTGCGCTGCTTGCGCAGGATCTGGCGGATCGTCGGGGCGATCTCGCCGGAGGACAGCACGCCGGTGGCCACCTGGTACAGCAGCGGCTGGAAGAGGTGGTGGTTGGTGCGGTCGATGATGGTGACGTCGACGTCGGCGCCGGCGAACTTCTTGGCGGCGAACAGTCCACCGAAACCTCCGCCGACAATGACGACGTGGTGACGGCCGGAGGGCCGGAAGGGTGCGGTTGTTGTCATATCAGCGAAACTCCTCGTTCTGCGGTGACCGCGCGGGCGTTCCTACGGTGTCGGCGCCGGTGGTCATCACGTGTTCTCTCTGCGTTGTGTCTTTAGCACTGCTGCGTGTTCTACAGGGGGTCGGTGGACGCCGGTGTAGTGTCGTCAGCCGACGGACCTCCCGGTCGCGTCGGACCTGAGTGCCCATACTAGTGCCTGTCCTCGACGGGATCATCACGCGGGCTGGATGCGGTGGGTCCTCTCGGCGGGCCTTTCTGTTTCGGGTGCAGCCGGGGGTGGCCGATTGCTTTTGCCTAGAATACCTAAGACCAGCGAGGACGGAGGCGGACGTGACACGACCTGTCGACGACGGCCATCGCCGTGGCGTCCGACGTGACCCCCGCGATGCCCGCGAGAACCGCGAAAACTACGTCGACGCAGACCGGTGGCCGGGGGTGGCGCGGGCGCCGGAGGCCCCGTTCCTCGGTCGTCGGGCGGTGCACCTGCAGCAGCGGCTGGAGAACCTGACCCAGGACCACGGAATCTCGCTGACCCCCGGTTCCTCCCCCCGCTTCGTGGTGGACGACGGCCTGGTTCTCGACCGGGTCGTCGACGCCGGCTGGCTGGGTCTGGCGGAGGGCTACATGGCCGGGGAGTGGACGGCCGACCCCCTGCCGGAGGTGCTGGGGGCGCTGCTGACCCAACCCCTGGAGGGCGGGCTCGGACGACGCCTGTCGCGCCGTCGGCGCCGGGTCGCCGGTCATGTGCGCGCCGGCGACCTGCCGGACGCCCTCGTCGACATCTACGCCGGGCAGTCGCGTGCCACCGGCTCGGCGTTGTTCGCCTCCGGGACGAGGACCTCGGAGGTCGACAACCCGGAGCAGGGCGGTCAGCGTCCGCCGGTGACGGTGAGCTACCTCGACGCGCCGACGGACCCGGCGGCGGTGGACCGCGCCGACCTGGATTCCGCCCAGCAGCACCGCATCGACGCCATGCTCGACGAGGCGCAGGTCGGCCCGGGGCACCGGGTGCTGGAGCTGCCGTCGTCCGGCGGTGCGCTGCCGGTGGCCGCCGCGCGGCGCGGCGCCCACGTCGACGTCCTGACGTCCGACGTGGACCACGCGGAGCGTGTGCGCGCCTTCGCCCACGAGGCGGGCGTGGGTGGTGCGGTGCGCGTCCAGACGATCCGTGGGCCGATCCCGTCGCCGCGCCAGTGGTCGGGCACCTACGACGCGGTCTTCAGCGTGGAGCGCATGGAGACCCTCGGCAACGACGGCACGATCCACTTCCTGCGCGCCGTGGAACGCATGCTCGCCGGTGACGGGATCGCCGTCGTCCAGTCGGTGGTGCGTCCGACGGACCCCGTCGACGGGGAGGACCAGGATCTCCGCCCGCCGGAGGCGAGCGTGACCGAGAGCCTGGACGTGATGCGCGCCTACGTGTGGCCGGCGTTGGAGTACCCCACGCCCACGCACGTGACGGCGCAGGCCAACCGTGCGGGACTGCGTCTCACGGCGCGCAACCGGATGGGGTCGCACTACGCCACGACGCTGGCCCTGTGGCGCTCGGCGTTCACCGCCCGCGAACGTGCGGCGGCCGCCGCCGGTTTCGACGCGGTGTACCGCAGGCTCTGGAACTACCAGCTGGCCCTGCACGAGGCACTCGCGCGGGCAGGTGCCCTGGACTGCGAACAGTTCGTGTTCCGCCGTAACTGAGTCCGCTACACGGAGTAGAGGTCGGAGTCCTTCGTCTCTGGCATCAGGCGGATGGCCACGAGGCTGATCAGCACGACCACGGCCAGGTAGATCCCGACGGCCCACGGGCCGTACGCGGTGGCCAGCGCCACGGCGATGAAGGGGGCGACGGCGGCACCGAGGATCGAGGAGACGTTGTAGGCGATCCCGGAGCCGGTGTAGCGCACGTTGGTGGGGAACATCTCGGGCAGCACGGCGGACATGGAGCCGAAGATCAGGCCCATCAGGAACATGCCGATGCCGAGGAAGATCCCGGCCTTCACCTCGCCGGAGGTCGCCGGGTCGAGGAACGCCTGGAAGGCGCAGGCGTAGAAGAGCACCAGCACGGAGACCACAGTGAGGTAGCGGCGTCGGCCCACGGTGTCGGAGAGGTAGCCGGCCAGCGGGATGCCGACGACGAAGAACATCACCGTGATCAGCTGGATGACCAGGAAGTGGTTGTAGGGGATGCCGAGGCCTTCGCCGGCCTCACGGTCGCCGATGCCGAAGGACAGGAACCAGGTGGTCACCAGGTAGAACAGCGTGTAGGTCGAGACCATCACGAAGGTGCCGAGGATCAGGGGACGCCACGCGGTGCGGAAGACCTCGACGGTGGGGACCTTGACGTCCTCGCCCTTGTCCAGGGTGTCCTGGAAGACGGGGGTCTCCTCGAGCTTGAAGCGCACGTACAGGCCGATGGCCACCATCACCGAGGACAGCAGGAACGGCACGCGCCAGCCCCAGGTCATGAATGCGCCACCGGGCTCGCCGTGGGTGTGGTCCAGGCCCAGGACGAGGATGAGGAACAGGCCGTTGGCGAGGATGAAGCCGAACGGTGCGCCGAGCTGCGGCCACATCGCGGCACGGGCCCGCTTGCCGTCCTCGGCGTTCTCCGTGGCCAGCAGGGCAGCGCCCGACCACTCGCCGCCCAGGCCCAGACCCTGGCAGAAGCGCATGAGCGCCAGCAGGGCCGGGGCCCACAGGCCGATCTGCTCGTAGGTGGGCAGCAGGCCGATGATGAAGGTGGCGACGCCCATGGTCAGCAGGGCGCCGATGAGCGTGGCCTTGCGCCCGATGCGGTCACCGAAGTGGCCGAAGAGCACCGAGCCGACGGGGCGGGCGACGAAGGCCAGCCCGAAGGTGGCCAGGGAGGCCAGCAGCCCGATGGTGGAGTTCTCGTTCTCCGGGAAGAAGAGGTGCGGGAAGACGATGATCGCCGCGGTGGCGTAGGCGTAGAAGTCGTAGAACTCGATCGTCGTCCCGATGGTGGAGGCGAAGATCACACGGCTCTTCTTGTTGCCGTTCGGCCGCGCCGACGGCGGGGCGGGGTGCTCGGTGAGTGAGGTGGTCATGGGGCGGCTGCGATTCTCTCTTCGTCATTTTCGGCGGTTATGGGACGAGGGGAAAAATTACAGGTCTCACTCAGCGAACGCAAGCGTCCGTTGTGTGAGATATGTCGGTCCGCGTCCCATTCCACGGGCGAGCCCCTAGACTGCTTTCGTATGGGAGATAACCGTGGCAGCACAGACACCGTGATCATCGTCGGCGCCGGGCTCGCCGGACTCGTCGCCGCCTACGAGGCGCAGAAGGCAGGACGGGACGTGCTCGTCCTGGACCAGGAGAACCGGGCGAACCTCGGCGGGCAGGCCTACTGGTCGCTCGGCGGGCTGTTCTACGTCGGCAGCCCCGAGCAACGGCTCATGGGCGTCCACGACTCCGAGGAGCTGGCCTGGCGGGACTGGGAGAACTCCGCGGACTACGACCCCGCCGAAAACGACCGCTGGCCCCGGGAGTGGGGACGCGCCTACGTGCACTTCGCCGCCACCCAGAAGCGCGACTACCTGCGCGACCTCGGCCTCAACGTCCTGCCCACGGTCGGCTGGGCCGAACGTGGCAGCGGCGACGCCTCCGGGCACGGCAACTCCGTGCCACGCTTCCACCTCACCTGGGGAACCGGACCCGAGGTCGTCCGGGTGTTCCGCGAACCGCTGCTGGAGGCCGAGCGCGCCGGGCGGGTGCGTTTCGCCTTCCGTCACCGGGTCGACGAACTCATCGTGGAGGACGACGCGGTGGTGGGGGTGCGCGGCAGCGTGCTGGCCCCCTGCGACGAGCTCGGACGCGGCGTCGCCTCGCCGCGCGAGGTGGTCGACACCTTCGAGCACCGTGGTGCGGCCGTGGCGGTGACCTCCGGCGGTATCGGCGGCAACCTCGACCTGGTGCGCCGCTCATGGCCCACCGAACGGTGGGGCGGGTGCCCGGAGGACATGGTCACCGGTGTGCCCGCGCACGTCGACGGACGGATGATCGGCATCTCCACGCAGGCGGGTGCGGCCACGGTGAACACCGACCGTATGTGGCACTACACCGAGGGCATGGCGAACTGGGACCCGGTGTGGCCCGGCCACGGCATCCGCATCATCCCGGGGCCGAGTTCACTGTGGTTCGACGCGACCGGGAAGCGCCTTCCGACCAACATCTTCCCCGGCTCGGACAACCTGGCATCCCTGGAACACATCGGACGCACCGGCCACGGCTACAGCTGGTTCGTGCTGGACCAGACGATCGCGGACAAGGAGTTCATCTTCTCCGGCTCCGAGCAGAACCCGGACCTCACGGACAAGTCCTTGCGGAAGCTGGCCGGCAAGGTCGGCCCCGGCACACACGTGGCGGTGCGCAACTTCATGGACCACGGTGAGGACTGGGTCATCGCCGACGACCTGGAGACCCTCGTGCAGGGCATGAACGAGCTCACCGGTGCAGATGCTCCGGTCGTGGATGCGGACGTCCTGCGCCGTCAGATCGAGGACCGCGACAGTCAGCTCGACAACAAGTTCTCCAAGGACGCGCAGGTCAACTACATCGGCACGGCACGGAAGTTCCTCGGTGACAAGATCGTGCGAGCGGCCAAGCCGCACCGGATCCTCGACCCGGACAACGGACCGCTGATCGCGGTGCGGCTGCGCATCGTGACGCGCAAGACGTTGGGCGGGATCGAGACCGACCTCTCGGGACGCTGCCTGCGTGCCGACGGCTCGGTGCTGCCGGGCCTGTACGCCGCCGGCGAGGTCGCCGGGTTCGGCGGAGGCGGCATGCACGGCAAGAACGCCCTGGAGGGGACGTTCCTGGGCGGCTGCATCCACAGCGGCAAGCGCGTGGGTGAGGCGCTGGGCCAGGGGGCCTAGAAGCTCGAGAAGCTCGAGAAGCTCGAGAAGCTCGAGAAGCTTAGGAGGCCTCTCCGCCGGTGGGGGTGCCGGACGGGGTGATGACGGGGAAGTCGGACCAGGGGAAGTCGATCCACTGGTCGGTCTTCTTCCACACGTAGTCCGGCTTGATGATCGAGCGCGACTTCTCGTAGATCACCGCGGTGCGGGCCTCGGCGACGGTCTCGGCACAGAACTCCTGGACCAGTTCCAGGGTCTTGCCGGAGTCGGCGACGTCGTCGGCGATGAGCACCTTCATGCCGGACAGGTCCACGGCCTCGGGCGTCGGCGGGAGCATCACCGGCTGGTCGAGGGTCTCACCGACCCCGGTGTAGAACTCCACGTTGATCACGGAGACGTTCTTGATCCCCATCGCGTAGCCCAGGGCACCGCCGATGAGCAGCCCGCCGCGGGCGATGGAGAGGATCAGGTCGGGCTTGTAGTCGTCCACGACCGTCTGCGCCAGGTCCTTGATCGCGGTGCCGAAGAGGTCGTAGGTGAGAATCTCGCGTTCGTCGCTCATGGCTCCACATCGTATCGTGTGGAGCCCGCGGAGGTGACAGCCTAGTCCCGGTTACGCGGCTCGGCGACGGTCTCGGTGGTGGGGCCGTCCTCACCGTCGGACGTCCACCCGTCCGACCACTGGCCGGCACCGTAGTCGTAGCCGACGTCGTTCCCGTCCTCGTCGGTGCGTCGGTACCAGTTGGTGACCTTCGCGGAGGTGGAGTCGAAGTGGGCGCCGGCACCGGCGCCGTCCTCGGTGCGGGCGACGGAGAATTCGAAGTCGTCCCCGTGCTCCTGCATGCCCTTGTACACCGCATTCTGGATGGCGGACTTCGCGTAGTCGCGCCGGATGGCGGCCGGGTCGGTCATCAGGTCCTTCACGAACGCGACGGCCAGCCCGATCAGCACCACGGAGAACGGTATGGCGATGAGGATCGTCAGGTTCTGCAGTCCGGTCAGCGCCGTCTCCCCACCGGTGAGCAGCATCACCACCGCGATACCCATCATGCACAGGCCCCAGAACACCACGACGAGCTTGTTCGGCGAGGGGTTGCCGCGCTCGGACAGGGTGCCCATGATCAGCGAGGCGGAGTCCGCCGAGGTGATGAAGAACACGGCGAGCACGAAGATGATGATGAACGGGGTCAGCCAGCTCAACGGCAGGTTGTCGAAGACGGCGAACAGGAGCTGCTCGGCCGAGGAGTCGCCGTCCACGCCCTCGCGTCCCTCCTGGAAGAAGGTGATTGCCGTGCCGCCGAAGATGGTGAAGGCCAGGATCAGGATGAAGGTCGGGGCCAGGGTGGTCACCAGCGCGAACTCGCGGATGGTGCGGCCGCGGGAGATGCGCGCGATGAACAGGCCGACGAAGGGGGTCCAGGCGATCCACCACGCCCAGTAGAAGGCGGTCCACATCGACTGGAACTCCAGGGTGTCCTCACCCCAGGACAGCGAGCGTCCCATCATGTCGAGCATGTTGTCGGCGTAGGCCATGATGCCCGAGGGCACCAGGTTCAGCAGGAACAGCGTGGGTCCCAGGAGGAACACGAACAGCACCAGGCCCAGCGTCAGGGAGATGTTGAGGTTCGACAGGTACCGGATGCCTCGGCTCACCCCGGACACCGCGCTGATGATGAAGCACAGGGTCAGGAAGGCGATGATCATGATCAGCACCGTGTTGGTGATCTCCGAGGCGCCGGAGACGATCTGGACGCCCTGGCTGATCTGCAGCGCAGACAGGCCCAGGGTGGCCGCGGTGCCGAACAGGGTGGCGATGATCGCCATCATGTCGACCAGGCGTCCGGCCAGGCCGGCCGTCTGGCGCTCGCCGAACAGGGAGCGGAACGCGGAGCTGAACAGCGAGACCCGGCCGCGCCGGTAGGAGCTGTAGGCCAGCGCGCCGCCGACCATCGCGTAGAGGCCCCAGATGGCCAGGCCCCAGTGGAAGTGGGTCTGTGCCAGGCCGCGGTGGATGGCCTCGGGGGTCTCCGCGTCGACGGTGTGCGGCGGCGGGTCCATGTAGTAGGTCAGCGGCTCGGAGGGGCCGAAGAAGAAGATGCCCACGCCGAGACCGGCGCCGAACATCATGGCCACCCAGGCGAAGCGGGAGAACTCCGGCTTCTCGTCGTCGGTGCCGAGCTTGATCTGCCCGAAGCGCGAGAACGCCAGGTAGATCATCAGCACCACCGCGGAGACCATCACCACGTTGAGCAGCCAGCCCATGTTCCTGATGGCCCAGGAGAACATGGTCGAGGAGACGTCGGAGACCGACGACGGGCTCGACACACCCCAGACGATGAAGGAGACGATGAGCGCCGCGGTGACGAAGAAGACCGTCTTGTCGAGGCCGAAGCGGTTACGTTGGTCGTCGACGCTGATGCCCGGCACGAGGCCGGGGTGCATGTCGTCCGGGTAGCGTCCCGCCTCCGGGGAGGCGGGGGACGTAGGTTCCGGGGAATCCGGCACGGAGTCATTCCGTTCTCCGCCTGGCTGCGGACGTGTCGGGAGGACACTGTCAGCATTACCGGACGGGGTAGATGTCAGTTCGACGCATCATGTTACGGGATCGGCCCCCGTCAGCCCATTGTGCAGCTCTTCCGGACGGTCACCGCACGAGGACGCCGATCAGCGTCTCGTTGGCGTCCGGGTCGCCGTCCGGCGTCGGTTCGGTGAGGTACTGCTCCCAGGACGTGCCGGTGGGGGTGAGCCCCTGCGACCGTGCCCAGCAGATCACCTCGTCGAAGGCGCCGGCGAGCAGGTCGTAGTTGCCGCGGACCAGCAACGTGACCGTGCGCGTGGCGGGCAGGGTCTCTGCCGTCACTGCCGCGTCCCGCGCGCCGGGGAAGGCGGCGTCGAGCGGGACGGCGACGGAGATGTCGACGCTTGCGCCGGGGAGCGTCCCGGGGACGCCGTGGGTGACGGCCATCGGGGCGTCCGAAACGACGACGCCCGCGGCGTCCAACGCGGTGAAGATCGGCGGGAAGGAGCGGTCGTAGAACGTGGCCAACTCCTCGACGGCGACGGTGTCGCGGACGACGGCGAGATGGCGGGCGGGCAGGTCGACGAGCTCAGGTTCCGGCATGGGAATCCTCCTTGTGGGTGTCAATCTACCTGCTCGGCCCGCCGCACCGCACGGGGTCGGCGTCTGGCCAGCCACGCGGACAGCAGGACGACACCGATGCCGACGACCGCGCCGATCGCCGTCTCGGCGACCCGCGCGCCCAGCAACGTCGACACCGGCTGCGGGTGGGCGAGGAAGACCATCAGCAGGGCCAGCGGGGTGATGAACACCAAGGCCAGGGAGTAGTTGCGCAGCACGAACATCTCGGCCAGGAACTGCATCACCACCACCCACACGAGGATCTGCCAGGGCTCGCTGGGGAAGGACAGCAGAAACGCCGCGACCCCGACACCCAGGACCGTACCGGTGATGCGGTGCAGCCCACGCTCCACCTGCTGACGGTGTCCGGGCGTCGACAACGGCACCACCGCGGCCACCTGCGCCCAGTACGGGGAGGGGATGCCCGTGGCCGTGGCCACCGACCCGCCGAGCAGTGCGGCGAGACCGTACTTCGAGAACTGACGGACCATCGCGGCGCGCGAGTAACTCGGCGGCGCGTGCACCACCGCGTCCGCATTCGCCTCGCCCGCCCAGCGGGACAACGCGCTGAGCAGCACGCACCAGGACGCCGCGGACCCGGCGATGAGCAGCGCGCCCCACACCGGTGCGGTCACCGGTGCCGAGGCCACTGCCGTGGTGGCGAAGACCGTGAACACCGCGCCGGACGGTTTGAGGTCGAGGACCATGATCACCGTCGCCGTCACCGCGGCCACCAGCGTGCCCGCCAGGACGGTGACGACCGCGTGGGTGGTGTCCGTCAACGACTGCGAGGCCTGGGCGATCAACGCGCCGAGTCCCACGCACACCGTGAGCATCGCGCCGATGCCCGACTGCTGGCGCACCCGGGTGCGGGTGGGCATGTAGCGACCGTAGATCGAGGTGAACGCGCCGAAGGAGGCGAACAGCGACCATTCGAGCCGGTCGACCAGCAGGAGCAGCACGAGCGGCACCGCCAGTGACACGGCGATACGCACCGCCGGAGCCAGGTCCCTGTTGCCCGGCGCGACGGTGAGCATGCTGCGCGCGGCCTCCCGGAGGTGGGAGGTGCCACGGTGTTTCTCGGAAGCTGCGTTTATGTCAGGCACTGTTCGATCATAGGTCCACCGGTGACAGGCGCTCGCCGGTGGTGACGCTCAGGCGCCCTGCCAGACGGTGTCGAAGGGCGTGTTCGCGGTGACGCGGTGCTCGATGCCGCGGGTGACGAGATCCTTGGAACGCTGGACGGCCTCGACGATCTCGGTGCCCTTGGCCAGCTCCGCGGTCAGCGCGGCGGCGACCGTGCAACCGGCGCCGGAGACACGCTGCTCACCGATCTTCGGGGCGGAGAACCGGGTGATCTCGTGGCCGTCCCACAGGACGTCCACGGCCTCGTCGCCGGGCAGCTCGACGCCGCCCTTGGCCAGGACGTAGGGGACGTGCTCACCGATGCGCCGGGCGGCCTCCTCGAGCTCCTCGACGGTGGTGATGCTGTCCATCCCGGACAGGGTCTGGGACTCGAAGACGTTCGGGGTCACCACGGTGGCCAGCGGCAGGATCTTCTCCCGCAGCGCATTGTCGGTGTCCAGTGCCGCGCCGGGTTCCTGACCCTTGCAGATCAGCACGGGGTCGACGACGAGGTTGCGCCAGGAGCGCTCGGAGAGCTTCCCGGCGACGGTGTCGATGGTCTGCGGCGTGCCGAGCATGCCGACCTTGGCGGTGTCCATCGACTCCACCGGGTGGGTGGCCAGTGCCGCCTCGAACTGTTCGGCGATGATCTGCGGGTCGACCGGGTGGAAACGGTGGCCCCAGTTGTTCGCCGGGTCGAAGGCGACGATGCAGCTCAGGGCGCCGACGCCGTAGACGCCGAGCTGCTGGAAGGTCTTGAGGTCGACCTGGATGCCTGCACCGCCGGTGGCCTCGGAGCCGGCGATGACGAATGCGATGGGAGGTGTGTTCATGTACACAATGGTAAGGGCTGGTTTGGATCCCGTGCGCATGAGTCCTCGGTATCCCGGTGGGGCGTGGGGGCCGCCTGAACGCTACGACACCTCCAGCGGGCCGCCGGGGCTGTCGAGGAACTCTCGGAGGTAGGGCAGTCGGAAAGCCACCGTGCCCCAGGCCGGTGAGTGGATGATGTCCCTGTCGATCAGGGCGGCCCGCACCCTGGACAGTGAGGTCACCGGTTTGCGCAGTTCCTCGGCCAGGTCGTGGATCCTGACGCGGTCTGGGTGCTCGGGGTCGGTGGCACGGTCCATGACGGTGGCCATCGCGTGGAGGAAATCCAGTTGGGCGTGGGGGAGTGTGGCGAGTTCGGGTTGGTGCACCTGGTTGCCCAGCACCGGGATCGCCAGGCCGACGGCCTCCTCCACGGCGCCGGTGGAGACCGTGCCCGTCCCCTCGGCGAGGGAGATCCGCCAGGCCAGTGAGCCGATGAGCTGCAGCAGGTAGGGGTAGCCGAACGCCGACCGGGCGGCGTGGCGGGCGGACTCGGGGGAGAAGACGACGTCCGTCGGCTCCGCGGTGCGCTGCAGCAGGTCGACCGCGTCGTCCTGCTGCAGCGGGGCGAGCTGGTAGCGCTGACTGCGGCGAAGGAAGGTGGTGCCCGGGGCGTTGAGCAGCGACTGGATGCCGGCGGTGAGCCCGGCTCCGATGAAACTGACGGCGATGTCGTCGCGCACCAGGTCCTGGACGGCGGTGACGAGGACGCCGATGTCGTCGGCGTCGGCGGCCTGGACCTCGTCCATGGTGATCAGGATCCCGGAGCGGTGCGCACCGGTGAACTCCGCGAGGCGGCGGAGCTGGGACGCCAGGGACGGGGTGACGGGTTCGGCGTCCTCCTGCTCGGTGCGCAGGGACCCGATGCCGGCGATGGACGCGCCGCTGATGCGCCTGCCCGGGCGGCCGTTCAGGGAGTTGATCGCCTCGGGGATGGCGGTGTCGATCAGTTCGCCGAGCATGTTCTTGTTGCTGGAGGTGCGCAGCAGCACCCACCCGTTGGTGCGGGCGATGTCCTCGAGCTCGTTGATCAGCGCGGTCTTGCCGATGCCGCGGGCGCCGTTGATCAACAGCATGCGGCCCGGGCTGCCGGCGTCGGTCTCGATGGCGTGGCGGTAGGCGTCGAGGATGGTCCCGCGCCCACTCCACACGGTGGGGGACTCGCCGAAGCCGGGGCGGAAGGGGTTCGCCGGGGAGGTCATGCCGGACAGTCTACGGGAAGTGGCTGGATAGAGTGGATAAAACGGATAGAAGCCCGACATGGATAAAATGGATAAGGCTCAGCGATTCGAGCAGCTCGACTACTTCACGCCGTGGATAGCGGAGAAGGGATCCCACCCAGGATCCCGGTGGACGGCCAACTCGATGTTCTCCGCGATCCGATCTGCGTCTTCATGGCCTGCCAGTTCCGATATCAGTGCGTGGGCCATGTCCATCCCCGCGGCAACTCCGGACGACGTCCATATCGGTGTCCCGTTCCCCTCATCGACGACCCACCGTGCCTGCGGGACCCAGGCCACCTGATCGCTCTGGGAGGTGACCCAGTCCCACGCCTTCTTGTTCGATGTCGCCCGACAGCCGTCGAGTACCCCGGCAGCAGCAAGCAAGGCGGAACCGGTGCACACCGAGGTGATGACCGTGGCGCGGTGGCAAATCTCTGCGAGGACGGTCAAGAACTCGCGGTCGCCGGCCAGCCGACGGCTGCCGTTCCCACCGGGAACCAGGACGATGTCGGGGCCGCCCGGGCGGTCCCGGACGTCGGTGTACCCGGTCTGGGCGGTGACTTCCGCACCCTGGGCGCTTCCCACCGGTTGCCCGGTCCGCGGCCCTGCGTACTCCACCGTCCAGCCCGGGGCGTGGCTGAAAAGCTCAATTGGGCCGAAGACGTCCAGCACCTCGAAGCCCTCGTAGAGGATCACTGTCACGGTCCTCTTCTGCGCGGTGTCGGCCGGGCTCACCATATCGGGATCACCCCAACTCCAGGAGTGACACGCAGCTCCGATTCGGCTATGGCGAGATCGTTGATGCTGGCTTCGCGCCGACGCATCAGTCCGTTGGAGTCGAACTCCCACAGTTCATTGCCGTAGGACCGCCACCACTGACCGTGGGTGTCGTGCCACTCGTACTGGAAGCGAACGGCGATTCTGTCCTCGTCGAACGCCCACAGGTTTTTCCTCAGCCGGTAGTCGAGTTCGCGCTCCCATTTCTCGGTGAGGAACCGGATGACCTCCTCGCGTCCGGTGACGTGGTTCTCACGGTTCCGCCATTCGGTGTCCGTCGTGTACGCCCGGGCAACCCGTTCCGGGTCTCGGGTGTTCCACGCATCTTCGGCCGCCTGAACCTTCGCGAGTGCCGTCTGTCGTGTGAACGGCGGGCGCGGCGGCCGGCTTGGTTGAGTAGCTCCAGGGGTTTCTCTCGTCATGTGGTTGACGCTATTGCGTGGACTTCCCGGCACGTGAGTGGCATAAATGCCACATGTCGAACATTTCACGCCATCGAGGTGCTGAGGCTCCCCACAAAGTGATGATCCTGGCGTTCCCCGAGGTCGTCGCCTTCGACCTGGCGACCGCATCCCAGATATTCGGCTTCCGTGGCGAGGACGAGTACGAAGCACTCGTGGTGGGGACGACTTCCACGGAGGTTCTTACCTCTACCGGGTTCACGATCGGTGGGGTCAGCCGACCGGAGGAGATCCTGCATGCGGACACCGTGGTTGTCCCGGGCTTCAACAGGTCTCTGAACCCGGCTGACCGGCCGACCCGAAACGCCCTTTCACTATTGCGTCAGGCACATGCTCATGGTGCGAGGGTCGTCTCGATCTGCACCGGCGCTTTCGCGCTGGCTGCGGCGGGGCTCCTGGACGGCCGCACGGCGACGACCCACTGGAAGGAGGCGGACGAACTCCAGCGCAGGTACAGCGACGTCCACGTAGACCCTGGGGTCCTCTACATCGACCACGGAGACGTCGCCACCAGCGCAGGGGTCGCGGCAGGCATCGACCTGTGCCTGCATTTGGTACGCCGCGACATGGGGGAGCAGGTCGCCACCCGGATCGCTCGACGAATGGTGGTGGCCCCGCAGAGGATCGGCGGCCAGGCACAATTCATCGACCGTCCCTCGCCGGAACCGCGGGGCGGTATCGCGTCCGTGGCGCAATGGATGACCGCACACCTCGGCGAACCACTGTCGACCTCGGATTGTGCGGCACGCGCGGGAATGTCCGTGCGGCACTTCCAGCGTCGGTTCACCGCGGAGGTCGGGGTACCGCCCGCCGAGTGGCTCACCCGGCAGCGGGTTGCGGAGGTGCGTCGGCTGCTTGAGGTCAGTGACCTGACGATCGGGGCCATCGCACACCGGACCGGAATGGGGACAGCGACGAGCCTGCGCCGGCACATTCTGCGTGAGTTGGGGGTCACTCCCACCGCCTACCGGCAGAGTTTCGGTCAAACCCACCACCCACCGGACTACTGCCGGTAGTCCGCCAGGAAGTTGCCCATGCGTTCCATCGCCGTGGCCAGCACCTGCTCCTCGGGCAGGAGCACGATGCGCAGGTGGTCCGGCGTCGGCCAGTTGAAGCCGGTGCCGTGGACGAGCAGGATGTGCTCGCGCTCCAGCAGGTCCATGACGAGTTTCTCGTCGTCCCGGATCTCGTGGACGTCGGGGTCCAGGCGGGGGAAGGCGTACAGCGCACCGCGCGGTGTCACACAGCTCACCCCGTCCATGGAGTTCAGGGCGTGTTCGACTACGTCGCGTTGCCGGGTGAGTCGACCCTCGGGCCCGGTGAGCGTACCGATCGAATGGTCGCCCTCGCCGGTCAGGGCGGCGACGATGGCGTGCTGGCCGGGCACGTTGGCGCACAGTCTGGTGGAGGCCATGAGGTCCAGGCCGTGCAGGAAGTCGGCGGCGTGCTCCTTCGGCCCGGTGACGACCATCCAGCCGGCGCGGTACCCGGCCAGCCGGCTGCTCTTCGACAGTCCGGAGTAGCTTAACGTCAGCACGTCCGGCGCGACCGCCGCCAGGTGGGTGTGGGCGGTGCCGTCGTAGGTGATGGCGTCGTAGATCTCGTCGACCAGCAGGGTCAGGGAGTGCTTCCGGGCGAGCTCGGCGATTCCCTCCAGGATGTGCGGCGGGTACACCGCACCGGTCGGGTTGTTCGGGTTGATGACCACGATGGCGGTGGTGCGCGCGGTGATCCGGGCCTCCATGTCTGCCAGGTCGGGGTTCCACCCGTCGTCCTCGGCGCAGCGGTAGTGCACGGGTGTGCCGCCGGCGAGGGTGACCATGGCCGTCCACAACGGGTAGTCGGGGGCGGGGATGAGGATCTCGTCGCCGTTGTCGACCAGCGCCTGGCAGGTCATGGTGATCAGTTCGCTGACCCCGTTGCCGAGGTACACGTCTTCGCGGCGCAGTTCCGGGAAGCCGGGGATCTCGGCGTAGTGACCGGTCACGGCGTCGAGCGCGGCAGGCATGCCGTGGGAGTCGGAGTATCCGTGGGAGGTCGGCAGGGCGCGCGCCATCTCCTCGGTGATGTGCGGCGGGGCGGTGAAACCGAAGGGCTGCGGATTGCCGATGTTGAGTTTCAGCACGTCCACCCCGGCGCGTTCCATCTCCGCGGCGCGGGCGGCGACGGGACCGCGGATCTCGTAGAGGACGTTGCGGAGTTTCGAGGACTGCCGGACGCTACGGCGTGGGTGCCCGGTTCCGGTCGGTATCACTGGTGCGTACTGTGCGGTAGCGCTACTATTCACTGTCATGGCCCAGAGTAGCAGTGCGCAGAGTAGCAGTGCCCAGTTGGTGACGGAACTACGCCGCTGGATCGACGGTCGCGCGCCCGGCACACGACTGCCCGCCACCCGCACCCTCGTCCGTGACCACGAGGTGGGGCCGGGGACCGTGCAGGCCGCCCTGCGCGTCCTGGCCGCCGAAGGGACGGTGGAGACCCGCCCCGGCGTCGGCACCTTCGTCACCGAGGGGGCGGGCGTCAGACGCCTGCGCCCCGCGGACTACTCTTGGCAGGCCGGGGCGCTGGGCGCGGCGAACCCGGCCACCGCCACCGGCGACGGCCCGCTGCGTCCCACCCCGGACGACGCCGTCAGCCTGCACAACGGCTACCCGGACCGCCGGCTGCTCCCCGAGAAGCTCGTGCGCCAGGCGCTGGTCTGCGCCGCCCGTGGCGAGTACGCCGTCACCGCCGCCCCGCGTTCCGGGCTGCCCGGGCTGCGCGCCTGGTTCGCCCACGAACTGGGACGTCACACCCCACCGGGCACCGCCCCGGCCGCCGCGGCGGACGTCACCGTGCTGCCCGGCACGCAGAGCGGCCTAGCCGCGATCTTCCGCGCCGTCGCCGCCCCCGGCGACCCGGTGGTCATCGAGTCGCCGACCTACTGGGGCGCGATCCTCGCCGCCGGGGAGTCCGGCGTGCGGCTCGTGCCCACCGGCGGCGGGCAGGACGGCCCGGACCCCGTCGAGCTCGACCGCATCCTCACCCGCACCGGCGCGCGGGCCTTCTACGCCCAGCCGCGCTACGCCAACCCCACCGGCGTGACCTGGTCACAGGCCACCCGGCGCGGGGTCATCGAGGTGCTGGCCCGCCACGGTGCCTTCCTCATCGAGGACGACTGGGCCCACGACTTCGGCATGACCGACCTCCCCGAACTGCCGCCGTTGGCCGCGCTCGACGACGCCGGACGGGTGATCTACCTGCGCTCGTTGACCAAGAGTGTCTCGCCCACGCTGCGGGTCGGCGCGGTGATCGCCCGCGGCCCGGTGGGCGGGCGTATCCGCGCCAACGTCGCGGCGTCCACCATGTACGTCAGCCCGGTGCTGCAGGCCGCGGCGTTGGACGTGGTCGGCCAGCCGGCGTGGCGAACCCACCAGCGCTCCCTTCGCGCCCGGTTGCGCTCGCGGCGTGACCTGCTGGTCGACGCGGTGCGAACCCACCTGCCGGAGGCGGTGCTCACCCGGGTGCCCGCCGGTGGGCTGAACCTGTGGGTTTGCCTGCCCGACGGCACGGACCTGCACCGTCTCGTGGTGGAATGCGAACGAGCCGGGGTGCTCGTCGCCTCCGGTGACGGACTGTTCCCGGCCGAACCCGCCGGCCAGTTCGTGCGGCTCAACTTCGCCGGGCCCGACCCGGCACGCTTCGACCCGGCGGTCAGGACGATCGCGGAGGTGCTGCCGCGCTGTCGCTGAATTGCGCGCTGAGCCCTTCCAGCAGGACGGCGACGCCGTCGTCGTCCGCGGCGGCGGTGACCTCGTCGGCGGCGGCGCGCACGTCCGGCCCGGCGTTGGCCACGGCCACGCCGCGTCCGGCCCACCGCAGCATGGGGATGTCGTTGAGGCCGTCGCCGACGGCGAGGACCTCCCCGGGTTCCACGCCCAGGTGCGAGCACAGCCGGGCCAGGCCGGTGGCCTTGGACACCCCGGCGGCCATGAGTTCCACGAACGGGGCGCCGGACATCGTGAGCTCCACCCCCGTGTCCTCGGCCCGCACAGCCAGCAGTGCGCTGACCTTGTCGAACAGGACGTCCACCGGGACGTCCGGGTCGCGGAAGACGAGTTTCACCGCCGGTGCGTCCACCAGGTCATCGACGGTGGCGCGTTCCATCGACGCCGGGTCGCGGCTGTGGTCGGTGGCAGAGGCGAGGGCTGCGTAGTCGTCCTCGGCGATGAACCGGGCTCCGCACTCGCGCACGGCGGCGAAGCAGGCGCGCGGGAACCCCGCACGCACCGTGGCCACCACCCGACGCAGCGCGTCCGGCGTGGCCGCCGTGGCGAACAGGGGTTCTGCGCTCCGGTCGTCGGAGGTGCCCAGGTGGACGGCGTAGGCGCCGTTGCCGCACACGGCCCACCAGTCGAAACCGGTGCGCGCGTTCACCGCGCGCACGCCGACGACGTTGCGGGCGGTCACCGGCACGACCGTGATCCCGGCCCGACGCGCCGAGCGCAGCGCGGCGACGGTGCGGTCGCTGACCGTCCGGTCACCGCGCAGCAGCGTGTGGTCCAGGTCGGTGGCGACCAGACGGATCACCGGACGCTCACTCAGGCGCCTCACCGGGGACGAGGGTGCCGAGCTCGCCGCCGTCCTGGTCGAGCACGGTGAGCGAGTCACCGTGCAGCTCCACGGTGCTGACCCCGAGCAGCCACTGCGACCAGCCGTCCCCGCAGGCCATCATCGTGGTGGGGAAGGGGGCGACGCTCGCGCCGCCGGTCTCGCCGCCGGTCTCGCCATCGCTCTCGTAGGTGCTGCGGATGCCGTTGCAGGCGTCGCTGCCGGTCACCCCGCCCTCACCGTCGAAGGTGAGGTAGCCGTTGCCGTCGGGGTCGACCCACGTTCCTGTCAGGGACGAGTCAGGATCTGGGGCAGTCACTGTGGTGGCCTCCGTGCTCGGTGTGGTGGTGGAAGACGCGCCGCCCCCGTCGGTGTCGCCGCCGCAGGCGGAGAGGCCCACGGCGAGGACGGCGGCGCCGAGCGTCGCGACGAGGGCGGAACTGCGGCGGCGGTGCATCAGATCTCCGGGCGCAGGGCGCCGAGGACCCCGCCGTCCTCGTCGTGGACGACGAGCAGCGCACCGTAGTGGTGGACGCTGGCGGCGCCCTGCAGCCAGTCGCTCGTGGGCCCGGGGCACGCCATCAGCGTGGAGGCGAACGGCTCGACCTCGGCGACGTTGCCGTCGACGGTGTAGGACGAGGCGACGCCGTTGCACCCGTCGGTGCCGGAGATCCGGCCGTCGTCGAAGGTGAGTTCCGCGGCACCGGTGGGGTCGACGTCGACCCAGGTGCCGGAGAACGGGGCGTCGGGGAGAGAGGACTGCACCGGCTCGGCGGTGGCCGCCGGGGCACCGGCGAAGCCGACGAGGGCAGCTGTGGTCGCGGCGGTCATGGCGCCGGTCAGGATCTTTCGCGTGAGGGTCATTGGGATCCACTCCTCGGTGGGTCTCGGGGAGATGTACAGAGTTGTACAGGTTCTTACCGGACTCAATCGTCCGGCTCGGCGGCCATGTTAACTGCCCGAGGCCCCGGTGACGTCAGCGAGGGCGTCGTCGCGCAGGAAGTCGCCGGCCATCTCCACGGCGGGGCCGGAGGAGTCCGCGCCCTCGATGAACACGCAGAAGGCGATGTCGCCGACGGTGCCCACGAACCAGCCGTGGGCGTCACCCTCGCCGACCTCGGCGGTGCCGGTCTTGCCGCCGAGACCGTCGATGTCACTCAGCGACGACGCCGTTCCCGAGGTCACCGCCTCGCGCATCATCGAACGCAGGGAGTCGACGACCCCGGAGTCCAGCGGCTCCGGCTCGGCGCCCGTCTCCCCGTCCTCCCCGTCGGCGGTCGTCGCGGTGGTCTCCTCACCCTGGATCACCGAGGGGGTCACCATCGACCCGCCGTTGGCGACCGAGGCCTCCATCAGCGCCAGCCCGAACGGCGAGGACAGCACCTCACCCTGCCCGATCGCGGCCTCCACGCGTGCCGCACCGGGCTCGGTGACCGGCACGGACCCGGTCATGCTGGTCATGCCCGGGGCGTCGAAGTCCACGCCGAGGCCGAGCTGCATCGCCGTGTCCTTCATGTCGGAGGGCTCCAGGTCACGCGAGATCAACGCCTGGGTGGTGTTGCAGGACTCGGCGAAGGCGGTGTGCATGGGCACCGTGCCCAGGTCGAAGTCCTGGTCGTTGGGGATGACCCGGCCGTCGACCTCGACCTCGGCGGGGCACTCCACCTCGTCGTCGGGGCCTACGGTGCCCCGGCCCAGCGCGGCGGCGGTGGTCACCGTCTTGAACGTCGACCCGGGCGGGAACTGCCCGGTCATCGCCGGGGTGCCCTGCCCGTCGGCGGCGCTGTTCTGCGCGGAGGCCAGCAGCCCGCCGGTCGACGGGTCGATCGCCACGATCGAGGCGGCCCGGTCCTCACCGTCCATGGCGCGTTGTGCGGCGGCCTGGATGCCCATGTCCATCGTGGTGCGCACCGGCTCGGACTCCGCGGGCGCTTCCTGGCCCAGCACCTCGCCCTCGAGCCCCTGCTCCTCGTCGGCGGTGGTGGTCAGCGTCCAACCGGCGGTGTCGTCGAGACGCTGCTCCCAGTAGGCGCGCAGGTCTCCGTCGACCGGGGAGGACGTCCCGGAGGACGACAGCAGCCGGCCCTCCTCCCGGGACTCGACCCCGGGGACCGCGCCGAGGGCGTCGGCGACGTCCCCGGCGTCCTCCGGACGCAGCGAGAACAGCGTGGTCGCCTCCTCGCCGGCCTCGGTGATCTGCGTGGCGACGGAGTCGGTGTCCAGGTCGTCGATCGCCGGACGCGCCGCGTCGGCAATGGCGGACGCCTGCTCCTGCGGCTCCATCTCCTCGGTGGCCGCGGCAGTGAACACGGTCACCGTGGTCCACGACATCTGCGCGTCATTGCGCGCGTCGAGGACGGGCAGGTCGAAGGCGCGGTCGTCGGAGTAGGACACGGAGGTCTGCGGTGTCAGCGCGGAGTCGAGGATCTTCGGGTCCCACACCACCGGGTCGTTGCCGCCGTCGGTGGTGCCCAGCGAACCCTGCGAGGTGACCTCGTCGCCGGAGGGCACGGTCCACGTCGCGGTGGTCGCGCTGTCGTCGAGTTCGAGGTGGAGTGTCGTCTCGCCGATGTTTCCCTCGAGTTCGGTGAGGTACTGCTCCGCGGCCTCGGGGTCGTCGGTGTGCTCGGCGGCGCCGGCCCAGTCGCCGGCGTTGACCAGGTCGACGAACTCGTCGGTCGGCGAGTCGCTCCACGGCACCGAACACCCGGCCAGGACCAGGGCGCTGGCGGTGAGGCTCGCACCCAGGCTGGCCCTGACGGTGCGGATCGCCGTGACGGACGTGGGACGGTGGGCAGGCTTCGTCATAGCGCCAATGGTAGAGGCAGCCGCCGGGTATCGTGAACCGCGTGAGTGAATACGCAGACGTCAGCGCCGTCACCCGGACCGGCGAGAACCAGTGGAGCGCCGACATCGACGCGGGGTGGACGATCCTCGGCAACCCGAACGGCGGGTACCTGCAGACCGTCATGGCCCGCGTCGCCGTCGCGGTGGCGTCCGGGCGGGACGCCCACCCGCACGTCGTCGCGGCGTCCTCCCATTTCCTGCGCTCTCCGCGCCCCGGCGCGGTGGAGCTGACCGCCGAGCTGCTGCGCGCCGGACGCACGACCACGCAGGTGCGCGTGCGGATGAGCCAGCAGGGCGAGATCACCGGGGAGTCGCTGTTCACCCTCGGGGCGTTGGGGGACGCCGCGGTCGACTGGGCCACCGACGACCTCCCCGACCCGGGCGCGGGATTCGACGACTGCACGCGGTACGTCCCGCCGCGCGAGCAGTTCCCGGTGGAGATCCTCCACCACGCCGGGCTGTACCTGCACCCGGGGCAGAGCGCGTTCACCGAGGTCATCGCCGACTCCGCACCCCGTGGTCTCGGCGAGGTGCGGGCCTGGGTGGAGTTGCCGGACGGGGAGGACTTCACCCCGGAGTCGCTGCTGCTGGCCGCGGACATCCTGCCGCCGGCGACGTTCGACGTGCGCCCGGGCGGCTGGGTGCCGACCATCGAACTGTCCACCTACGTGCGGGCGACGCCGGTGCCCGGCCCGGTGAACGTGCTGCTCAAGGCGAACCTGGTCCAGGGGGACCGGGTCGACGAGTCCGCCACGGTGTGGGACGCCGACGGCAATCTCGTGGCCCAGTCCCACCAGTTCGCCGGCATCCGGTTCAGTTAAGAATGAGAAGGAGGCTTGCGCGATGAAGTACACCCACGGACATGGACCGGCCGTGCTGGCCAACCACCTGACCCGCACCGCGCAGGATTCGTTGGCGTTCGTCCTGCCGCACCTGCACCGTGACTCCCGCGTGCTGGACGTGGGCTGCGGTCCCGGATCGATCACCCTCGACGTTGCCGCCATTGTCGCCGGACTCGGCGGGTCGGCGTCGCAGGTCACCGGTGTGGAGAACACCGACGAGCCCCTGCGCGCGGCCCGTGGGCTGGCCGAGGAGCGCGGCATCGGCGCGCAGTTCGCGCTCGGCGACGCCCATGCGTTGCCCGTCGCCGACGGTTCCTTCGACGTGGTCATCGCCCACCAGGTACTGCAACATGTGGCCGATCCGGTCGCCGTGCTGCGCGAACTCGTGCGCGTCGCCGCCCCGGGCGGGGTCGTCGCGGTGCGCGACGCCGACTACGCCGGCATGTTCTTCCACCCGCAGCCCGAGGGGCTGGTCGGGTGGCAGCGCGACTACCGTCGCCGAGCCCGTGCCAACGGCGGGGAGCCGGACGCCGGACGCCTGCTGCCCGCCTGGGCCCGGCAGGCCGGCCTCGGCCCCGGGCAGCTGGGTTTCACCACCTCGACGTGGACCTACACCCACGGCGCGGGGGCGTCGTGGCTGGCGGACAGCTGGATCCGCCGGACCCAGGCGGCTGAGTCTGCTGAGGCAGCACAGGTGCAGGACGCCGCGGGGATCTGCGCCGGCTGGCGTTCCTGGGCGGCGGACGAGGCGGCGGTCTTCGTGATGCCGCACGGGGAGTTGTTGATCCGGGTGTGACCTGATGGAAGACTGGGCGCATGAGTAACCAGCAGCCCTACCGTCCTGACCAGAACCGTGGCTACGGTCAGCAGAACCAGCCGACGCGGCAGTACTCGCCCCAGCAGCCGCAGCAGGGGCAGGGCTACCATCAGCAGTACCAGCCCCAGCAGCCTCCCCGGCAGCAGCCGGAGAACCTGTTGGCCGGACGCTTCGACACGAAGAAGGTCGTCATCAACCTGGTGATCCTCGGCGTGCTGTGCGCGGTGATCTCCTTCGCGATCCTGCTGGTCGTCGACCTCATCGTCTCGGCGATCACCGGGTGGGCGGCCCAGGGCCCCGGCGCGGCGGTGGTCTACGGGCTGATCGCCGGCATCGTCGGCGTCCTCGCCGGACTGCTGTACATCCCGGTGGTGGGCACGGGCAACGAGAACCTCTTCGGTGCGGCGATCCTGGCCCTGGCCATCGCCGCCGGGGTGGTCTACGTGCTGCTCGGCGGCCTGCTGGACGGCGACTGGAACACGCTCCTCACCCTCGGCGCGATCCTGTGCACGGCGGGTACCGCCTACGTCGCACCGGCGCGTATCGAGTCGGCACGTGTGAGGTGACCGGACATGGCCCCGTCAGCGTCCCAGGATGACCTCCGGGCGGAGATTCGTCGTGTGGAGCGCGGGGCGGGGGTCGGGTGGCGCCGCATCGTGACGGTGTTCGAGGACGCCGGGGGCGCGCGGTTGTCCCACGCCGAGCTGGCTGCCGCGGTGCACCCGTTGATGGTGGGGCAGGGGCTGGACAACCCGGGGTGGTGGGGCCAGGGAGCCACCGTCGCCTACGAGAAGCAGATCGGACGACGGGCCACGGGCCAGTCGAGCGGGGGAGATTTCCAGGTCGCGGCGTCGCGCACGCTGGAGGTGGCGGCCGTGGTCACCGACGGTGACGCGGGTGTGTGCGTTGTTCGCGACGTGGTCGGCGCGCTGGTGTCGGGGGAGGGGACGTCGCTGCGTCCGGTCGGGGAACCGCGGGTCTCCGACACACCGAAACGGTCCTACTGGCGTAGCGCCCTCGACGACGGGACGTCCTTCGAGGTCGCTGTCGCGCCGAAGGACGCCGCGGCGCGGCGTGTCGTGGTCACGCTCACGGTGACGGGGATGGCGTCCGCGGGGCAGCGCGAGGACGTCCGCAGCGTCCTGAAGGAGGTCCTTGCCTCTGTGTGAGGTGGGTGTACGATACCCACACACAGTTGGCTGAAGAGAGGCAAACCTTTGACGGGCACGATGCTGGATATCCCCTTGTTCGACGTCGCGGACTGGCGTGATGCACCCGCGGACCGGCGTAGGGCCCTGGCGGACCGCCTCGACCGGGCGATGAAGGACTCCGGGTTCTTCATGGTCTCCGGCCACGGCATCGACCCGTCACTGTCGTCGGAACTACGCGCGGCCGCCGCAGAGTTCTTCGCCCTGCCGGACGATCTCAAGGAGCGCTACCGCACGGTGGTCGGTGGACGCGGTTGGATCCGCACGGGCGACGAGGCGAACGCCTACTACGGCGACGTCCCCGACGTCGACAAGGCCGACCTCAAGGAGACGCTGACCTTCGGCCGTGAGCACGCCACGGGGGACGCCGACATCGACGAGACGTACTTCCGCGCCAACGTGTACCCGCAGGAGGTCCCGGCGCTCGAAGCGCTGGTGTCGCGCTGGGCCGAGGCGGCGCGTGCGCTGTACCGCGACCTGCTGGAGATGCTCGCCACCGCCCTCGGGCTCGACGAGGGCTACTTCGTCGAGCGGGCGGGGGATTCGCCGCACACCTTCAACATCAACCGTTACCCGGCGTTGTCGGTGGTGGGGCGGGCGAAGGAGGGGCAGTACCGTATCGCCCCGCACACCGACTGGGGGCTGGTCACCATCCTGGACCGTCAGCCCGGCTACGGCGGACTGCAGGTGCAGGGTGCCGACGGCAGGTGGCAGGACGCCCCGTTCGTGGAGGGGGCGTTGACGATCAACATCGCCGACCTGCTGGCCCGGTGGACGGGGGACCGGTGGCGCTCGACCCGGCACAGGGTGCTCGCACCGAGCGAGGACGCGCCCTCGGAGGAGCTGTACAGCATCATCGCCTTCATGGAGCCGGACATGACGCAGGTCGTCGAGCCCCTCGCGCCTCCCGTCGGTGGTGGGGCGGTCTACGCGCCGGTGCGTGCGGCGGACTACTTCACCGAGCGCAACGCCGCCGCGTCGGTGAGCTGAGCGGGGTCTGCCGGGTAGCAGTCACTGACCGTCCCCGTCGATGGCGGCGTTGAGACGCTCGACCTTTCCGGTGATCTCGCCGTCGTGCCCGGGCCGCAGGTCGGCCTTGAGCACCAGCGACACCCGCGGCGAGTACTCGCCCACGGCCTCGCAGGCGCGCTTGACGACGGGCATCACCTCGTCCCATTCACCCTCGATCGTGGTGAACATCGACGTGGTCTCGTGGGGCAGCCCGGACTCCCGGACGACCTCCACGGCCTTGGCCACGATGTGGGCCATCGAACCGTCTGGTTCCGGGGTGGTCGAGGGGGCGATGGAGAATGCGAAGAGCATGGCCCTACATCCCCAGCTTGTCCAGGGCGGTGCGCAGTCGGTCGACCGCGCCGTCCACGTCGGCGAGCTTGTCCAGGCCGAACAGGCCCAGGCGGAAGGTGGAGAAGCTCTCCGGCTCACCGCACTGCAGCGGGACACCGCCGGCGACCTGCACGCCGGCCTCCTTGAACTTCGCGCCGGACTTCACGGCAGGGTCGTCGGTGTAGGCGACGACCACGCTGGGGGCGGCGAACTCGCCGGTGGCGATGGCCTGGATCCCGTGCTCCTCGAGCAGCGCGCGGACCTTGGTGCCCAGTTCGATCTGCGCGGCGCGCAGGTTCTCCAGGCCACGTTCGCGGGCCTCGACCATCAGCGCGGCGTTGTGCGCGAGACCGTCGGTCGGCAGGGTGGCGTGGTACGGGGTGCGACCCTCGCCGTACTCGTCGGTGATGAACAGCCACTTCTTCAGGTCCACGGCGAAGCTGGAGGACGTCGAGGCGTTCACGGCCTTGCGCGCGGCGGGGCTGAGCATCACGTAGCCGGCGCAGGGAGTTCCGCTCCAGCCCTTCTGCGGGGCGCTGACCAGCACGTCCACCCCGGTGTCGGTCATCGAGACCCAGGACGCTCCGGAGGCGACGCAGTCGAGGACGACCAGGGCGCCGACCTCGTGGGCGGCGTCGGCCATGGCGGTGAGGTAGGCGTCGGTGAGCTGGATGCCGGCGGCGGTCTCGACGTGCGGTGCGATGACGATCTCGGGACGCTCACGGCGGATCGCGGCGGTGACCTCGTCGATCGGGGCGGGCACCCAGGTGGACGTCGGCTCGTAGCCGGTCTGACGTGCCTTGAGCACGGTGACGTCGTCGGTGATGCGTCCGGCGTCGATGATCTGCGACCAGCGGAAGGAGAACAGCCCGTTGCGGACGATGAGGGTGCGCTTGTCGGTGACGAGCTGGCGGGCGACCGCCTCCATCGCGTAGCTGCCGCCCCCGGGGACCACGGCGACGGTGTCGGCGTCGTAGGCGCTGATCAGAACGTCGCGGATGTCCTGCATGACTGTGGTGAACCGTGCCGACATGTGGTTGAGGGATCGGTCGGTGAAGACGACGGAGTACTCGAGGAGGCCGTCGGGATCGATATCATCGTGTGGGAGCTTCATGGTCATATTCTCCCACATCGTGAACTCAGTTTCAGCAGGAGGGGCCGGACTGCGGCACAGTGGTGGCATGACGATCTTCCACATTGCACGGGTCCCTGACTGGACCGCCGCCCTGGAGACAGGGGAGTACCGGGTGTCCACGGTGGGGCTGTCCGTGGACAGCGTCGGCTTCGTCCACGCTTCGACTCGGGAGCAGGTCGGGCCGACCGCCCGCAGGTTCTACCGCGACGAGGACGCCGCCCTGTGCGTCCTGGTCATCGACGACGACCGCGTCCGCGCGGCCGGCACAGAGGTCCTCGAAGAGGACGCCGGTGACGGGCAGAACTACCCGCACATCTACGGTCCGGTGCGTCCTGACTGGGTGACCGAGGTGCGTCCGGCGTCTTTCGGGCAGGACGGCCGCTTCATCTGGTGACAGGGCCTGGCCAGCAACCTGTCAGTCGTCACGGACGGGCAGGCCAGGGCGGTTCCCTAGCCTGATGGACCGTCCCTCGTCACCGACCTGATGGAGTGATCCGCCCCACCATGACGATCTCCGCACCGCACGACACCGCCGTCAAGACTCGCGGGAGTCAGCCACGTGACCAGCCCCGTGACCAGCCGCAGAGCAGGGCTGGACGCATCGCCGCGGTGAGTGCGCTCGTCATCGGGGTCGGGTTGCTGGTCTGGCAGTGCGCATGGGTGCTGGGATATGCGCGCGACAGCTACCTGCTGGATCTGGGCGTGTTCCGGGACACCGGGCAGGCGATCGTCGACGGTGGGGGACTCTACGGCGACGACCTGGACTCCCGCACCGGCTTCCCCTTCATCTACCCGCCGCTCGCGGCCGCCCTGTTCGTCCCGCTGACCTGGTTCAACGACCAGACCATGGAGATGCTCTGGACGCTGGCCTCGGTGGTGGCGTCCTGGGCGGTGCTGGCGATGGCTGCCCACCGGCTGCGACTGCGGTGGGCGCCGCTGGTGGCGCTGCCGATGCTCGGTCTCGCTCTGTGCATGGAGCCGCTGCGGGCGAACATGGAGTTCGGCCAGATCAACGTCTTCCTCGTGCTGCTGGTCACGGCCGACGTCCTCGGGTTCACGCCCCGTCGGCTGCGTGGTGTCGGGGTGGGTCTGGCGGCCGGCATCAAGATCACCCCGGCGGCGTTCGCCCTGGTGTTCCTGGTGACACGTCGGTGGGGTGACCTGGCGCGCTCCGCCGGGACGTTCCTCGTGACCGCCGCACTCGGCTGGCTGATGCGCCCCGGCGAGGCGGTGTTCTTCTGGACCAGTGAGTTCTTCGACGACGAACGCGCCGGCCCGCCGTCCTTCGAAGCCAACCAGGCGGCGACCGGTCTGCTCACCCGGGCGGGGATGGACGGCGACCTGGCGCAGACGGTGATGCTGCCCGTCCTGCTCGTGGTCGCGGTGGCCGCGGGCTGGGCCTCCCGGCGCCTGCTGCGCGCTGGACGTCCGGTGACCACGCTGCTGCTGCTCGTCCTGGCGGTGAGCGTGGCGGCACCGTACGCGGTGACGCACCACTGGTCGGGCGTGATCGTGGCCGTGGCACTGCTTGCCTCCCAGCTCCTGGGTGGTGCACGCGACTGGCCGACGACCACGGCGGCGGCGCTGCTGGTGGTGGCGAACGTGTTTCTGCACTACAGGATCGCCGACTGGGGGTGGGTACAGGACGCGGTGGGGCAACCGTGGATCCTGGCCAACGCCCAGGGCGTGGCCGGTATCGTGGCGCTGCTGCTCCTGCTCCTCGCGGCCTGGCGTGCGGTGCCGGAGGAGAGCGTGGCGCAGGCGACCGAGTTGGAGGACGCCGTGCGCTGAGCGGGACTCACCCGATGTGGACACCAACCGGACGCACCGGACGCACTGCCGCCTGCCGCTGCATCCGCAGCAGCAGGTCGGTCAGGTTTCCGGACGCTGCGGCCGGATGTTCCGGGTGCCACTGCACCCCGGTCACCGGGGCGGTCTCGTGGACCACCGCCTCGACCGTGCCGTCGGAGGCCCGGGCGACGACCCGCAGCCCCGGTGCCAGCCGGTCCACCGCCTGGTGGTGGATGCAGACGGCAGGGCCGTCGGGGACGATCCCCGCCGGGCCGCCGGCGAGGCGCGTGAACACTCCGGGGTCCGGGCCGTCCTCGCGTCGGTGGTTGGCACCGTGCGCGCCTGCACAGGTGGGCAGGCTGCTGGACATGTCCTGCACCAACGTGCCGCCGAGCGCGACGTTGACCAGCTGCATACCGCGGCAGATGCCCAACACCGGCACTCCCTCGGCCACCGCCCGGGTCACGACCCGGATGTGGGTTTGGTCGGCGGTGGTGAGGTGACGTCCGGCACCGGCGCAGGACGCCCCGGCACCGTAGAGCGCCGGGTCCACGTCCTCCCCACCTGCCAGGACTATCATGTCGGCACTCTCAGCACTCTCAGCACTCTCGGCGCTGTCGGTACTGTCACCTGCGATGAACTCCACCCGCCACCCCAGGTTCCGCACGGCCGCGGCGATGCGGTCGTTCAGCAGGTCGAGCAGCGACTGAAAGGCGGGGTCGTGGGGACGGTGGTCGCTCGGGTGGTGGACGGCCACGGTGGGTGGGGTCACGTGCGTTCCTCCGGGTAGGCGGTCACGGCCAGGAACCTGATGGGCAGTTCGGTCAGCTCGACGGGACCGTGGACTCCCTCACCGTCCAGGAGCAGGGCGTCTCCGGGGCGCATCCGGTAGTCGGTGTCCTGGTGGCGGTAGGTCATGTCGCCGTCGAGCATGTAGATCAGTTCGGTGCCCGGGTGCTGGAAACGAGGGTGCGTCTCCGAACGGTCGTGCAGGGTCACGAGCACCGGCTCAAGGTGCGGCCCCGAGGAGGTGTCACCGTGGCCGCGGAAGGATCCGAGCAGTTCGTAGACGTGGTTGTGACGGGTTCCGCGACCGCTGATGCGGGTGCCGGTGCCGGCGGGGGTGTGGGCGGCGGGGCGTTCGACCTGTGCGTCACGGAACAGGGTCGGCACCGGGACGTCGAGTGCCTCGGCGAGGTGCGCCACCGAGGTCAGTGAACAGGAGGTCTGGGCGTTCTCGATCTTCGACAGCATCGCGCGCGACAGTCCCGAACGTTCGGCCAGGCCGGTCAGCGACATACCGCGCGAGGTGCGCAGCGCGCGCACGCGACGTCCCAGGCTGACCTCGATCGCCCGGTCGTCGGCGCGGGATTTCGCGGCGGACGCCGGGTCGATCTCATGGTCCTGTGCGGTGTCCTGTGCGGTGTCCTGTGCTGTGTCCTGTTCAGGGTTCGGCATGGGGTCAGATCCTATCCTCACCGCATCTCGCCGGCACCTACGTAGGGGTGCAGGCTGCGGGTCAGGTCATTCTCGGCGAAGCGCCCCAGTCGGAAGTCGGACGCCGGGACGTCCGCGTCCGACGATGCTCCGTCCAGCAGCAGGTCGGCGACGAGGTCGGCGACGGCCGGGGCGATCTTGTAGCCGTGTCCGGCGAAGCCGACGGCGAGGAACAGTCCGTCGACCCCGGACGGCCCGATGATCGGGTTGTAGTCGGGGGTCGTGTCGTAGCAGCCGGCGTAGGACGAGCTGAGCGCCGGGTTCGGCATGTCGGGCAGACGGTGCATGAGCTTGCCGATGGTTCACTCGACGAAGTCGTCGTCGGCCCTGTTGCGGTAGTTGTCCGGGTCCGCCCAGTGGGGATCGCGGTGGTCGGAATTGCCGCAGAGGATTTCGCCGTTGGGTTCACCGCACAGGTACTGCAGGCTGACCAGGTCGGAAAGTACGGGGACGCGTCCCAGGTCGGCGCCGGGGGAGACGAGCATCAACTGGGCGCGTTGGGCGTGCACCGGCAGGTCGAGGCCCACGGTGGAGCCCAGCTGCCGGGCCCAGGCGCCGGTGGCGAGGATGACCTGACCGGCACCGACGGTGGAGCCGTCGGCGAGGGCCACACCGGTGACCCTGTCGTCCGCGCCGCAGGTGAAGCCGGTGACGTTCACGCCGCTGCGTACCGTCGCGCCCTGCCGGCGGGCGGCGACGGAGAAGGCCATGCCGAGCATCGGGGCGTCGCCGCGTCCACCGAGCGGTTCGTAGGCGATGGCGTCGAAGTCGTCGACACGCAGGCCGGGCCACAGTTCGCGGGCGTCGTCACCGGTGATGAAGGAGACGTCGATGCCGAGACCCTGCTGCATGGCGACATTGGCCTTCAGCGCGTCGGAGTTCTCGGCGCCGACGCCGACCATGTACCCGCAGTTGCGGAAGCCGCAGTCGTCGCCGAGGATCTCCTCGGCCCGGTGGAGGAATTTTGTTCCGTTCCACCCCATCTTCGCCACCGACGGGGTGCCGTAATGCGAACGAACCACGCCGGAGGACTTGCCGGTCATGCCGCCGCAGAGTTGCCCGCGTTCGAGCACGAGCACGCTCTTCTCCCCGCGGGAGGTCAGCCCCCAGGCGATGGCGAGGCCTTCGAGACCGCCGCCGACGATGACGTAGTCGTAGTTCGCGGTGTTTTCCCTGCTCTTCGTGCTGGTCGTGGTGCCCATCTTCGGATGCTCCCTGTTGTGGTGGCCGGGTGGCTGGGTTATCGTGGGGGTGATTCTTCTTGTGAATCAAACGATACTGACATGAAACACTACACATGTGACGGGGACGTGACGAGTGCGTTGCGACCCTGAGGAGAGGACCACCGGCATGAACGGGATCAACGAACTCCGGGACCCCGACGCCGCCCTCGGGCGCTTCCACCGGATGTGGGCGCAGCTCGCCGAGATCGGCGTCACCGAATCCGGTGTACGACGTTTCTCCTGGACCGCAGAGGACCGGGCGCTGCGGGCGTGATTCACCGCGCAGGCCCGGGAGCGCGGCATGCACGTGGCCACCGACGCCAACGGCAACCTGCGTGCCTGGTGGGGCGAGCCGCGCGAGGGCTTCGTGGTCACCGGCTCGCACCTGGATTCCGTGCCGGACGGGGGACTGTGGGACGGCCCCCTCGGCGTGGTCCTCGGCTTCCTCGCCGTCGATGAACTGCAGGCCGCGGAACAGGCGGGCTCCTTCGCCGCACCGCGGTCCCTGGCGGTCGTGGACTACATGGACGAGGAGGGTGCACGCTTCGGCGTCGCCTGCCTGGGGTCCAAGCTGATGAGCGGGGCGATCGACCCCGCCACCGCCCGCGCACTCGTCGACGCCGACGGGGTGAGCCTCGCCGAGGCGATGACCGCCGCGGGCGCCGACCCGCAGGACGTGGGGGAGGACCCGCAGGAGCTCGCGCGCATCGGTGCACAGGTCGAGGTGCACGTTGAACAGGGGAAGAACCTCGCCGGACGTCTCGACGCGGCCGTGGGCGTGGCCTCGGCGATCTGGCCGCACGGGCGGTGGGAGTTCGTCTTCGACGGCGTCGCCGACCATGCGGGGACCGCGCGTCTGGAGGACAGGAAGGACGCCGCGTTGCCGTTCGCCGAGACGGTGCTGGCGGCGCGCGCGGCCGCCGGAGCGCTGGACGCCCGGGCCACCTTCGGGCGCTTCCACGTCGAACCTGCCGGCCCGAACGTGGTTCCCGCCCGGGTCGTCGCCTTGCTCGACGCGCGCGCCGCCGACGACGGCACCCTGGCGTCCCTCGTCGACCGGGTGGCGCAGGCCGCCCGGCAGGCGTCCGGGGACCATGGCGTGACCTGCACGGTGACGCGGGTGTCCTACGCGCCCGTCGTGGAATTCGACGCCGACCTGCGCGACGTGCACGCCAAGCTCGCCGCCGACGCGGGGGAGTACCTGCCGGAACTTCCCACCCAGGCAGGTCACGACTCCGGGATCCTGGCCACACGCGTACCGACCTCGATGTTGTTCGTCCGCTCACCGCACGGGATCTCGCACTCCCCGCGGGAGGACGCCGCGGACGCCGACGTCCTGGCAGGACTGCGCGCCCTGGTCAGGTCCCTGGCGTTCCTGATGCGGCAACCTTAATGCGCCCGAAATCAGGGCGAGACCGACGGGAAAATCCCCCGCCATAAAATTTACTTCTGTTCAACACTGGTAACCACCAAGGAGAGTGCCGACATGGCCGAGCAGCCCGACACCACCACACCCGACACGAGCATCAACTTCCGCTACCTCAGCGAACCCGACATGATCGAGGCAGGGGTCCGCGACATCGCCCGCTGCGTGGACGTGATGGAGGAGACCCTCATCCTCCTGAACAGGGGCGACTACATGATGGCCGGACTCAACCACAACTCCCACGGGGCGATGATCTCGTTCCCGGAGAAGCCCGAGTTCGACGGCATGCCGGCCGACGGTCCCGACCGTCGGTTCATGGCGATGCCCGCCTACCTGGGAGGACGCTTCAACAACACCGGCGTGAAGTGGTACGGGTCCAATGCGGAGAACCGCAAGGAGGGACTGCCGCGCTCGATCCACGTCTTCGTGCTCAATGACACGGTGACCGGCGCGCCGAAGGCGATCATGAGCGCGAACATCCTCTCCGCGGTCCGCACCGGTGCGGTGCCGGGGGTGGGCGTGAAGTACCTCTCCAACCCGGACTCGACGACCCTGGCTGTCGTCGGCCCAGGCGTGATGGCGCGCACCAACACCGACGCGATCCTCGCGCTGCGCCCGGGCATCACGACGATCAAGGTGAAGGGCCGCAGCCAGCGTGGTGTGGACTCCTTCCGCGACTACATCCAGGGGGAGTACCCCCGGGTCGAGGTCGTGGGCTGTGACTCGATCGAGGAGGCGGTGACCGACGCCGACATCGTGATGGCCTCGACCACCACCGACTTCGCCGGCCCGTCGGCCTTCCCGTACTTCAAGGAGGAGTGGCTGAAGCCGGGCTGTCTCGTCGCGGCCCCGGCCGCCGCCCGGTTCGACGACGACTTCCTCGCCGGCGACGCCCGCCTCGTCCTCGACGCCTACGGTCTCTACGAGGCGTGGGAGGAGGAGTACGGCGACCAGGCCTTCGTGCTGCTCGGCATCCCGGGGACGAAGTGGTACGACCTGGTGCGTGAGGGAAGTCTCGACAAGTCGAAGATCGAGGTCATCGCCGACGTCGCCGAGGGCAAGGCCCCGGGCTGGGACCCGGAGACCGTCACCGTGTACTCCGTGGGCGGCATGCCCGTCGAGGACGTGGCCTGGGCCACCGACCTCTACGCCACCGCCGAGGAGAAGAACCTCGGCACGGTACTGAACCTGTGGGAGAAGCCGGAACTGGCCTGAACATGCCAGCTCAGCTGATGGTGCGGTCGGCGGTGCCGGCCGGCTCCATCGTCCTGTCGTAGGCCTGTTCGTCGTGGATCGCTGCGTCGATCCCGCGGCCCTCGTCCTCCTCGGTGATGCGGATGGGGTGGATCTTGTCCATCACCCAGGCGATCGCGTAGGTCATCAGGAAGGAGAACGAGACGGTCACCACGATCGCCACGATCTCCCGCCAGACCAGGTCGGGGGAGCCGCCGAAGAAGATCCCGGCACGTCCTGCCGGAGCGGCGGCCGCGCCGAAGAACACGACGAACATGGCACCCGCCATCCCGCCGACGCCGTGGACGGCGAAGACGTCCGCCGAGTCGTCGACGCCGTAGCGTCGTGCCAGCTTGATCGCGCCGAAAGCGGCTGCGGAGGCGGCCATGCCCACGAACACCGCTCCGACGGGGTGGACGGCGTCCGCCACCGGGGTGATGCCGACGAGACCGGCGATCATGCCGGTCCCCAGGCCCATCAGCGTGTAGTGGCCGTTGACGACCCGCTGCATGATGATGAAGCCCAGCATTCCTCCCGCCAGGGAGAGCAGGGAGGTGAGGATCACGTACTGGGCGAGGAAGTTCGCTCCGCCGGCTGTGCCGCCGTTGAAGCCCATCCAGCCCATGGCGATCATGCCCGCGCCGATGAGCATCAGCGGGAGGTTGTGGGGCCGGTGGTCCTTGGTGGCGCGTCGTCCGAGGAAGACGGCCAGGGCGAGGCCCGCTGCGCCGGCGTTCATGTGCACGGCGGTGCCACCGGCGAAGTCGTGCAGGCCGAGGACGTTGATCATCCATCCGCCGGTGGTGCCGGCCTCCTCGTCGTCGGCGGCGAAGACCCAGTGGGCCATGGGGGCGTAGACGAGCAGAACCCAGACGGCGGCGAAGATCATCCAGGCATCGAACTTCATACGGCCGGCGGCGCCGGAGGAGACCAGGGCGACACTGATGGCGGCGAAGAGGGTGAAGAACGCCGTGTTCAGGGTGGTGCCGTTTCCGTCGTCGGTCATGAGGTCGTTGAAGAAGGCGAACTCGAGGGGGTCGCCGATCAGTCGTAGGCCGGCGACGCTGTCGCCGACGACGAGCCCGTGACCGACGATGATGTAGACCACCGTGGTGACCGCCAGCGAGGACATCACCATCATCATCATGTTCAGGACGCTGCGGCCGTTGAGCATCCCTCCGTACAGCATCGCCAGTCCCGGGAACATGAGCAGCACCAGGGAGAATGCGGCGAGGATCCACGCTACGTCTGCAGCAGGCATGAGCACTCCTTCTCGTTGATCGGTGTCCGTTATGTAGGACAAATGTGAATCTACGAGAGGGGAGTTTCCTCGCGGTCCCGACGGGATTTCCCGAGGGTTAACGGGCTCTTCGCGATACGGAGTGCATGGCTGACGGTGGGGCCGATGCGGTGTGGCACAACATATAGAGGTCCTGGCCGGTACAAGATGAGAGTTACCACACCTTCATCTGACCGAACCAGGACCCTACAATGCACACTACTGGCAACCTCGTAGCTGACACCATCTGCCGCACCGCTGAAATCGGATTGACCATCACTGGCGCCGCGGACGTCGCCCCGGTGACCGTCGACGATCAGTGTCCTGGCTGCAAACATGCAGGTGTGCTGCGAGATCACGTCACCCGGCAGCTGGTGGACCTGCCGGTCGTCGGCTTCCCGACGCGACTTCACGTCCGTGTCCCGCGGTTCACCTGCCCCAACGATGCCTGCAGCCGGAAGATCTTCCAGGCTTCACTGGGTTGTGCGGACGATGGGTCGAAAACTGACCCACCGGGTGACTCGCTGGATCCTGCAACGCCTCGCGATCGACCGCATGAGTGTCTCAGCCACTGCGAAAGCCTTGGGCGTCGGGTGGCAGCTGGTCAACAAGATCGCGGTTCAGGCGGTCCGCAACCTCGTCTACGACTCCGGCGATCACCTGGCTGAGGTGCGGATACTCAGTGTCGATGGGCATGTGTGGAAACACGCCCGCCGGCCGGGCGAGCCCTCCTCGATGGTCACGGTGCTGGTGGATCTGACCCCGCTGGTCGATGGGCGCGGGCCGGCGCGGTTGATCGATATGCGACCCGGGCGAAAGTGCGGAGGTGCTACGAAGCTGGTTGCAGCAACGCAGCGAAGCATTCCGCGAATCGGTTCAGGTGGTGACGATGGACGGCTTCGCCGGCTACGCCACCGCCGTGGACCACGCCCTGCCCGCGGCGACGAAGGTGATGGACCCATTCCATGTGGTGCACCTGGCCGCCGAGAAGCTCACCGCGTGTCGGCAGCGTCTGCAACGTGAGACCAGGACGTCATCGCCGCGTTCGGGGCCCCGGACAAGTCACGGGGCAAGAAGTTGATGGCCGGGTTGAACGACACGCTGCGCAGGGCGCTGCCGAAGGGCTTGGAGGAGTTGGCGCAGTTCGGGCGCATGTTGTGGCGGCGTCGGGCCGATATTTTGGCGTATTTCGACGTCGGAGCCGTCAACGGGAGATTGGACCACCTGCGCGGTATTGCGCTGGGGTTCCGAAATCTGGACCACTACATCTTGAGGTCGCTGATCCATTCCGGGCAGCTCCGCGACCGGATCAACGCACTGTGAATCGCGAAGAGCCGGTTAACGCTGGACACCTGGGCGAGCGGGCTGTACGGTCATGTACATAGTTCCATTGACTAACTTTGTGATTCACTGCATCTTCGAGGGGTGTCGACCGTGAGGGGAATCAAGGCCCGTCCGATGATCCTGGCGGTCGTTGCCGGTGTGGCGATCTCGACGGCGGCGTGCGGTGGGCAGGACGATGCCGAGGGGGAGGAGAGTACGAACCTCCCGCAGGACATCGTGGTCTATCGTCCGGGAATGCTGGACAACGATCTCACACAGGACGATGTGCCGCTGTGGCCCGGGCCGGATCCGGATGACTTCCTGGCGCCGCATTCTCCGTCGGGCGAGAGTGGCGAGCTCTCCGGTGATGATGCCGAGGTCGTGTACCGGGCGGCGTTGGACAATCCCGGGTCATTGCTCGAGGAGGGGCGGGATCCGAGTGATGCGACGTCGGCTGTCTGGTGGGTCGATGGCGGTGCCCAGTGGCTGGTCGTCGAAACCCGTTCTGAACTGATTTGACACTTTTCACAGCGATCCTGACGTATACGGGCTGAGGCAACATACCCACCCCGTTCTGATGTCATTTCTCACTCTCAGTAATTCTGATATTTTCCAGAGTTGCGGTGCTGCACTCCGCGTATCGGAGCTTGTGCAGTGAGTTTGAGGATTCGGCCATGGCGTAGTCGAAGGAGTTGCGCATGGGGCCCATGGCATTGCCGAATCCGTTGCAGTCTGATAGCTTCACTATGCGGTGTTTTTCGCCGTTATGCGATAAATGAAAAGAGGAGCCGTGATGGGCCTGAAATGCGGCGTGTGGGATGTTAATTGTGTTGCTACGTCATAATTCCGATGGAAGGATCTGAATATGAGTACTAAGCTGGCGCAGGTGGTGGTTCGAGCGAGCTCTGACGAGCCCTTCGTCGTTCCGGAATCATTCGATCCGCTGCTCGACTTCACTAATATCGAAAGATTTATCGGTTTTGCAAATACAGGTGACGATGAGACGGGGATGACCGTCTCGTCTGCAGCGTTGTGGGAGACGCATGACTATTGGTGCTGGAGTGATGAAAATGGACATCATTCTTCGTTTCAGTTCTCGGTGAGAATGGTGAACGGCAGGATACCTCTGCGTTATCTATTTGCCGTATGGTCGATTGTAATATCTCCGCAGTTACGGGGCGATATTGCTCGAATCGAGATGGACTGCCTCGGCGTAGGAGAGGTTAAAAAGTCAGTCAGCTCCCCGGCGTATCTCGAAAAATCATGCGGTCCGCCGGCAGCGCAATCTGAAGATCGTTCCTCTTGCGGTGTTCCGCTGGAAGTTAACGGGCATAACTCTCCGCCGATCAGGTTCGCTGCCGAGAATTCCGACGGCGATCACATCGAGAGTTCTGTCGTTGAGTTCACGCCACTCCGCGTTGCTGAGGTCTTCGAAATGCTTGTCCCGGACTTGTCGGGTTCTTACGCGAGAGAGTTCTCCATACGGGCGCGTAGGAAGCGGTAGGGAAGTTCTCAAAGGCTCGCAGGTCCATGTAGAGCTCACGTTCTTCGTCGGATGGTGTTGTCGAGTGTGTCGAGGCTGGATGGCAACGAGATGCATCAGTATTCGTCCGGTGGCTCCCGCAGTTCGGTGGGCCGGAACAGTCCGTCAGCATGCGGCCAGGCCTGGAGTGGCCCGGAGCGGCACGGAAGCTAGCGGCAGCTGTAGAGGCTGGGCGCTCGACGAGTGAACTGGCATTGGGAACAAGTTGATTGGCAAGTCGTCGTGGGTCCCGGCCGCGTTCCGATGCCTGCTAGAGAGCAGCGTCGGCGGTCATGAGGGGAGCTCTAATCCGACGAAGTGTCATAATGTATATTATCGGCGAACAAGGACGGGGTGGTGGGAGGGGCGGGAGACGTCGCTGTGTTGGCTGCGTCCGGACGTCTGCATCGCGTGCGTTCTACTTCCGCCTGTCCTGCTTCCGTGTGGCCTGCGTTCGGCGCGGCCGGCGCCTCGTCGTCTCGTTTGACGTCGGGTCGGCGTCGTCGCTGGCGTCGAGTTTCGCCTCGCGCACCCGCAGCGTCCGGTGCGCCGTTCCAGTGTCCTGTGCGACGTCCGACGTCCTTTCCGGCATCCTGGACGCCGACGCGGACGCCGACGGCGACACGGCGATGCCGCCGCAGCGTCCTAGCGGGGCTCGGAATCCGATGAAGTGCCTCCGGTCCCCTCGTTCAGGAGTGCCCCCTAATTACGTCACTGTGACGTTATTAGGGGGCACTCTGCCCTGGTGATCCAGGGTCACAACATGCTCGACAGGACCACCTGGGCGATGCTGAAGTAGATCACCAGGCCGGTGGCGTCCACCAGCGTCGAGACCACCGGCGTGGAGAACACCGCCGGGTCCACGCCGATCTTGCGGGCGATCAGCGGCAGCACACCGCCGACGATGCACGCCCACGTGCAGATCGCCACGATCGTCAGGCCCATCACCGCGCCGATACGCCACTCGTAGAACAACGTGATGAACGGGAAGATCAAGGCGCCGAGGAACACGCCGAGCATGAAGCCCACGCGGGTCTCACGCCAGATGACCTTCCAGATGTCCTTTGGGCGCACCTCGTCGACCGCCAGGGCGCGGACCACCGAGGACGCCGCCTGCGAACCGGCGTTGCCGCCGGTACCGGTGACCATCGGCACGAACGTCGCCAGGACCACGACCTTGGCCAGCGTGTCCTCGAAATGCGACATCACGTTGACCGTCAGCACGGCCGTGAGGATCAGCACCAGCAGCCAGACGCCACGCTTGCGCGCCAGGTCGAAGACCGTCGCCGAGAGGTACGGCTGCTTGAGGGGCTCGGAACCGCCGGCACGGTAGACGTCCTCGGTGACCTCCTGCTCGAGGATCTCCATGGCGTCGTCCACCGTGATCACGCCGAGGAAACGTCCTTCACCGTCCACGACGGGCAGGGCCAGCAGGTCGGCCTCCTGCACGAGACGTGCGGCGACCTCCTGGTCCTCGGTGGCGTTGACGGCGTGGGTCTCCACGTTCATCAGCTCGGAGACCGGCGTCCCGTCCGCCGCGGACACCAACGCCGCGAGGTTGACCACGCCGACCAGGTGCCGTGTCGAGTCCGTGACGGCCAGCACGGCGATGTCCCGGTTACGCAGCTGGCGGCCCCGGAGCTTCTTGAGCGCCTGCTCCCTGGTGTTGTCGACGTCGATGACCGTGGGAACCGGGGTCATCACACGGCCGGCGGACTCGTCCGGGTAGCCGAGCAGCTGGGCGGTGACCTTGCGACGGTCGGTGGGAAGGTCGGCCATCATCCGGGTGGCGACGGCCGCCGGCATCTCCCCGAAGAGTTGCGCACGGTCGTCGTCGGGCAGGCTGAGCAGCAGGTCGGCGAACCGCGCCTCGCGCAGGCCGGACAACAGGTCGGCCTGGTGGACGACGTCCAGGTACTCGAAGACCTGGATCGCGCGGTCCTTGTCCAACAGACGGAAGATGACCGCCTGTTCGTCGGTGTCGCGACGCGACATCTCGTCGGCGATCGCGACCGTCGTCATGTCCTTGAGTTGCGCCTGCAGGGCGGCGACGTCCTGCCGCTCCAGAAGGTCGGTGATCTCGTGTCCCATGGGGCCTCCTGAAGTGTCGTGTCTAGCTGCGGTATCGCTCGTCTCGGTAGAGCTTCAGTAACTGCCATATGGTCATGGCGAGGAAGAACAGGCACACAACGGCGAAGATGTAGGCCACCGTGCCGCCGGTGTAGAGCATGAAGGCGGCCGCCGCGACCAGGGCCACGAGCCGGATCCACCGGGTGAAGACCATGACGTCTCTGTCCATGGTGCCGTCCTCTCCGTCCGTCAGTTCTGTCTGTTAGTTCTTCAGTCCGAAGACCAGGAGGAGGTCCACGGTCCCCTCTTCGGCGATCTGCGAGGCGACGAACTCCGGGGAGACGATGCCGAAGTCCTCGCGGTTCACCGGCACCTGGCCTTCAACGATGACGTTCTCGCCGGAGCGCAGCACCTTCAGATCCGCGGACACCTCGTTGGTCTCACCGTGCATGGTGAGGTCGCCGCGGACGGTCACCGTGTCGACACTACCGTCCTCCGGCAGCGAGGACAGGTCGACGGGGCTGGTGATGCTGAACGTCGCCTCGGGGTAGTCGTCGGTGTGCAGGATGTTGTCGCGCACGTGGATGTCGCGCTTCTCGATGTCGGACGCGATGCTGGCGACGTCGACGGTGACCCGTCCCTCCTGCAGGACGCCGTCGTCGACGACGAGGGAGCCGTCCACCGAGGACGTCCGCCCGGAGGTCGACTTCTCCTGGCCGGGAAGCACCTCGTCAAAGGTGTACCCCGCCTCCGAGGAGTTCGCGCCGACGCCCGGGACGACGTCCCAGTGGCCGTCGATGCCCACGGTCGGAGGTTCGCCGCTTCCGTCGGCGATCGACGCCGTCTGCAGACCCTCACTGGTGATGAGTTTGTAGACAGGGGGGCCGACGATGGCGATGGCGAGGGCGACGACTGCGACGACGACCAGCGTGACGATACCTTTCCGCATGACTGACCATGCTAGTCGTCACCGGGGGTGAACCCCTATTCGCTTCTCCCCCGCACTCCCTCGGCGGCGCGGGCCAGTTCGACAAGTTCCTGGCACAGTGCGGCAATGCTGTCGGACGGCTCCCCGTCGGTGACCGCCTCACGGATGTCCTCGGCGGCGCACCGGACCTCGAAGAGACGGTCGGTGAGTTCGTCGGCGGCGGCGCGCGGAAGGATGACGGAGTCGGCCGGGATCGCCGTGTCCTTGAGCGACTGGCGTTGTTCGTAGGCGCGCTGCCTGCAGGACTGGCTGCAGTAGCGGCGGCGTCGGCCGGGGCCCTCCTGGGCGATCTCCCGGCTGCACCACTCACACCGGTGCGGTGCGGACCGGTGCTGGATGGTCAGGTCGTCGGTCATGTCGTCCATCATTGCACTTCTGGGGTAGGGTTGTGTGGTTGAGCTTTGTGGTGTCGCCCGGGAATTATTCGGGCGCCTCGTCCGTTGTACGGGAGGAATAGTCCACCACGTCCGCATGATGAGAAGGGTGATGCACCGATGGCAGATCGTGTACTGCGCGGCAGTCGTATGGGAGCGGTGTCCTACGAGACCGACCGGGACCACGACCTGGCTCCGCGCCAGATGACCAAGTACCAGACCGACTCCGGTGAGATCTTCGAGGTCGCCTTCGCCAACGACGCGGAGATCCCCAGCGAGTGGATGTGCAAGAACGGTCAGCTCGGCCAGCTCATCGAGGGTATCGGCCAGGACGCCAAGCCGCAGAAGCCGGCCCGTACGCACTGGGACATGCTGCGCGAGCGTCGCTCCCTGGAGGAGCTGGACGTGCTGCTCGACGAGCGCATCGAGCTGCTGCGCAAGCGTCGCCGTACGGCGATGAAGCTGATGAAGGAGCAGGCCGCGAACTCCTGAGGTCGCTGACCGTCCGCCGGTGCCCGTCGCCGGTGGGCGGTTTTTTCATGCCTCGGCATCTTCCTTCATGATATCGAATGTATGTTCGATGGGAACGTCCTTGCGCATTTCCATGTCCGTGCCACTTGATACCGTGTTCGACATGGCTGACACCACGGCTCCACCACCACCGACACCACCGTACCTAGGCCCGACGCCACCCGGCCGGCTCCCCTCTACGGCGGACTTCGCCCCGGTCCGTCGGGTCGCCATCGACGGGAGGGACTTCCCCGCCCTCGGTCCCGGCGGCAAGTTCTGGTCCGTCGAGACCTCCCACGATCCGGCGAGCGTGGCGGTGCGCACCATCAACCGGGGGATGATCGAGCTCGCTGTCCTGTGCACTCCCCTGCCTGGCTCGGACGTCACCGCGCACCATTCCCGGGTGCAGGCACGCCTCGGGGTCACGCACACCCGTGCCGAGACCTACACCGACATCGGCCTGCTGTGCCAGCGCATGCCGCGGCTACGTGAGCGACTCGAGCGGGGATTCCTGAGCTTCGACCACCTGCGGCTCCTCGCCCGCAGCGCCGACGGCATCCGGCACGAGGACACCGCCGCCGCGCAGGACGCACTGCTCGAGGTCTTCTCTCCCCGCCGCCACGGCCAGCTCGTCCCCGGTCCCCGGGCTATGGTGAAGAAGATCCTCAAGGCACTCCACGAGGTCGACGCGCTCGCCCGCCCGATCGACCCCACCGACCCCGAGGATCCCAAACGAGGGAGTATGGGCATGATCGACGACGCGCTGAACCACTCTGCCGTCGAGGCCCCGGCCGGGGTGGACGCCAGCGACTGCGGCACCATGACCCGCAGGGTCAGCGTCGACACCTACGACCCCTGCGCGACGGTCATCACCGCCACCCTGCCTCCCGAGGAGGCGGAGGAGTTCATGGCCGTCCTGGACGCCGTGTGCCGCAAGATGGACTGCTCCCGGGCCGCCGGGCTCATGCACCTCTCCCGCGGCACCGCCGACGTCACGGTCACGCTCAACGTGTACCGCGAGATCAACAGCCCCATCGCCGCCACCGCCGGCGGACACTGGCTCGACGCGATGGCCACCGCGACCTTCATGGACCGGGTGACCCACCTCAGGATCCCCGGCCACGAGGCCACGGAGTCCTACGTCCCCACCCGGCGCATGGTCGAGTTCGTCACCGGGGTGCACACCTGCTGCACCTACCCGGGCTGCGAGGTGACCGCCGCCCGCTGCGACATCGACCACGTGCACCGCTTCGACCATAAAAGCGCCGAACAGGGCGGCCCCACCGACACCCGTAACCTCCACCCCCTGTGCCGGGCGCACCACCTGCTCAAGACGATGGGCTGGGTCGACGTCACCAAGGGCCGCGACGGCGCGCTGCTGTGGTCCAGCGTGGATGACGGGCACGTCCACGTCGTCGAACCGTCCGGCCCCCTGGCGGCGTTCGCCCGGACGTCCTTCGCTGAACGTGCCTCCCGCAGGTTCACCACCGTGCGGGAACACAATGAACGCCGTATCGCCGAACTCGCCGAGGTGAAGGCCGCCCTCGAGGCGGCCCGGGCCGAAGCGACCGAGGAGGTGCCGTTCTAGCTGTTCAGCGCCCCAGTTTCTGGGACACCGACTCCCGGCCCAACCGCAGGAAGGCTGAACCCAACTTCGCGGCCTGGGACGCACGGTGGCGCAGACCCCACATCGTCACCGCCAGCAGACTGTCCTTCACGAAACTGCCGGCCAACTTCGACTCCCCGATCTCCCTCTCGGTGAAGGTGATCGGCACCTCGTCGACGGCGAAACCGCCCTCGACCGCACGGAAAGCGAGGTCCACCTGGAAGATGTAGCCCGCGTTCGACAGTTCGTCGAGGTCCAGCGACTCCACCAGCGCGCGCCGGTACGCACGGTAGCCGGCGGTCATGTCGGAGAGCCCGCAGCCCAGCGCGACGGAGATGTAGATGTTCCCGGCCTTCGACAGGAACCACCGGTTCCACGGCCAGTTCACCACCTTGCCGCCGGGCACGTACCGCGACCCGATCACCAGGTCCGAGCCCTTATCGACCTGCGTCAGCAGACGGTCGAGCTGCTCGGGGGCGTGAGAGCCGTCGGCGTCCATCTCGCACAGCACCTGGTAGTCACGTTCCAGGCCCCACCGGAAACCCGCCACGTAGGCTCCGCACAGCCCGCCCTTGCCCTCACGGTGCAGGACGTTGACGTGCGCATCGGACGCGGCGAGCTCGTCGGCGAGCTCACCGGTGCCGTCCGGGCTGTTGTCGTCGACGATGAGCACGTCGACGCGGTCAGGCTCGGCCGCACGGAGCCGTCCCACGATCAGCGGAAGGTTCTCCAGCTCCTCGTAGGTCGGGATGATGACCAGGGTGCGGTCACTGGGGTGCGTCGAATGTCCCGTAGCCAAACCTGTGCCTACCTCTTCTTCTGGTTCTTCTGGTTCTTCTGTGTCTTGTGGTACTTCTGCGTCTTGTTCTTCTGGCGGAATCCCGCGTAGAGCACGACGCCCGCGCCGGCGAGGGCGATGAGCCACTCCCCGAACGGGCCGATCCGTGCCGACAACGTCTCAGTATCCCGCACGGGTACGTCCTCCTGCAAAAGCCCCGCACGGAAGATCTCCGTCCGGTCCGTCACGGACCCGTCCGGGTCCACGATCGCCGAGACGCCCGAGGTCGCCGCCACGATGACCGAGCGGTCATACTCGATCGCGCGCATCCGGTTGATGGCCAACTGCTGGAAGGTCATGTCGGTGAACCCGAAGGTGGCGTTGTTGGTAGGGCTGGCGAACAACGTGGCCCCGGCGCGCACGGCGTCGCGGTACGCACCGTCGAAGCTCGCCTCGTAGCAGGTGGCCACGCCGACGGGGACGTCGTCCATCTCCACCACGCCGTCGCCGTCGCCGGCCTTGAAGTCGCCGGCCATGTCCACGTACGGGCTCACGTGACGCAGCAGGTCGCGGTAGGGCATGTACTCGCCGAAGGGCTGCAGGAACTTCTTGACGTGCTGGTCACCCGCTCCGGTCTCCGGGCCCCAGACCACCGCGGTGTTCCGGGCGCCTTCCTCGTCGCGGGTGATGGTCCCCACCAGTAGCGGGGCGCCGACGGCCCGGGCGGCGGCGGTGATCTCGTCGGCGACGGCCGGGTCGGTGAACGGGTTGATGTCCGAGGCGTTCTCCGGCCAGATCACCAGGTCGGGCCGCGGGCGCTCGCCAGCGTCGATCTCCTCGGCGAGCCGGTGGGTCTGGGTGAGGTGGTTGTTCAGCACGGCGCTGCGCTGCGAGTTGAAGTCCAGGCCGAGACGCGGGACGTTGCCCTGGACGGCGACGACGTTCAACGTCTCGTCGTCCCCGCCGACGGTTCCACCCCAGGACGTCGGGATGAGCGAGAGCACCAGCCCGCCGCCGAGGGTGACCGCCAGCGTCGAGGCGACGGTGACGTAGCGGCGCTGCAGCAGCATCGCCAGCGCCAGCCCGGAGACGACCACCGCGTAGGTCACCAGTGCGGGCCCGGCGACGGAGACCCACTGCGCCAGCGGGCCGGTGATCTGGCCCCAGGCGACACGTCCCCAGCCGAACCCGCCGAAGGGCCAGGTGGAGCGCAGCCACTCGGTGGCCACGAACCAGGCAGGCACCCCGAGCAGCACCAGCAGGGTGAGACCTCTACCCCGCTGCCGTCCCCTCACAGCCACGCAGATGAGCCCCAGTCCGAGGCCGAACAGCAGACTGTACAGCGACTCCAGCAGGGCCAGGCCGATCCAGGCGATCGCCCCGACGTACTCCCCCACCCACGGCAGCAGGAAGAGGTAGCAGACCAGGCCCTGGACCCAGCCGAGCCACATCGCCCAGCGGCGAATGTGGCGGGCGTCGGCGGCGGACTCGACCGCCCGGTGCACTGCGTAGAAGAAGAGGGCGAAGCCCAACGGGGCGGCCCACCACAGTCCGGTGGGCTGGTAGGAGGCGAACTGCGCCACCCCGGCGGCCGCGGCGGCGGCCGCGGCGGCGGCCGTCAGCAGGAGGAACCGGATCACGCCCGGTCGTCCCCGTCACGCTTGTCGTCACCGTCGAACTCGTCGGCGCGGTGGTCGATGACCTCGCCCCACCCGTCCACGTCGCGGGTCTGCGGCATGCTGACCCCGGAGACGGCGGTGAACGACGCACCGCCGAACTCGGTGATCTTGCTGCGCAGCGCCCCGCCGAGGCCGCGGCGCACCAGTGAGCGCGTCGGCGGCAGCAGCAGGACGATGCCGAACACGGCGGTGACCAGGCCGGGCAGGGCGACGAGTACGGCACCGACGGCGCTGAGCGCGGCGTCGGCGGTGAGGCGTCCGGGGTGGCTGGCGTCCGTCATCGAGCGGCGGACGAGTTCACGGAACTGCCATCCGGCGAGCAGCATGCCGCCGATGAACGTCGCGAGCACGAGCAGGATCGTCCACCCGAAACCGATCCAGGTCCCCAACAGGAAAAACACGAGGATCTCGACGACGATGTAGAGCAGCGGAAGCAGTCGTGGCATACCCCCACCCTACCGTGGGGCCCGACGCCACACGGCGCGCGGCGCCAGCGGCATGATCCGCGCCAGCACGGCGAGCCGGCGCGGCACCCATACGTCGGTGCGGTGGGACGCCAGGGCGTCCACCGTCGCCTCGGCGACGACGTCGGGTGTGGTCGACATCGGTGCGGGGTCCATGCCCTCGGTCATGCGTCCGATGACGAAGCCGGGACGCACCACGGTCAGCCGCACGCCGCTGCCGCGCAGGGCGTCCTGCATGCCCTGGCAGAAGCCGTCGAGCCCGGCCTTGGCCGAGCCGTAGACGTAGTTGGGGCGGCGGACGCGGGCGCCGGCGATGGACGAGAAGGCGACCAGGTCGCCGTGACCGCGTCGACGCATGCGGGCGGAGAGTTCGGTGAGCAGCACGGCCTGGGCGGTGAAGTCGGTGTGCAGCACACGCTCGACCTCCGCACCGTCGGATTCGGCGAGGTCCTGGTCACCGAGGACGCCGAAGGCGGCGACGGCGGTGTCGATGGCGCCGGACGCCTCGACGTCGTCGATGACCGACGCCTGTGCCGCACAGTCGGTGGCGTCGAAGAAGACGGTGTCGACCCCGACGGCGCCGGCGTCCCGGCACGCCGCGGCGAGCTCGCCGAGGGCCTCGGGACGCCGGGCGGCGAGCACCACGTGGTTGCCCGCGGCGAGGCGCAGGACGATCTCGGCACCGATCTCACTGGTGGCGCCGAACAGGGCGATGCGTTTCGGTGCGTGCGCTGTACTCATGCCGGCACCTCCACGGCGACGAGGTCGTGGGTGGTGGTGTTGAGCGGCTCGCAGCCGTCTGCGGTGAGCACCACGATGTCCTCGATCCGGGCGCCCCACTGCCCGGGCACGTAGATCCCCGGCTCGACGGAGAATGCCATGCCCTCGGTCAGCACCGTGTCGTTGCCGGCGATGATGAAGGGCTCCTCGTGACCGGAGACGCCGATGCCGTGGCCGGTGCGGTGGGTGAAGAACTCCCCGTAGCCGGCGGCGTCGACGACGTCGCGCACCACGGCGTCCAGCCCGGTGGCGGTGACCCCGGGACGCGCGGCGGCGAGGCCGGCCTCCTGCGCGGTACGCAGGACGCGGTAGGCGTCCTGCTGCGCTTCGGACGCCTCACCCAGGACGTAGGTGCGGGTGCAGTCGGAGTGGTAGCCGGAGTCGAGCGTGCCGCCGATGTCGACGACGACCACGTCGCCGTCGGCGAGGACGCGCCCGGAGAAACTGTGGTGCGGGTCGGCACCGTGCGGGCCCGAGCCGACGATGACGAAGTCCACGGAGACGTGCTCCTCCAGGATCAGGGCGGTGAGATCCCCGGCCACCTCGCTCTCGGTGCGGCCCGCACGCAGCAGGGACGGGACGCGGCGGTGAACCGCGTCGATCGCCGCACCCGCGCGGGCGAGCTCGGCGGTCTCGGCCGGGTCCTTGACCATGAACACCTCGCGCAGCACGGCGGTGGCGTTCACCGTCGCCACTCCCCTGGCCTGCAAGTTCAGCAGATGGTCGGCGGTCATGGTCGCAGAGACCGCGACTGTGGCGTCGGTGGGGATGCCGAGCAGGGAGAGCGGGTCCTCGCCGTCGTTCCACGCCACGACCTCGACGCCGGCCTCCCCGGCCACCCCGTCGCGCAGGTCGGCGGCGTCGACACCGGGTACCACGATGCGACGTGCCGTGGGGGTGACGACGAGTGCGGCGAAACGCTCATGGGTCTCGAGGTCGCTGTCGAGCAGGAATCGCAGGTCAGGGCCCGGTGTCAGGACGGCGGCCGCGAGTTCCTGCTCGGCGAGCAGGCGGGCGACGGCGTCGAGACGGGCCGTGTAGGTGGAGACGGGAAAGCTCATGGATCACACTGTACGGGGCCGGACGGACGTGGCGGGCGTCCGGCGGCCGTGGATCCTGCCGTCGTGGATCTCTCCGTCGTGGATCCTGCGCAGCCAGTCGGCCATGTTGTCGACGAAGGTGGCGTCGGTGCCCGGTTCGCGACGTGTGGCGTAGCTGGTGTGTTCCTCGCCGAGGTAACCGGTGAGCAGCCGGCGGGCCTCGGCGAAGCGGGCGCGCTCCCCGGTCAGGTCACGGACGTCGACGTGGTAGGCGGCCCCACGACGCAGCCGTAGGGCACGCGACGCACGGTCACGCCAGGTCAACGGCGAGTCTCCCCCGAGGTCCGGCGTCCACTGCGCGAGCAGACGCAGCGGGCTGGGGTCCGGGCACAGGCAGATGCCGTCGTCCGGGGCGGCAGCCCACCGCGCCGGCACGTCCGGCACCGGCGATTCACCACGGATGCCGTAGCGCGTCGGGTCCCCGGTGGTCCCGCGGGGTTGCTCCGGGTCGGAGACGAAGCCGACGGCCATCACCCGGTCACGGTCCGCGGCGTCGAGGCGTTCCAGGGCACGGTGCACCACGACCGCCCCGCCGGAGTAGCCCAGCAGGATCACGGGAGGTCCCGGATCGGCTGGGTCTGCACAGTCTGTGGTGTCTGTGGTGGCGCGTACGAGTGCGACGAGGTCGTCGGCGCCGCGTTCCACGGCGTCGAGGAACGGCACGGTGCCCTCCAGGCGTTCCCCGGCGGGCCCGTACTGCGCCAGCCACGGGTTCTCCAGGCACGTCCAGGAGTCCGGGAGCCGGTCGGTGACCGCGCAGAGTGTGGGGCCGGGCACCGGTTCGCCGATACCCCGGCTACGGATGACGACGGGCTGAGAACGTGACATGGGCGTCGAGCGTAGTGGGCGATCCGCCGCAGCGGGTTGGGGTCCGCTGTGGTTGCGCTGGACGTGTCAGGCGCCGGGCGTGTCAGGCGCCGAGTTCCACCACGCCGCGCCTGATCGCCGGCACCGCCTTGCGGGCGGAGGCCTTCACAGAGTCGGAGTAGCCGGTGTGACGGATCTGCTCCAGCAGGTCGACCACCCGGTTGCACCAGCGCACGAAGTCACCGGCGCTCAACGTCGCCCCGGAGGCTTCCGCGGCGCGCAGACAGTAGTCCAGCGGGGCACCGGCGGCCCACTGGTGTACCGCCGTGGCGAAACCCAGGTCCGGGTCGCGGGTCAACGGCAGCCGGTGACGGGCCTCGTCGGAGACGAGCTCGCCGTGGATGCGGAACACCGCGCTGACCGCGTCGGCCAGCGCCTCGGTGGGCACACCGTCCTCGTGGCGTCCCTCGCTCTCGCGTCGGTTCTCGAAGACGCAGGTCGACACCACCGCGGCGAGTTCCGCCGGGTCGAGGTCGTCCCACACCCCACGGCGCAGGCACTGGGCGACCAGCAGGTCGGACTCGTGGTGCACCTGCGCCAGGCGGCGCCCCTCGGCGGTGATGCGCGTGCTCGTGCGGTCGGAGGACGGTGCCGCGGCGTCCTGCTCGATGAAGTCCAGCTCCCCGAGCAGGTCCAGGATGCGGTCGAAGGTCCGCGACAGCGACTCGGTCTCCGGGGCGGTGACCTCCAGTTCACGTTCCAGCGTGCGCCGGGCGGCGACGACCCGCTCGGCCGGACGCACCAGGTCCTCGCGTTCCTTGAGAAGGTGCACCGGGTGGACGTGCACCCGGTCGCGCAGTTCGGCGGCCTTGCGCGAACCGCCCTTCGCCTTCGGCTTGAGGACGCGCGGACGGTCGACCTTCTGCTTGCGCAGGTTCGACGCGACGGCGCGCGCATTGCGCTTCGGACTGCGCTGCACGCCCTTGTGCAGCGACATGTGCCCCAACGGCACCGGGACGTTGCCGAAGGTCTCGGCGGTGACCGGTCCGCACCAGCCATCCTCGGTGATGATCCACGGGCGGGGACGACGGTGGTCGGAGTCGCCGCGCGCCACCGCCGCGATCTGCGGGTGGCGTCCGGTCGGCAGGGCGATGATGTCGCCGACCGACAGGCTCGACAGCAGACGTGCGGTCTCTGCCTGGCGGTCGGTGGCGGAGTCCTTCTTCGCCCGACGCTCCTCCAGCGTGAGGTCCCGGCGCAGGCCGGCGTACTCGATGACGTCGTCGACGCCGACCTGCGTGCCCTTGAGCGAGGACAGGGCCTTGGACAGGTCACGTTCGAGACTGGAGAGGTCGCGGCGGCGACGGCTGGCACGCTCCGCCTGCTCGACCACCGTGGACGCCGCCTGGTACTGGGCGAACGAGCGGTCCAGCAGCCGGTGGGAGTCGGTGTAGCCCTTCGTGGAGATCAGGTTCACCGCCATGTTGTAGCCGGGGCGGAAGGTGGAGTCCAACGGGTAGGTGCGCGTCTGCGCCAGGTTCGCCACCGCGTACGGGTCGATCCCCTTGGACCACAGCACCAGGGCATTGCCCTCGGTGTCGATGCCACGACGCCCTGCACGCCCGGTGAGCTGGGTGTACTGCCCCGGGGTGAGGTCCACGTGGGCCTCACCGTTGAACTTGATCAACTTCTCGAGCACCACCGTGCGCGCCGGCATATTGATGCCCAACGCCAGGGTCTCGGTGGCGAAGCAGACCTTGAGCAACCCGCGGGAGAACAGGTCCTCCACGATGTGCCGGAACGCCGGCAGCATCCCGGCGTGGTGGGCGCCGAAGCCGTTGCCCAACGCCCGACGCCACTGGCGGAAGCCCAGCACCCCGAGGTCCTCGGTGGCGATGCCCTCGACACCCTTGTCCACGGCGGCCAGGATCTCGTCGCGCTCGGCGTCGGTGGTCAGCCGCACCCGGTCGACGAGCAGCTGACGGACCGCCCCGTCGCAGCCCGCGCGGGAGAAGATGAAGTAGATCGCCGGCAGCATCGACGCCGCCCGCATCTGCGCGACGACGTCCGCACGCTTCGGGCCCTGGCGGCGTCCCGACTCCTCGGCACGGCTGCACGCGGCCACGACGGCGCGGTTGACGTCTGCGTCCCTGCCGTTCCTGCCGTCACCGTAGAGCGGCAGGATCTGCGAACCCACCATCATCGACTGGTGCAACGGCACCGGACGGTGCGTGGTGACCACCAGGTCCGTGCGTCCGCGGACGGTGGAGAGCCAGGCGCCGAACTCCTCGGCGTTGCTCACCGTCGCCGACAGGCTGACCAGGATCACCCGTGGGTCGAGGTTGAGGATGGTCTCCTCCCACACCGGCCCGCGCGACGGGTCGGCGAGGAAGTGCACCTCGTCCATGACCACGTGGGTCAGCGAGTCCAGCCGGTCGGAGTCGGCGTAGATCATGTTGCGCAGCACCTCGGTGGTCATCACGACCACCGGTGCGTCGCCGTTGATGCTCACGTCGCCGGTGAGCAGTCCGACCCGGTCCTCGCCGTAGCGGGCGACCAGGTCGTGGTACTTCTGGTTGCTCAGCGCCTTGATCGGGGTGGTGTAGAAGCACGTGCCCTCGCGGCGGATCGCCTCGTGCACGGCGAACTCCCCCACCACCGTCTTGCCGGCACCGGTGGGTGCGCAGACCAGGACGCCGCGTCCCTCGGCGACGGACGTGGCGGCGGTGAGCTGGAACTCGTCCAGCTGGAAGGGGTACGCGGCGGCGAAGGCGGCGACGGCTGCCGGCAGCTCTGTGCCGTCGGCGCTGGTCGCGTCAGAGGAGGTCGTCGAGATTGTTCTGGTCCATCCTGGTGGTTGTCGAAGTGTGTGCAGTGGGATTCGCTGCGGGTTTTGTCGGGGTCGGAGCGGCGGTGGCGCGGGGTGTGGCCAGCGGGGCGGCGGGCGCGATCGAGGAGGCGCACTCGTCGTCGAGGTCCTCCGGCAGGCCGCCGAGACCGTCCACGCCGGCGTTCTTCGCGCGGCGCTTGTCGTTGAGCCGCGTGATCTGGATCGCGATCTCCATCATCAGGCACATCGACATCGACAGAATCAACATCGAGACCGGGTCGCCGCCGGGAGTGGCGATCGCGGCAAAGATGAACAGGCCGAGGATGATGTAGCGCCGCTTGTCCTTCAACGACTCGTACGACAGGATGCCGAGGACGTTGAGCATCACCATGATCAGCGGGAACTCGAAACTGATGCCGAAGACGAGCAGCAGCATCAGCAGGAAGTTGAAGTACCGGTCACCGGTCAGTGCGGCGACCTGGGTCTCCCCGCCCATCGTCACCAGGAACTCCAGCCCGAAGGACAGGACGAAGTACGCAAGGACCGCGCCGATGACGAACAGCAGGGTCGCCGCAGTGACGAAGATCCGGGTCCACTTCTTCTCGTTCTTCTTCAGGCCCGGGGTGATGAAACCCCAGAGCTGGCCGAGCCACACCGGGGCGGAGAGCACGAGCCCGGCGATGAAACCGATCTTCAGGCGCAGCATGAACATGTCGAACGGTGCCGTCGCTATCAGTGCGCACCGGTTGGTCTCGCTACCGAAACGCAGGTGGTCGGGCAGGTCGCAGTAGGGTTCCTTGAGAAGCTCACCGAGGCTCGGTGTGCCGAACACACCGTTGCCGTACCACATGTAGCCCAACACCGTGCCGACGGCAATCGCCGCCAGCGCCACGAGCACCCGTCGACGCAGTTCCTTGAGGTGCTCGACGAGAGACATCTCCGCCTCGGTCGGGCGGCGACGTTTCGACGAACCGCGTGTGCGGGGCACACGGATCCGCCGGGAGGCGTCCGGGGAACTGTCAGTCATTGGTCGTGGAGTCGGCCTTCAGATCCTTCGCATCCGTGGCCTTGACCTCGGAAGCGGCGATGTCGTTGGGGTGCGCGTTGTTCACGGTGTCGGCGGGGGTGACGGCGGACGGGGTGCCGTCCTTCTTCATCTCGTTCATCTCGGACTTGAAGATGCGCATGGAACGACCCAGCGATCGGGCCATCGTCGGCAGCTTCGCAGCGCCGAACAACAGGACGATCACCAGGACGATGATGAGCAGTTGCATGGGGCCGGGCATCATATGTGGTCTTCTCCTCGGCCGGTCAGGCCTGGTTCTTCTTGTCGTTTTCGGTGGTCGGGTTGACCGTCGGCTGGGCGACGTCGTTGACGGTGCCGGTCTCTATCGCCGAGGGCTGCTCGGCGGCAGGGGTGCCGTCCTTCTTCATCTCCGACATCTCGGACTTGAAGATGCGCATCGACCGGCCGGCGGACCGGGCCAGCGTGGGCAGTTTGGCCGCGCCGAAAAGCAACAGGACCACGAGCAGGATGATGAGGATTTCTGGTGCTCCAAGGCTACCCATGGGTACCGGCCTTTCCGTCGCATGAATCAGTCACCGGTAACACTACGCCAGAGTGCGGTAGGCATCCAGCGCAGCGCGGGCACGACGTGCCACACGGTGGGCGAGATCACGCTCACCGTCCTGCGGCACGGCGGCGCGGATCGTCGGCGCGTACGCCAGCAGGAAGCGCTCCAGCCAGTCGCCGGTGTCCGGGATCGCCGCGCGCAACGGTCCCGGCTCGTCGACCTGCCAGATCGGCAGGTACTCGAACATCCACGCCGCGTCGTCCTCCAGCTCGATCTCCGCCCAGCGTTGGCCGTCGCGGTCGAAACCGAAGGGGTCGGACGTGTCGATCACCCGCTCCAGCACCGCCGGCGCCTCGCGTTCGGTCACCGTGACCTGCGACATCCGTGAGACGTTGAAGCACCGCTGGTCGGTACCGTCTTCGCGCGCCCAGAGGTAGGCCTGGCCGTCGATGAACTCCAGCTGGTCCGGCACGAGCGTGCGGGTGCGCAGCGTGTCCGAGGACGTCGAACGGTAGGTCAGCTCCACCCACCGTCGCGAGGTCACGCCCTCGCGCAACGCCGGCAGGTTGCGGGCCAGGGCGGCCGACGTGGCGTCCTCTCCCCCGTCGCCGCGTCCGGCGTCCTGCGCGGTGAGGGCCGCCGCAGGGCGGGCCGGCGTGGTGAACTCGTCCGGGGTGAACCGGTCACGACGGTCGCGCAGGTCCTGCTGCAGGTCGCGGACCAGTGCGGCGGCGGACTCCACCGCCTCGCGTCCCGGGCCCGTGACCACGCTCGCCAGACGCTGCAGGCTCAGCAGCAGCGCGCCGGACTCGGCGGACGTCAACGCCGGGGCGTGGTCCATCCCCAGCGAACTGACCACGTGCGCGTGCATGCCGGAGGTCTGGAACTCCATCAGCGACCCCGGAAGGTACGGCGGAAGTCCGCAGGTCGACGCCTGGTTGAGCTCATGGCGCAGTTGCGGCACACTCACCCCGAACTGGGCGGCGGCGCTCATCAGGGAACCGTCCGGGTGCTGGCGCAGCCAGGCGGTCACGGCGAGTACGCGGCGCACCTGCCAGACGGTGAAGCCGGCGGTGCGTCGTCGTGGCACAGGTGATCCGGTCATGCCTGCTCCCCCGGTCGGCCGAAGGTCCGCACCGCGTCCTCCAGGTGGGTGATGATGTCGGCGACGACGTCCGGCGGGTCCACCACCAGGGCGTCGGTGGCGTAGGACGCCGCGGTGCGGATCAGCCACCGGCGGTCGACGGGGCCGACGGTGTACTCGCCGTGCCCGGCCGGGGTGGCGGCCGCGCGCAGCTCCTGGGCACCGTCCGTGAGGAAACGCACCCGCGCGGTCACCGTCGTCGACGAGGCACGCAGCCCCTCGCCCACCAGGTGGGCGACGGGACGGTCCGGGGCGTGGTGCCGGATCAGCGTGGCGGTCGCCTCGAGGTCGGCGATGCGCGACAGCCGGAAGGTCCGCTGCCCGTCACGGTCGTTGTCGTGGCCGGTGAGGTAGAGCCGGCCGTCGACGGCGGCGACCCCCCACGGGTCGAGGTGGCGGACCTCGGGGTCCTTCGTCAACGCCGGCCAGTAGTTGAACCGCAGGCTCAGGTTGCGGTCCAGGGCCACGTTGATCGCGCGGATGTCGGCGTCGGTGATGTCCACCGCGTCGGGCACGGCGGCGGAGAAACCGGGGCCACCCTCGACGTCGGACGCCGGTGCCACGGTGGAGAGCTTCTGCAGGGCGTGGCGCACCGGGTCGGCCAGTGACTCGTTCGGCACCCACTGCGCCGCCGGACGCAACGCCTGCCAGTGGGAGTCGCTGAGCTCCAGGTCGGGCAGGAAGCTCGTGGCGGGGTCGAGCTGGTACTGCAGTTCGGGGTCGCCGTCGGCGTCGGTGCCGGTGGACTCGACGACGCTGAGCCCCAGCTCGTCGACGAGGGCCCGGTCCCGGTCGAAGCGCTTGCGGACCGCATCCGTCTCGCCGGAGTACCAGTCGACGTGGGCGCGCAGCCACGCCAGGGAGCGGGGACGCTCCGACAGAGCGAACACGAGGTTGAGCAGGCGCGACGACGCTGCGTCCCAGTGCACCTCCGTCGGACGGTTGCGAGCGGTCACGGCCGGTCCTCGTGTGGTTCGGCGTGCAGGATGTCCAGCAGGTCGTCGAGCCCCTCGGCGGTGGGGTCGAAGGGGTCGGGCAGGACGATCTCGGCGCCGCCGTCGCCGTTGACCTTCAGCCGGGTCCAGTCCACGGTCGTCTGCCGGGCGCTGGCCTCGGCGGCGGCGAGGAAGCGGCCGCGGACCGCCGCGCGGGTGGTCTGCGGGGCGGTGTGCGCGGTGGCGGCGACCTCGTCCGGGTCGGTGAGGGTGGCGACCTGCCCGCGGCGGGCGAGCATGTGGAACAGGCCTCGCTGCGGGTCGATGTCGTGGTACGTCAGGTCGACCTGCGCCAGACGAGGGTCGGTGATGTCCAGGCCGCCACGCCCGGCGACACGGTCGAGCAGCTTCTTCTTGATCACCCAGTCGATCTCGGTGTCCACGCCGGAGAAGTCGCCGGACTCCGCGCAGTCGAGCACCCGGCCCCACAGGTCGACGACCGGCGCCAGCTGGGAGTTCGGGGTGCCGGTCCCCGAGGCGTCCTCCTGCCGGTCGGCCAGCCAGTCGACCGCGGCGGCGTGGAAGGCGCGCTGGATGCCCAGCGGCGTGGCCGTGCCACCGTTGCGCAGTTCCAGGGGCGTGGTGCCGGTGAAGTCGCGGGCGATCTCCCGGATCGAGCGGATCTCGTTGGACAGCTCGCAGTCCGGCAGGGCCACCCCCGCCTCGATCATCTCCAGCACCAGCAGCGTGGAACCCACCTTCAGCGCGGTGGTGGTCTCGGACATGTTCGAGTCGCCGACGATGATGTGCAGGCGGCGGAACCGGGAGGAGTCCGCGTGCGGCTCGTCGCGGGTGTTGATGATCGGACGCGACCGCGTCGTCGCCGAGGACACCCCCTCCCACACGTGGTCGGCACGCTGGGACAGGCAGTAACCCGGCCCGAAGTTCTCGTTCGGGGCGCCGGCGGTCGGCACGCTGATCTTGCCCGCCCCGCAGATCAGCTGGCGGGTCACCAGGAACGGCAGCAGCTGCGCCGACAGGCTCTTCAGGGGCATGCCCCGGCCCACCAGGTAGTTCTCGTGGCAGCCGTAGGAGTTGCCGACCGAGTCGGTGTTGTTCTTCAGCAGGTACACCTTGCCGCCGATGCCGCGCTCGTTGAGCGACGCCTCGCACCGCGACGCCAGGTCGTGGAAGATCAGCTCCCCGGCGCGGTCGTAGGTGACCAGCTGGTGCAGGGAGTCGCACTCGGCGGTGGCGAACTCCGGGTGCGCGCCGACGTCGAGGTAGACCCGCGAGGCGTTGGGCCAGTACACGTTGCTGCTGCGGTAGCGCTCCACCACCGGGGCGAACAGGTGCCGGGCGACCTCGTCCGGGCCGAGCCGACGGTGGCTGTCGAGCACACTGGTGATGCCGAACTCCGTCTCCAGGCCCATGATCCTACGGGTGAACACCTCACCGGAACCGGCAGAGGACGACGCGGCGGACGTGGCTACTGCCCGCCCTTCTGGACGTAGGACTTCACGAACTCCTCGGCGTTGGACTCCAGCAGCCCGTCGATCTCGTCGAGGAGGTCGTCGGTGCCGCTGACCCGCAGCTGCTCCTGGCCGGAGGCGGAGGGGTCGGTGGTGCCGGCGTCCTCGTCGGAGGGGCCACGGCCCCCGTGCACCTGGCCCTGGCTAGAGCCACCCGTCGAGCCTGATCCGGCTGCCATGTGGAACCACTTCCTTCACGAGTTTCCCGCCCGTCGGGCGGGAGATGGGTACGAGATGTTAGGTGATGTTCACCGCACGTTCTTGACGTCTACAGACTAGCAGTCGACCCCGGCGAGGGAGCCGGGAATGACCTCGCCGAGCACGCGGACGAGCCCGGCGGCGTCGGTGACGTCGGCCAGCGCCTCGCGCAGCTGGGCGGCCGAACCGTCCAACGGGTCGGAGAGCAGCACGCGCGTAGTCGACGACGCACCGTAGGGCGTGTCGAGGACGAGCGTGTCCCAGTTGGCGGCGAGCAGTTCATCGGCGAAGTGTCCGGCGACCTCTCCGCGCAACCAGGCGCGTGTGTCGCACGGGGCGTGCGCCGCGGCGGCGGCGACGTCCTCGGCCGGGACCAGGGTGCGCATGCGCCCCTTGCGCACCAGCGCGTTGTACAGGCCCTTGGCCGGGTCGATGTCGTGGTACTGGATGTCGACCACGGCCATCGTGGGGTGGTCCCACTCCAGCCCGCGGGCGCGGTAGCCGTTGAGCAGGGAGAGCTTCGCCGTCCAGTCCAGCCGGTCGGCGGTGCTCATCGGGTCGCGCTCCAGGTCGTCGAGGATCTCCCCCCACACCTGCAGGACGAGGTCGTCGCCGCGCTGCCGCCGCTCGGCGGGCACGGCCTCGGCCACCCGGCGTCGGATCTCGCGCTGCAGCTGCACCGCGGTGAGTTCCTTGTTGCCGTAGAGCCGCAGCCCGGTGGTGCAGTCCAGGTCGCGGGAGACCTGCTGCACCGCGGCGACCGGCTCGTGGAGGGCCAGGTCGGAGAAGTCCGCGCCGGCGCCGACCGCATCGAGCACAAGGGCGGTGGTGCCGAGTTTGAGGAAGGTGGCGTACTCCGAGAGGTTCGCATCCCCGATGATCACGTGCATCCGCGCCCACCGCTCCCCCACGTGCGACTCATCGCGGGTGTTGATGATGCCGCGGTTCAGCGTGGTCTCCAACGACACGGTGGTCTCGATGTAGTCGGCGCGCTGGCTGAGCTGGAAGCCCGGTGACTGACTCTCGGCACCGAGGCCGAGACGTCCGGCACCGGTGTAGACCTGGCGGGTCACGAAGTGCGGGATCAGGGCGGCCTGCACCGCGGCGGTGTCGTAGGAACGCGGGTAGAGGTAGTTCTCGTGGGCGCCGTAGGACGCCCCCTTGCCGTCCACGTTGTTCTTGTGGATCTTCAGCACCGGCTGGTCCTCCACCTCGCCGGCGGCCTGCGCGGCGGCGTGCATCACCAGCTCGCCGGCCTTGTCCCAGATCACCGCGTCCCACGCGTTGGTGGTCTCCGGGGAGGAGTACTCGGGGTGGGCGTGGTCGACGTAGAACCGCGCGCCGGAGGTGGTCACCACGTTGGCCGAGCCCAGGGCGTTCGGGTCGATCACCGGGGCGGTGCGGTAGCGGCGCAGGTCGAAGCCGCGCACGTCACGCAGCGGCGACTCGGCGGTGTAGTCCCAGCGGGTGCGCCTGTTCACACCCAGCCCGGTCGCCCCCGCGTAGGCGATGACGGCCTGCGTGGAGGTCTCGATGGGGCTGGCGTGCGGGTCGTCCGGGGCGATGATGCCGAACTCGGTCTCGGTGCCGATCAGGCGGCGGGGCTCCTCGGTCACCGTGCTGCTCCTGCCTCTGTGCGCTCTGCTCTATCCGCCATGGTGATCTCCACGACGCGTCGGGTGGAGTGCCCGGAGATCCGGGCCCACTCGGCGGGGTTGGTGGTGTCCGGCAGGTCGTCGTTGTCGCGGCGCTCCTCGTCGACGGCCAGGTCGACGTGGGCCTCGGTGACACCGTCGCCCTCACCGCGCAGCACGTCCTTGATGGCGAGCTTCTTCACCCGGTCGACGATATTGGCCAGCATGGCACCGGAGGTGAAGTCGCGGAAGAACAGGTCGGAGCGGGAACCGTCGGCGTAGTGCAGGGTCAGGTACGGCCGCTCGTCGGAGTAGAGGTTGTCGATCACCCGGGCGCGCAGGTGCGCCGCGGCGGCCTCGGCCCCGCCGGTGGCGGCGGCCAGCCCCGCGGACATCGGCACCTCGGCGGTGAGGTACTTCTCCAGGATGTCGGCTGCGGCCGCACGGTCGGGACGCTCCACCCGGATCTTCACGTCCAGACGCCCCGGGCGCAGGATCGCCGGGTCGATGAGCTCCTCACGGTTGGACGCGCCGATCACGATCACGTTGCGCAGCCCCTCCACACCGTCGATCTCGGCGAGCAGCTGCGGGACCACCGTGGACTCCACGTCCGAGGACACCCCGGTGCCACGGGTGCGGAAGATGGCCTCCATCTCGTCGAAGAAGATGATCACCGGCTGGCCGGCGGAGGCGATCTTGCGGGCGCGCTCGAAGATCAGCCGGATCTGGCGTTCGGTCTCGCCGACGAACTTGTTCAGCAGCTCCGGGCCCTTGATGTTCAGGAAGTAGGACTTGGCGTCCGGGGTGCCGGCGTCGGTGGCGATCTTGCGCGACAGGGAGGACGCCACCGCCTTGGCGATCAACGTCTTGCCGCAGCCGGGCGGGCCGTAGAGCAGCACACCCTTCGGCGGCAGCAGCCCGTAGTCGCGGTAGAGCTCCGGGTGCAGGAAGGGCAGCTCCACGGCGTCGTGCAGCTGCTCGATCTGGCTCTCCAGGCCGCCGATGTCGGTGTAGGACACGTCCGGCACCTCCTCGAGCACCAGGTCCTCCACCTCGGCCCGGGAGATCACCTCGAAGGCGTACCCGGCGCGCCGGTCGACGACCACGCTGTCGCCGGGGCCGACCTGCTTGGCGGCCAGCTCGGAGGTCAGGGCACCGGCGCACTTCATCAACGTCTCCTCGCCGAGCTTGTCGGCGACGACGATGCGCCCGGAGTCGGCGACCTCGACCACCGTGGCGATGTCACCGGAGTCGGCGTAGCCGCAGACCTCCACGACCTGCTGGCCCTCCCCCAGGCGCACCAGGGATCCGGGGGTGAGCTCGCCCGGTGACACCCGCGGGCTGACGGGCAGGCGCATGCGGCGGCCGGCGGTGTGGACCTCGGCGGTCAGGGCGCCGTCGCCGGTCTCCAGCAGGATGCCGTAGGTGCTCGGCGGGTCGGCCAGCGCGTCCAGCCGGGAGTTGAGTTCGTCCAGCTTGTCGCGGCTGGACTTGAGCATCTCGGTGAGCTTGGCGTTGCGTGTGCCCAGGGTCCGGTTGGCCAGTTGCAGCTGGCGGTAGGACTCAGGTCCGGAGTCGACACGCGCGGTCGGTCCGTCATGGAGATTCTGGTCCGTGGAGTGCTGCGTCATAGGGCGCCACTCTACATGTTAAGGAAAGGTAGCCTATCCAGGAACGCTGAATTGGGGTGGTGGGGCTACTTGCGTGCCCGGCGCTGCGGCTTCGGCGCCACGGTGCCGTCGGCCAGGCGTCGGGCCCAGACCAGGAAGGCGGTGTGGGCGTTCATCCGGTGCTCCGGGCGGGTGGCCAGACCCTCGACCTTCCACTCGCGCACCAGGGACTCCCACGCCTTGGGCTCCGTGAAGCACTTGAGCTCGCGGATGCCCTCCATGACCTTCATCAGCTGCGGCACGGTGGCCACGTAGGTCATGAACACCCCGCCGGGGATCAGCAGGTCGCGCACGGTCTCCAGGCACTCCCAGGGGGCGAGCATGTCCAGGATGACCCGGTCGACCGGCCCGTCGGTGTCGGCGACGGTGACGTCCTTGAGGTCCCCGAGGCGAAGGTCCCAGTTCGCCGGGTGCTCCCCCATGTACTCGGTGACGTTGGCCTCGGCGTAGTCGAGGTGGTCCTCGCGGATCTCGTAGGAGATCAGCTGGCCGTCGGCGCCCACCGCGCGCAGCAGGGTCATCGACAGCGCACCGGAGCCGGCCCCGGCCTCCAGGACCTTCGCGCCGGGGAAGATGTCGCCCTCCACGAGGATCTGGGCGGCGTCCTTGGGGTAGATCACCGCGGCACCACGCGGCATGGACAGCACGTGGTCCACCAGCAGGTGCCGGAAGCACAGGTACTCGCCGCCGACGTGGGAGACCACCACGGTGCCCTCGTCGGAGCCGATGATGTCGTCGTGGCTGATCTCGCCCTTGTGGGTGAAGTAGCTGCCGCCGGTCTCCAGGGTGATGGTGTAGTGACGGCGCTTGGCGTCGGTCAGCTGGACCCGGTCGCCGGGCTGGAACGGGCCGGAGTAGGCCACGGGGTTCCCCTTTACGTTGGTGTGGCAGTGACCCGGACAGTGTAACGGGTCAACCGTGCCGCGCTACTCACAGCGCCTCGGGGAGCCCGCACACCCCCGCCCGGCACACCTGCGCCACCGCGGCGGTGCCGTCAGACTCGCCGCCAGGCACCCCGCCGACGAGGCGCGCACCGTGGGCGACGTCCAGCACCAGGCAGGACGTCCCCAGCCGGGTGCGCAGTGCGGCGACCTGCGTGCCGGACGCGCCGCGCACCGTGGCCTGCACCGGCCCGGCCAGGTGGCACTCCAGGGCGCACAACCAGCCGCCGGCCTGCGCGAGGTGGCCCTCGACGACCCCGCGGTGGGCGTCGAGGATGCGCCGGGCCTCCGCCGCCCAGCGCGAGCCCATGCTGCGCACGTCCGCGTCGTCCATCGCCGTCGCCAGCGCCCCGGCGAAGCTCAACGCCTCGGCCAGCACCGCCACCGCCGAGGGCGTGGCCCCGTCGTAGGGGTCGCGGGGACGCACCCCGGTGGACGCCACGGGCGTCGCCGCGTCGTACCAGGTGCCCGCACCGCGGTGGAAGGTCACCTGCAGGTGACGGATCAGTTCGGAGACCGACCCCGCCACGTCCATCCCCCGGTAGGTCGGCCCCTGGTGCTCCCAGAGCCGCACGAGCGCCAGCAGCAGCCACGCCCCGTCCTCCAACGTGCCCGGGGCGTGCGGGGTGCCGGCACACCGCAGGACGCCGCGAACGGTGCTGTCGCCGTCGCCCGTTCCGGTGTCCACGGCGTGGTGCCACAGCGCCAGGGTGGTGCGTGCCCCGGCCTCCGGATCACCGGCCTCGGTGAGCGCGACGGCGGCCATCGCGTTCCACGCGGTGACGACCTTGCCGTCCACCGCAGGACGCGGCCGCCCGGCGCGCGTCCGGTGCAACTCCTCGCGCACCTCCGGGTCCAGGGGCAGCCCCTCGCGCCGGGTGAGCACCACCCGCCCGTCCACGTCACCCTCACCGGTCAGCCCGACGGCCTCGAGTTCGCCGGGTGCCCAGGTGTACGTGTAGCCCTCCACGCGGGCGCCGTCGACGACGGTGTCGGCGTCCAGCCCGCTGGCGAGCAGGTCTGTTGCATCGGCAGGCAGGTCACGGCGAAGGAAGCCGCGGGTCAGCTCGCAGGCCTCGGCGGCCAGGGCGTCGTCGGGACGCCGCACCAGGTAGGCGGACAGGGCGCGCAGCAGCAGGGCGTTGTCGTAGAGGGTCTTCTCGAAGTGCGGCACCGTCCAGTCACCGTCCACGCAGTAACGGTGGAACCCGCCGTCCACCGCGTCGAAGAGGCCCCCGCGCAGCATCGCGGCGACGGTACGTCCCACGATGTCGAGCACCTCGGTGGCGGCGTCCGGCGATCCGGTGCGCTCGGCCCAGCGCACCAGGCCCAGCAGTGCGCCGGCCGGCGGGAACTTCGGCGCCCCGCCGAAGCCGCCGGTGGGGTGCTCGGCGGCGCGCATGCGCTGCACGATGCGGGTCGGCAGCTGCGTCGTGGCGTCCTGCGCGGCCCAGGAGGCGGTCGAGGACGCGTCACTCTCTTCCTCGCTGCCGCCGATCGCCTCGTTGAGCCGGGCGCTGATCTCGTCGACCCGGCCCCGCTCGGTCGTCCACGTGCGGGTGACCGCGTCGAGTACCTGGGAGAACGACGGGCGGCCCTGCCGCGGTTCCGGCGGGAAGTAGGTGTCGGCGAAGAACGGGCGTCCGTCCGGGTCGGTGAACACGGTCATGGGCCACCCGCCCTGGCCGCTGAGCGCCACCGTGGCCTGCATGTAGTAGGCGTCCACGTCCGGGTGCTGCTCGCGGTCGACCTTCACCGCCACCATCGTCTCGTTGATGGTCCGGGCGATCCGCGGGTCGCTGAAGGACTCCTCGGCCATCACGTGACACCAGTGGCAGGTGGCGTAGCCGACGGACACGAGCACCGGCACGTCGCGCTCCCGGGCCTCGGCGAAGGCCTGCTCACCCCAGGGTCGCCAGTGCACCGGGTTGTCAGTGAGTGAATTAGGTACCCTTGCATCCATGCCACCGAAGCCTAGCACGAAACCCACCGTCACCAGGGCCGCTATCTACGTCCGCATATCCCTGGACCGCAAAGACGGCGCTGGAGTGAAGCGCCAGGAGGACGACTGCCAGGCCCTGGTGGCCGCCCAGCTCGGCTGGGAGCTGGTGAAGGTGTACCGGGATAATTCGGTGACCGCTTCCAAGTCAGCCGTGAAGCGGCCGGGCTATGAACAGCTGCTGGCCGACATCCGCGCCGGGAAAATCGACGCCGTGGTGGCTTGGGACCCAGATCGGCTGCACCGCCGCCCGCTGGAGCTGAACGAGTACATCGACCTGGCCGAGAGCCACCGGGTGGCCACCCGCACGGTCAATGCCGGGCACTGGGACCTGTCTACCCCCGCAGGGCGGGTGCAGGCGCGAATCATGGGAGACCTGGCCGCCTATGAGGGTGAACACAAGGCCGAGCGCGTCCGCGCCGCGCAGCTCCAGGCCACCCGCGCTGGTAAGGCCGTGAAGCGCCCCTATCGGCCGTTCGGGTACGCCGACGACTGGGTGTCCGTGGTCCCGGAGGAAGCCGGGCGTATCCGCCAGGCCGCACAGCACGTGCTGGCCGGGGGAAGCCTGCACGCCCTGCACCGTGAGTGGAGGGATGCCGGGGTGCGGGGGCCGCGCGGTGGGGAGATGTTGACCACCGGGATTCGGCAGGTCCTCATGAACCCCCGCTATGCCGGAATCGTCACGTGGAACGGCGAACACCTGGAGGGCGTGGCCGCCGAGTGGGAAGCGATTCTGGACCGGGACACCTGGGACCGGGTACAAGCCGTCCTGACTGACCCCGCCCGTACGGTGTCTAGCCCAGGGCCGCGTATCCGGCACCTGGGTACGGGGATATTCCAGTGTGCGTGCTGCGGCACCACCGTCCGCGCCCTGAACCGCGCCAAGGGCGAGACCGGGAACACCCGCTACTACTTTGTGCGCGGTAAGGGGGCCGGACACGGCACAGCGCTAGCCGACGACCTGGACGAGTACGTGCGCGACGTTGTGCTGACGCGGTTGGAACGCACCGACATCCCCCGGCGGCTAGCCGAGCTGGCAGAAGGGGCCGACAGCGGCACCCGTGCCCGTCTGCTGGCCGACCGTGAAGGCGTCCAGGGCAGGCTGGTCGGGCTGGAGACACGCTGGGTGAACGGGGACGTTGACGACGAACGGTTCGACCGCATGAACGCGCAGCTGAAAGCCCGGCTGGCCGAGCTGGAAGCGCAGCTGGCCGACACAGCCGGTGGTGACTCTCCCCTGTCCCAGCTGGCCGGGGTGGACGTGTGGGACTGGTGGGAGTCTGCCAGCGTGGAGCGCCGCCGTGAGGTGCTGAAGGCCACCGTCACGGTCAACATCCACAAGGACCACCGCCGACGGGTGTTCTACCCGGAGACCGTGACGTTCGCGGACTGGAAAATCTGACTACCTGTCACGGAATCCCCCGTGCATGCCGAGACACCGACTTTCGCACACCTCGAAACACAACATGTAGTGCCGAATATGCCGATATTCACGGATTCGACACTACATGTTGTGTTTGTCCACATTCGCGCAGGTCAGCATACAAAAACACGGCGTTGCCGCACCGAACCGTAATCGCTTAGTGTTCGATTTGTCCGGCACAGACGCTGGGCAATCGGATAGGCCACGCTCCAGTTCCCGTTCAGTTCAGTTCCCGTTCCCTTGCGTAGTGGCACACACCAGACCCCCGGCCCCTGGCCGGTGCGGGTCGCTTGCCTGAACCGGAGAACTGAACCCCATGAGCACCCCGATTGAACCCGTCGTACAACGAGCCACCGGCCGCCTTAATGCCGCGCGGCGCAATGACCCAAGGGCTGACCACACCGGCCTGTTCCGTGACGTGTCCGCATCACGCATTTACCACTACGCCACGAAGGTGATGGACACCGCGCCCGCGCTGACCGGCGACCAGGTGGCTGCAATCGTCGCCGTCCTGGAGCGCCGGGACCCGTCCACCGTCCTGGAGCACCAGGACGCCACCACGGAGGTGACGGCATGAGCACCGCCACCGAACTCGGTTGCGTCACGGTGACGGAATCCCCCACCGCCGTCCCCCGCCATGCGGACGGCCGCAGAATCTTCCACCCGGTTTCCCGCTGGGCCGACCACGTGGAAGCTGCCGTGTCCGCCGCACCTGCCATGTCCGACAACGTGCGCGGTCGGCTGCTGGTCCTCATGGCCACGTCCGCACCGGCGCAGGGGGTGGCATGATGTCCCGTGACCTTGCCGAGGTCCTGCGCACCCCGCCGCAGACTGACGGCGCAGATTTCCTACCGCAGCTGGCGCCGGAACCACACCAGTCCGTGGTGACCGTCTACGCCGTGTTCCGCCCCCGTGACGGCGCGTGGTGGGACACGTGGACGACTACGCCCGTCGGTCGCTGGACCATCCCGCGCCTGCCGGGCCGTGCAGCCTACGTGCGAGCCTACGACTGGCCTGCCACCGACGTGGACAGCCCTATGCCGTGGTCGGACAACCCGCAAAAGGTGCAGTACAAGTTCCTTGCCCCTGACGTGGCCCTGGTACGTCACCTGGACCCGTCCGTGAGCGCCATACAGGGTGCCCCGCTGTGGCCCACGGGCTGGCCTACGTCTGGTCCTGACGCCGAATGGCCGCCTGCCGAGCACCGGGGAGAATCGCCCCGCCGTGCCCCGGCTACCCCGTGACCGCCGCGCCGCGGCCCACTTCACTTCACCGCTCCCCCATACTTCAGACAAAGAAAAACCCCCGTGCTGACCTGGAATCACACGGGGGCGGAGGCTTTAGACCTATGAGTACCGTACCCCATACCCTGGGAATTGTCGCACTGAACGGCGGTGATCGCTGATGTTCGGTGCCACACAACTGGCCGCCCGCCTGGGCGCTCACCCCCGTCCCGCCGACGCCGACGTCACGGCCTGGACCGCCTACGCCCGCAGCCTGGCCCGGCTGGGCCTGCCGGTGTTGTTCGTGAACCCCGGCACGAAACTTCCCGCCGACTGGCGCAGTGATGCGGAGAAGAAGAAGGCCGGGGACGAAAAGGGTGGGGTGCACCTGGCGACCACCCACATACCGACGCTGAAGAAGTACCTGGAACGTGCCTACGCCGAGACGCCGAAACGGGGCCACCCGTCCCCGCTGGCCGAGGGTGCACAGCTGAACTGGGCCGTGCGTCTGGGTGGTTCCGGCTACATCGTGGCCGACGCTGACACCCCGGAGGAAGTCGCCGCCCTGCGTGCATTCCTGGCCCCGGCCTACGGAGGTCAGCAGTGGGTCCCCTCCCCCACAGTCAAGACGCCGGGGACCGCCGACGGGGCACATTCCGACGGTGGCCACTGGTGGTTCAAGCTGCCCGACACGCTGGATTTCGACCTGGAGTCTCTGCCGTCCGTGGTGAAAGTAACCGTGGACGGCCACGCCGCAGGCTTCACGCTGTACGTCGGTGACGCCTACGTACTCGTTCCGCCGTCGGTGCGCGCCGAGGGTGCCTATCGTCTGGTCAGCAGCGACACCGAAGCCCCCGCCGAGGTCCTGGAGGTCCTGGCGACTCACGCCACCGTGGCCGCTGAACGCCAGGAGCGCCGGGCCGAGCAAGCGCACCGGGCGCTGTCAGGTGATGTGGACCCGCTGGAAGATCAGGTGACCAACTGGAGCCAGGCCACCCCGTGGTCCGAGGTCCTGGCACCGCACGGCTGGCACGAAACCGGTTCCGTGGACCAGTGCGGGTGCCCAGTCTGGACCGCACCAGGGGAACATTCCAGCCCTAAGTCAGCCACCACGCACGACATGGGCTGTGACCGTCCGCAGGTGGACCAGACCAACCCGCCGATTCATCTGTGGACCGACAACCCCGGCGACGAACTGGCCGAGGTGGTGACCCGTACCGGGTCCAAAACCATGTCGAAGCTGACCGCTTACGCCGCCCTGGAGCACGACGGCGATATTTCCGCAGCCATGCACGCCGCAGGTATCGAACGGGACCACAGCGCCACCATGCTGGACCCGGCCGACATCCTGCCCGGTGCAACGACGGCCGGGGCACCGGACACGGCATCACCGGAACCAGTGGACCCGGAGCTGGCGGGCCTGGACAAGGACACCCGGCTGTGGGTGCAGCGCCATGATGCCGAGGAACGGGGCCGTGCCCATGTCGCACGGCGTAAGGCCGCCGAGCGTGCCGCCGAGGTGGGCGACGTGCCTATCTACATCGGTGCTGACGCGCTGGCGGTGCCCGTACCGGAAAACCGGTGGCGGGTGGACCACGTGATTTCCAGCGGTGCGCAGGTGCTGTTCTACGCCCGTGAGAAAACCGGCAAGTCGAAGTTCGTGCACAACCTGGCCGCGTGCCTGACCAGTGGCCGCCGGTTCCTGGACCGCTACGACATCGCGCCCATGCGCCCGGACGGCCGCGTGGTGCTGGTGGACACCGAGCTGGAGGGCTGGGAGCTGTCCGAACGTCTGCGACGGTGGCACGGCGACATCGACGGCAGTCACCTGGGAATGATCGCGCTGAAGAACCACGCACAGGGGTTCAACCCCATGGACGACGTGTCACGTGCCTACTGGACCCATGTTCTGCGGGACATGAACGCCGAGGTGGTTGTGTTCGACACGCTGGGACCGCTTATCCGGCGCAACGGGCTGGACGACAACGTGGATTCGGGAACGTTCATGCTGGCCCTGCGGGATATGTGCCATGACGCTGGTGTGGACGTGCACGTGGTCGTGGACCATGAGTCTGCGAAATCGTCCAACCCCGGCAACGGCCCCAAGGGCGACAGCGGAAAGACGGCCTTTGCCTCGCACGTCTGGTACCTGGCCGCCGAGGACAACGACGGGGAGGAACCGACCAGCTACCGGTTCACCACGTCGGGCCGAGCGCCGGACGTGTCCCTGGAGCTGACCCGTGACGGTGGCCACTTCACAACGATGGGTGCCCAGATCGTGAAGCCGGATAAGTGCGTGGAGGACGCGCACCTGGTCTACCCCACCATCCTGGAACTTCTGGAGGATGCACACGCCGAGCTGTGCGGTGATGACCCCGACAGCGACGACCGCACCAACTGGCCGTCCCGGCACAAGCTGATTTCGGACGCGCAGCCGCGTGCACGACGGCTGAAGATCGGCCGGGACCGCCTACGTGCCGCCGTGGACCACCTGGTGGCCGTGGGGTCGCTGGAGCAGATACACACCACCCGGACACAGACGCTGATTCGGCCGACGGGTAGCGCCCCGCAGCCCGTCGGTACTTACACCGTGCTGCCAGTCCTGCCCGCCGTGCCCGACGCGGACGACGGGGTAGCCGAGGACGGGACGGTGGTGGAGTTCCGACCGCCGAACCACCGCGTGCCGTTCTAGACCCTGCGGGGCCGTCCCGCAGGGTTCCGCCGGGTGTGAAACACCAGTTCAGGGCCACCGTGCGGGTGTGCGGGTGCCCAAAAACCCGCACGGTGGCCCGCACGGTCCCGCACGGTACCGGATTTTTCCCCGCGAGACCCGGCCCAAACCGCTGTCTGTGCAGTTCAGGGCAACCGTGCGGGTGTGCGGGTGCTGTTCCGTTGAAAACAGGGCCGGATTCTACCGGTGCCATACGCACATACGCACGGTTGCCCTGACCTGCGAAAAGGACCCGTTTTCACCCCCTGAAAATGGCACCGTGCGGGTACCCTGCGGGACCGTGCGGAATCCCTATATACAGGAAGGATATAGGGATGGGTGGTTGGTCAGGGCTGGGTGTGGATAGCAGGGCCGAGAACCACGGGCACCTGACCGCTGCAACGCCGGGCCGGGTGTCCGTGGTCCTGGAGGACGACAACCACACCAGCAGGGCCGGGTGACGCTGGACGTTGCGCGTGACGATGAAGGCTGACGATGGACGGAACCACGGCTGGCTGTGCGCGTGCTGGACTGTGAGAGCTTCAGGCACCACTGACCTAGCATCGACAGGTTCGACGCCGCAGATGGACGCACAGCGACGATGGACCTGGAGCGCCGGGACTCATGACGACGACAGCAACGACAGCAACAGATCGAACTGTGAGAAGATGAACTGAAGCTGGAAGTTGCGCCGAGGTTGTCAGCGACGACGACAGCGACCAGACCTGACGACGACGAACAAAGTTCATGAATGAAAAACATTTCAATGAATGAACATGAATGAAGAACGAAAAGTATTCATCGAATATTCGTCGTGAAGTGTGACGCCGACCGCGCCCCTGGGGGGTGACTCCCCTTGATCCCCGGCCCTCCCCCCTGACGGTATACGCAGTTCGGGAGTCCGTGGCAGGAAGCGTGCCAGGGGGTAGCAACTGTGAAGCCCAAACCGTGGCATCTCGTCACCACGGCCATTCACGGAATATGCATTTCGTGCATAAGATTTGGCACATGCGTACCACGAAGAAGAAGCCAACGACTGACCCCAAAGGCCGCTGTGGCTCCAGAGCAGGCTATGCAGCTCATGGAAGGCGCGGGGAGTCCGCGTGCGCCGCGTGCAAGGCGGCGAACAACAAGCGGGAACGCCAGCGTGCGGTTACGGCGAACCGGAAGCCGACGGGCACCGGGACGGCAGGCCACGCGGTGAAGTCCTCCCCCGCCCTCCAGGCCGTCCCGATACCCGCCGGAGAGACCGCAGGGGCCACTGCCGCCCCGGCACACCTGAAGGCACGCGGGGCCGCACTGTGGGAGTCGGTGACGACCGGCTATAGCCTGTCCCCCGCAGCCCTGGAGGTACTAGGCGAGACCTGCCGTATCGCGGACAGACTGGAGCGGTTCGCCGGGGCACTTGCGTCCGGTTCGACGCTTTGGTTCGAACTGGAGGAACCCGACGACCTGCCGGATGGGGTCAACATCGTGGTTAACGGCATGATCGGTGAAGCCCGACAGCTGACCGGTGTTCTGCGCCAGAACCTGGAACGGCTGGGCCTGGTGGAAGTCGAGCAGCTGACCCCGGCAGACACCCAGAAGGAATCCCTCATGGACGAATTGGCCCGGAAGCGCCGGGAGCGCCTGGAGCGTGAAGGGATTGGGTCATGACGCGCGCGATTCCGCGAATATCGAGACGATTAATCGTAACCGACACGGTGCCTGTTAAACGTAACTAACACTGCACCTTTAATTGGAAAGTACCAATTTCGGGAAAGTCGAAAATGTTGCCATTGGCCCGGCGCTGACTTACGATTTTCGGGTATCGAGTTTCCTGCCGAAAGGTCACCATGAGTACCGACTTCACCCATTTCACCGAACGTCACCAGAAGGTCACCGCCGCGCTGTCATTCGCCGGTGCCGCCGTTCCCCTTGCCGATGAACTTGCAGCTGCCGACGCTGCCGTAGCCGAGCGCCTGGACGAACTGGCCGACGCGATCAACCCCCACCCGTTGGACACCCTGGAGGACGCTGGACGCCGCTGGGCGAAGGGGGACCTGAAGGTGGGCACGCTGGCCGACCGGGTGCATTCCGTCCCGCCGACCGCCGCCGATTACATCCCGGAGACCGACGCCTACGGCCGGACCACCAACCAGTCCGTGAATCGTGCCGCCCGTCGGCGCTACGATGCCGCCCGCCGGGGTGCCACGGCCGCGCTGGTCGAGCAGAACGACCGCCCGGAGTTCGCCACCCGTGCCCTGATCGATGCCAGCAGGGAGTCCGTGGCCGACGGTCTCCAGGACATGGCTGACCGGGCCATGGCGGCCGTCGAAGCACTGCCCGGCAACCTGCGGGACGAACTGCTGAAGCGCACGGACGCCTACGGTGCCGCGAACTTCAGCCAGAAGCTCGACATCCGGCGCTTGTCGGGTGCCCACATCGAACTGGCCCGTGAGGTCGAAGCCAGCTGGGCACCGATTCTGAACGCCGACCAGCGCGACCTATTGGCCCTGTTCGGGACGATGAAAACCGGTGCTGTCCGGGACGCCCGCGCAACCGACTTCCCCCACGGGTTCGACAATCACGACCGGGCCGCCGTGTGGCTGGACGCCGACGGCATGGCCGCGCACACGCTGGGCGCTGGTCCCCTGCACATCATCGTCACCCGTGGCTGGGGCCGACTGGAGCCGTTGGCTGACCCGCTGGGTGCTGACGCCGACGAGTTCCAGGCCCGGCAGGACGCCGCGTCCGGTGCCCGTGCGTGGCTGGAGAATCAGGTGCAGCTGACTGACCGTGAAAGGGCGCAGGGTGTCGTCCTTGACGCTCGCACCCTGATTCGCCGGGCAGGGCTGGGAACCCCCCTTCAGGCCACGGAAGCCTACCTGGCACGGCACAGCGCAGCCCCCGCCGCGTAAGGACACCGCCATGACCGCCACCGCGACTGAACCCGACTGGGACCGCTACCCTTGGCATCCCGTCGGTTCATGGGAACGGGCAATGGTCTATCGACTGGCAGGCTTCCCGGTGACGCCGGAGGATGCCGCCGCCCTTGCAGTGCACGACAGCCGCCCGGATAAGCGCGGCGACGGCCTGGCCCTTCAGCGCCAACGTAAGCGGGTGATCCGCGCCCTGCGGGACCTGGTGGGCACCGGCGAAGTGGTCAGCGCGGAGCACCTGGCTGGGCGTGCCGAGGACCCGCAGGGTGCGGCCGACTTGTTGCGTGGCCTGACTCCGATAGGTGCAACCGTTGGAGAAGATGAACGCCGACCCTACGGGCTGGCAGGCGGCGGACACGGGCTGTGTCGAACGTACCTATCTGCCGACACGTTTACCGTCTCGGGGCATTTCCTCGCACGTGGCCCGTTGGCCCTGCTGGCCTTCCGTGGGAAGCACCTACGGAAAGGGCGCGCCGATCCGTTGTCACCGCCGACAGCGACCCCGCAGACACTGGAGACCACCCCGGCACCGGTCCCCGCCCCGGAACCCGTTGTGCCCATCCTGCAACCGGAGGTGGCACCCGAACCCGTCCCAGAGGTAGCCGCCCTGGACCCGGTGGCTACCAGGGTCAAGCGCAGTGCCCGCCGTCTACTGCGGGAAGCGCCGGGGCTGTCCCTGGAGGATCTCACCCTAGAGGTCTGGGTCAGTCTTGACGGCGACGTGGACGAACCCGACATCGTGAAGGCCCTGCACGCGCTGGGCCACACCGACGAACCGACCGACGAAAGGACCGCAGCGTGAACAGCAACGACGACAACCGGCCGACACCGGTGCAGGCCTATCAGGGAGACCTGGCGCTACGGCGCAACCGCGCCGTGGGCACCGCCGACATAGGCGACCCCACGGGAAGCGGCATCTACGTAGAGACCATGCACGGCTATGTGGACGGGTTCGTCCCGTTCGGAAGGACCCGACGATGACAGCGAACAAGCCCACCCCGGAGCAGTTAGAACAGTGGCGCCAGGACGCCGAGCGGGTACGTACGACACCGCCGGGACCGTCCGGCCTGCCCCGGGAGCGCAGGGGGGAGTCACGGAACGTGTCCCTTCCGCCGTCGCTGGATGATCTGGGCCGCCGGGTGTACGGAGACGCCCTGACCGGGACGGCGAACGTGCCAGCGCCCGCGAATGGCGGTGTCGTCGCCGCCTACGGCCGTGGGCACGAACACGCCACCGACAACGAGACCGACTTAGGCAAAATCGGCCGCCGCATGTTCGGTTTCTAGTGCGGAGTTTCGCGTCCCCACCTGGTAAGATCGACACGTCCGGGATGGTGACCCGGACACGGTGAATGTGTCACGGTGACGGTGACGCGCAGGCAGAAGGAACCCCCTATCCCGCCAACACGGCGACGGATAGGGGGTTCCTTCTGCGCTGGGGGTCCTGGACGACGGGGACGGCGGGGCAGGCTATGTTCATCCCATGGAACAAATCGACGTGGCCGTAGCGGCCATATCCGGCGGGGCGGCGATCATCGGTGCCCTCATTGGTGCATGGTGGGGTGGGTGGCTGGCAGCGCGGTCCGCCAAACGCACGCAAATGCGGTCCATCTACATCGAAGAATGGAAGCAGATTTCCCCTGCAAAGCTCCTGGTGAAGAAAGTTGCATTCTTCCGCCCACGCGATGCAAAAACGATGGTGGAACATATGAGGAAACTGGCCGACGACGTATCCATGTTGGGTTCCCGCTGTTACGTCAAGGAGATGAGAGACGACTTCGACCTTCTGTATTACCTGATTCACGATATGGCGGCGTTCGTGGCAAATGAACCCATGGCGGTTTTCAAACCCAAGGGCGACCCGGCGGAAGACACGGTGTTCGTGGCAACGGAGAAGGAAATCGAGCGTATCGAGGACATCTACCGTTCCTTGATCGAAACGGGGAAGATGCCGCCCCGGCGGGGCGATGGACTCTATGTCCTGCCCACCCGTCCGCGCGTCCACAAGGTACGGCGTTAGCCCGCCGACGAGACCCCGTGTCCGGGGGTGGTTCTAAGGGTGCCTATCTACTGAATTGGGTTGTCGGCGTGGGCGAGGAGGTACGGGGACGTCGATCCGGAGAGTGCGTTGCTGTGCATGCACACCACGGTAACCGCGACGGCGGGCGAGCACCGACGGAACACCGGTGGAACACCGCCTACTACAGTGACGGGAATGAGCTTCCCCGACACCGCCGAACTCGCCGCCCAGCTGACCGGCTCCCTCAGCACGGACCCCGACGTGCTCGCCGCCCACTCCTCCGACGAGGCGCTGTACAGCCCGGTCGGCACACCGCTGGCCCTGGTGCGCGCGGTGGACGTCGACGACGTGGTCGCCACGATGCGCTTCGCCCACGCCCACGGCGTCCCCGTGGTGCCGCAGGGCGCACGCTCGGGGATCTCCGGGGCGGCCAACGCCGTCGACGGTGGCATCCTGCTCTCCCTGGCGTCGATGACCCACGTGCTGGAGGTTGACGAGGCGAACATGACCGTCACCGTGCAGCCCGGCATCATCAACAAGGACCTGAAGGACGCGCTGCGCCCGCGTGGGCTGGCGTACCCGCCGGATCCCGGCAGCTACGCGATGTGCTCCATCGGCGGCAATATCTCGACCAACGCCGGCGGCATGTGCTGCGTGAAGTACGGCGTGACCCGCGAGTACGTCCGTGAACTTACCGTGGTGCTCGCCGACGGGACGGTGACCCGCCTGGGACACCGCACCGTCAAGGGCGTGGCCGGTCTCGACCTCGCCAGCCTGTTCACCGGCTCCGAGGGAACCCTCGGGGTGATCGTGGAGGCCACTTTGAAGGTCGTGCCCCTGGGGGCGGACCCGCTGAGTGCGCTGGCCACCTTCCCCACCGTGCGCGCCGCCGCCGAGGCCGTCTCGGCCTACATGGCGACCGGTGCTGCGCCGTCGCTGCTGGAGATGATGGACGCCGCGACCATCGCCATGGTCAACGACCTCGGCGACTTCGGACTCGACGCCTCGGTCGGCGCGGTGCTGATCATGCAGTCGGACGCCACCACCGCCGCCGACGACACCGAGGCCTTCGCCGCCGTCGCCGGTGAGCACGGGGCGATCGACGTGGCCTTCGCCGACAACGCCGTGGACTCCGAACTCCTCGTCGCCGCCCGGCGCTCCGCCCAGCCCGCCTGGGAGCACTACGCCCGCGCCCACGGCGGCGGACAGCTCCTCGACGACGTCTGCGTGCCGCGCTCCCGCATGGCGGAGTTCTGTGACGGTATCGAGGACGTGCGCACCGCCACCGGCGCCCAGGTCACCGTGATCGGCCACGCCGGCGACGGCAACATGCACCCCTCGGTCTTCTTCGACACCTCCGACGAGGCCTCCGTGGCCGCCGCGCAGGACGCCTTCGACCGCATCATGGCCCTGGGCCTGGAACTCGGCGGCACCATCACCGGCGAGCACGGTGTCGGCAACCTGAAGAGCCACTGGCTCGCCACCGAACTCGACGAGGGCAGCCGACGCCTGCACCGCGACATCAAGGCCGCCGTGGACCCGACCGGGATCCTGAACCCCGGCAAGATGCTGGAGCACCTGTGACGGAAACTGCTACTGGTCTCGATACTGCTCTCGCCGAGCTGCGCGGCCGGCTCAGCGGCTCGCTGAGCACCGACGCCGACGTCCTGGCGTCCTACTCCACCGACCAGTCCGCGCACCGCGCCGACGGCGCGGCACGGGCCCTCGTGCGCGCCGGGTGCGTCGACGACGTGGTCGCCACGATGCGTTTCGCCCACGCCCACGGCGTCCCGGTGGTGCCGCAGGGTGCGCGCTCCGGGCTGTCCGGTGGTGCGTGCGCGGTGGACGGCTGCATCCTGCTGTCCGTGGCGTCCATGGACCGCGTGCTGGAGGTCGACGAGGCGAACATGACCGTCACCGTGGAACCCGGCATCATCAACAAGGACCTCAAGGACGCGCTGCGTCCCCGCGGTCTCGCCTACCCGCCGGACCCCGGGTCGGTGGCGATCTCCTCGGTCGGCGGCAACATCGCCACCAACGCCGGCGGCATGTGCTGCGTGAAGTACGGCGTGACCCGCCAGTACGTCCGTGAGATCTCCGTGGTGCTCGCCGACGGCACCCTCACCCGGCTGGGCCAGCGCACCGTCAAGGGCGTGGCGGGCCTGGACCTGGTGTCCCTGCTCACCGGGTCCGAGGGGACCCTCGGGGTGATCGTGGAGGCCACGCTGAAGGTCGTTCCCTTAGGGGCCGATCCGCTGAGCGCGCTGGCGACCTTCCCCAGCGTCGCCGCCGCGGTGCAGACCGTGGCCGCCTACATGGCGACCGGGGCGTCCCCGTCGATGCTGGAGATGATGGACGGCATGACCATCGGGCTGCTCGGCGAGGTCGGTGACTTCGGGTTGGACGCTTCCGTGGGCGCGGTGCTGCTCATGCAGTCCGACGCCACCACCGCCGCCGACGACACCCGCGCCTTCGCCGCCGTCGCCGAGGCCCACGGGGCCGTCGACGTCGCCTTCGCCGACAACCCGGTCGACTCCGACCTGCTCGTCGCCGCCCGGCGGGCGGTGCAGGTCGCCAATGAACGCTACGCCTCCACCCACGGCGGCGGGCAGATGATCGACGACGTGTGCGTCCCGCGCAGCCGCCTGGCGGACTTCTGCGCCGGGGTGGAGGCCATCCGTGACGACACCGGCACCACCGTGGGCCTGGTCGCCCACGCCGGCGACGGCAACGTCCACCCCTCGGTGTTCCACGACCTCGCCGACGAGACCTCCGTCGCCGCGGCGACCACCGCCTTCGACCGCATCATGGCCCTGGGCCTGGAACTCGGCGGCACGATCACCGGCGAGCACGGCGTCGGTGCGCTGAAGGCAGCCTGGCTGCCCACCGAGCTCGACGCCGGCAACCGCGCCCTGCACCGCGCGGTCAAGAGCGCCCTTGACCCGACCACGATCCTCAATCCCGGAAAGATGCTGGAACACCTGTGAGCCGCCGTCCCCTCGCCCTGTCCCCGTCGCGTGTCGGCGACTACCGCCAGTGCCCGCTGCTCTACCGGCTGCGGGCCATCGACCGACTGCCCGAACCGAGCACCGTCGCCCAGGTCAAGGGCACACTCGTGCACGCCGTGCTCGAGGACCTGCACGGCATGCCGCGCGAGGAACGCACCTACCCGGCGGCGGTGAAGATGCTCTCCCCGCACTGGACGGAGATGAAGGCCAAGGACCCGCAGCTCGACGAGCTCGTGCCCGAGGACACCACCATGGACTTCCTGGTGGAGGCCCGTTCCCTGGTCAAGGGGTACTTCCAGATGGAGAACCCGGGCGGTTTCGACGCCGAGTCCGTGGAGAAGTTCGTGGACACCACGCTGCCCAACGGGGTGCCTGTGCGCGGGTTCATCGACCGTGTCGACGTGGCACCCACCGGCCAGGTCCGGGTGGTCGACTACAAGACCGGCAAGAAGCCCATCCCCCGGTTCTCCGCGCAGGCGGTGTTCCAGATGCGTTTCTACGCCCTGGTGTGGTGGCGCCTGTTCGGCCACATCCCCGAGCAGCTGCGTCTGATGTACCTGAAGGTGCAGGACGACATGGTGCTCTCCCCCACCCCGGCGGAACTCAACTACGTGGAACGCGACCTCGGTGACATCTGGTCGAGTATCGGGGCCGACGCGCGTAGCGGGAACTTCGCGCCGAAGACCTCGAAGCTCTGCGGCTGGTGCTCCTTCAAGCCCATCTGCCCCGCCTTCGGCGGGACACCGCCGGAGTACCCCGGGGTGCCCGAGGAGTTCGCCTGAGGAGTTCGCCTGAGCGCTCAGGAGAGGTCGAGGGCGTCCAGCAACGAGAGGAACGCCGGGGCCACCGGGGTGCGCCAGAGCACGTCGGCGCGGCGGTCGGCGCGTCCCGGCCCGCCGTTGACCACCGCGACCGTCTTGCCCTGGCGTGCGGCGTCCAACGCCAGGCGGTACCCGCTCATCACCGCCAGCGACGAGCCGACGACCAGCAGGCTGGACGCCGTGTCCAGCATGGAGTCCGCGCGGTGCTTTCGTTCGGCCGGCACCGGCTCACCGAAGTAGACGACGTCCGGTTTGAGCAGGATGCTGCCGCACCGCCGGCACCCGGCCATGCGGAACTCGCGGACGTGGGCCTCGTCGAGGCTCACGTCGCCGTCCGGGTTGACCTGCGAGGCGTCCAACCGGATGCTCTCGGCGTAGCCGGGGTTGAGTTCCTCCAGCCGGGCGTCCAACGACGGACGGTCCTCGAGGTGCCCGCAGTCCAGGCAGATCACCCGCGCCAGATCCCCGTGCAGGCTGAGCAGGTTGTGCGAGCCGGCCGCGGCGTGCAACCCGTCGACGTTCTGGGTGACCACCCCGGTGACCAGACCCGCCTGCTCAAGCTCGACGAGGGCGTAGTGGGTGAGGTTGGGCCGTGCGGCGGCCATGCGGCGCCAGCCGACGAAGGAGCGTGCCCAGTAGCGGTGCGAGGCGTCCGGGTCGTGCCGGAACTCCTGGTAGGTCATCGGACGGTGGCGGGTCAACGACCCGGACGGGCCCCGGTAGTCCGGCACCCCGGAGTCGGTGGACACCCCGGCGCCGGTGAGCACCAGCGCCGGGGTGGCGCGCAGCTGCGCGGTGAGCGCCTGCAGCGCCTCGTCCGGCGGGGTGGGTGTGGCGGTCTCGTCGACGACCCGGGCGATCGAGCGCAGTGCGGACCGGTGGACCGGGGTCACGAGGTCAGGGAGCATGCCCGCCAGGCTACCCCTGCAGGTCCAGGCGGAACCACGGCGAGTCCGGGTGGTTCAGCGCCACGGCGGTGTCGTGGACGAAGCGGTGGCAGGAGTCGTCCAGGCGCCCGTCGGACACCGCCCGGCCGACGACCACACCGTCGGCGTAGTCCGTCCAGCTGCCGTAGGCGTCCCGCGCCATCGCCAGGGCGCGGCCCAGGGGTGCATCGCACTGCTCTTCGGTGAGCAGTCCCCCGCCGTGGGCCAGCCACAGCAGGTGTACGGCGACCGAGATGTCCCAGGCACAGATGTCCTCCGGCGGGGTCGGGGGAAGGGCCTGGTACGCCTCGGGCTGCAGGAACGGCACGACCACGTGGTGGTGGTCGGCGTCCACCGGCCCCAGGACCGTGTGGGCCGCCGGACGCTCGGACCATGCGGTGGCGCACAGGTCGGCGAGGACGCCGTGCTGTGAACTGTAGGCCGGGTCCCCTGCCGCGGAGAGCCGGTCGGCGACGGCGTCGAGGGCGTCCTGGCCGGAGCGGATGCCGAAGACGCGGGCCAGGTGGTGGCGGTGGGTCTCGCCCGGGTCGACGACGAAGATCTTCTGGAACCCCGCGTTCGGGGGGTGTGCGGCGGCGGGGCCGTCGACCATCCTGCCGTCGGCGAGTCCGTGGGGCAGACTGAGTGCCCAGGCACGGGCGGAGTCGTCCGGTCTCCCCTTGTCCCGGACGACGGCGATATCACGCAGTGACCAGGGAACTTCCCCCAGGATGGTGCGGTAGCTGAGTGTGGTGGTGTCGGTGGTGCTGGTGCTGTCAGCGGGGTATGTCACGCCCATGATGTTAGTCATGAAAACTAACCTCGTGGGCGGCCGTGCGGGATTCACCCCCCGCGTGGGGACACCCGGGGAACACCCCCGGTGCCGTGGCAGGGTGCCGTGGCGGGTGTCGGGGCTCAGTTGTCGTAGAGCGTGCCGCGCCACACCGGGTGCAGCAGGTTCTCCTTGCTGAGCACCTGGTCGAGCGTCTCGGCGTCCAGCAGCTCGCGCTCCAGCACGACCTCACGCACCGACTTGCCCGTGCGTGCGCACTCCTTGCCGACCAGGTCACCGTTGTGGTGGCCGATCAGCGGGTTGAGGTAGGTGACGATACCGATGGAGTGCTCGACGTAGGAGCGGCACACGTCCTCGTTGGCGGTGATGCCCACCACGCACAGCGTGCGCAGCGTGGTGCAGGCGCGGGCGAGCAGACGGATCGACTCGAACAGGGACTGCGCGATCACCGGCTCCATCACGTTGAGCTGCAGCTGGCCGGCCTCCGCGGCCATCGAGATGGTCACGTCGTTGCCGAAGACCTTGAAGCAGATCTGGTTGACGACCTCCGGGATCACCGGGTTCACCTTCGCCGGCATGATCGACGACCCCGCCTGACGCTCCGGCAGGTTGATCTCGTTGAGCCCGGCACGCGGACCCGAGGACAGCAGGCGGAGGTCGTTGCAGATCTTCGACAGCTTCATCGCCACACGCTTGACCACGGAGCTGGCGTTGACGTACGCGCCGGTGTCGCTGGTGGCCTCGAGCAGGTCGTTGGCGGAGACGATGTCCAGGTCGGTGACCTCACGCAGCGCCTCGATGACCTCGGCGCGGTAACCGGTGTGCGCGTTGACGCCCGTGCCGATCGCCGTACCACCGAGGTTGACCTCCAGCATGAAGCCGGCGGCCCGGTCGAGCTGGGCCTGCTCCTCCGACAGGTTCTGGGCGAAGGCGGTGAGCTCGTCGCCCAGGCTCACCGGCACGGCGTCCTGCAGCTGGGTGCGGCCCATGGTGATCACGTCGCGGAACTCGTCACCCTTGTTCGAGAAGGCGCGCTCCAGCGCGCTGAGGTGGCGGATCAGGTCCTGGAAGGCGGTGTGGATGCCCAGCCGGAACCCCGTCGGGTAGGCGTCGTTGGTGGACTGGCCCATGTTGACGTCGTCGTTGGGGTTGATCACGTCGTAGCTGCCCTTGGGCTTGCCCAGGTACTCCAACGCCAGGTTGGCGACGACCTCGTTGACGTTCATGTTCGTCGACGTGCCCGCACCGCCCTGGTAGACGTCGATCGGGAACTGGTCCATGCAGCGGTGGTCGAGCAGGATCCGGTCGCAGGCCCAGACGATCGCCTCGGCCTTCTCCGTCGGCAGGGTGTGCAGCCGCTGGTTGGCCAGCGCCGCCGCCTTCTTGACCTGCACCATGCCGCGGATGAACTCCGGCAGCTGGTTCAACGTGGTCCGGGAGATCTGGAAGTTGTCCACCGCACGCAGTGCGTGCACGCCGTAGTAGGCGTGCTCGGGCACCTGCATGGTGCCGAGCAGGTCCTCCTCGGTGCGGAAGGTGTCCGCGGCATGGGCGCTGAGGGAATGGGTCTCAGCAGCCGTGATCAGCTGAGTCGAGGACGTGACCGGCGAAGACTCGGGCCGGTACTCGGGGACGGTCATGGGAGGTCGTGGCCTTTCGGGAAAGGGGGGTTGGAGGGTCAGATCAGATTCGTGCGATGCGGATGTCGCTGGCGAGGATCGCCTCGGCACCCAGCGCCGAGAGATTGTCCATCAGGGTGTTGGCGTCCTTGCGCGGCACCATGGCACGCACCGCCACCCAGTTGTCCTGGGCCAACGGGGCGACCGTGGGCGCCGACAGGCCGGGCGTGACCGCCGCGGCCCGGTCGAGGATGTCCCGGGAGCAGTTGTAGTCCAGCATCACGTAGTTGCGTGCGTGCAGGATCCCCTCGATGCGCTTGAGCAGCACCCGCTGCCGGTCGTCGACGGGGGCACCGCGACGCCCCACGACCACCGCCGTCGAGCTGATCACCGGGTCGCCGAAGGGACGCAGCCCCTGCTGGCGCAGGGTACGGCCGGTGGAGACGACGTCGGCGATGGCGTCCGCCACGCCGAGGCGGATCGAGATCTCCACCGCGCCGTCCAGACGCACGACGGTGGCGTCGATGCCGCGGGACTGCAGGTCGCGGCGCACGAGGTTGGGGTAGGACGTCGCGATGCGACGGCCCTGCAGCCCCTCCACCGTCCACTCCTGGTCGGCGGGCGCGGCGTAGCGGAAGGTCGAGTCGCCGAAGCCGAGCTCGAGGAGCTCCTCGGTCTCCTCACGGGTGTCCGCGGCCAGGTCCCGGCCGGTGATGCCCATGTCCAGGTGGCCGCTGGCCACGTAGATCGCGATGTCCTTGGGGCGCAGGAAGTAGAACTCGACGCCGTTGTCGGCGTCGACCACGGTCAAGGACTTGGAGTCGCCACGGCCCGGGTAACCGGCCTCGGAGAGGATCTCCGTGGCGGTCTCCGACAGCGACCCCTTGTTGGGGACCGCGACCCGCAGCAGGTCGGGCTGGTTGTTCTCTGGATTGCTCACGCCGCCGCCTCTCAGAGGAACTTGTAGATGTCGGCAGGGTTCAGGCCGCGGCCGACCATCACGACCTGCAGCCAGTAGATCAGCTGGGAGATCTCCTCGGAGAGCTCGTCGTCGGACTGGTACTCCGCGGCGAGCCAGACCTCACCGGCCTCCTCGACGATCTTCTTGCCCTGGAAATGCACCCCAGCGTCGAGTGCCTCCACGGTTCCGGAGCCGGCGGGACGATCCGCGGCACGCTGGGACAGTTCCTCAAACAGGGAGTCGAAGTTCTTCACGGCACTCATTCTGTCACAGACCAGCACCCGCGCGCCGACGCGGTCACCCCGACCGCTCACCCCACCCGGGCGCGACCGAGCTGTTCCCAGAAGCCGCGCAGGTCGTCGATGACCAGTCCCCCGAGATTCGGCTCCCCGCCACGCAGCACCGCCACCGGCACCGCACCGTCCGGCACCACAGCCCCGTCCGCGGGAAGTCCCACGACCCGGCACCCCGCGGCGACCGCGGAGGTCATGCCGTTGGTGGAGTCCTCCATCACCAGGCAGTCGTCGGGGGCCAGGCCGAGCCGGTCGGCGGCCAACAGGTAGGGCGTCGGGTCGGGTTTGCCCGTGGCCACCTCGTCGCCGCACACCGAGTCGACGAAGAACTCGTGGCCGATCGAGCCCAGGGCCTGGTCCGTCAGCGAACGGAAGGTGTTCGTGACCACCATCATCGGCAGACCGGCCCGGTGGCCCTCGGCGAGCAGCCCGCCGACGCCCGGACGCAGTTCCAGCCCCTCGGCGAAGAGGGCGGAGACGTGGTCGTAGAGCCAGGTGATCCACCCGTCGACCTCGTCGTCGGTGGGCTCCAGCCCCGCCCACCGCGCCACCAGGCGCACCGTCCCGTCCGCGGTGCCGCCCACCGTCGTGGCCCGGACCTCCGGGGTCAGTTCACGGCCCATCGCCGCGGCCATCGCGTACGTCGCCTCACCCCACAGCGGTTCGGTGTCGACGAGTGTGCCGTCCATGTCCCAGAGAATCGCCTTCATGCTTCCCATCATGCCCGCCGGGACGACCGGCCGATACAATCGCCCACCATGACCTCCGTCACCCCAGACATCTCCACCCCCGCCCACTCCACCGACGCCTACTTCGAGCCCGCGGCCGTGACCACCGACGACCTCGGGGCCACCTGGACCGACTACGTCGCCACCGCGCACACCGTGAGCCCCTGGGGCCCGGACCTGCAGCACGGCGCTCCCCCGTCCGCCCTGGTCACCCACGTCCTCGAAAAGGCCGCACCGCAGGGAGGGCGCCTCGTGCGCGTCACCACCGAACTGCTCGGCGCCGTGCCGGTGGCACGGTTGCGCACCACCGCCAGGGTCGTGCGCCCGGGCCGGCGGATCAGTTACCTGGAGGCCGTCGTCACCGACACCTCCGGCCGCGAGGTCGTGCGCGGCAGCGCCTGGTGGATCAGGACCACCGACACCACCGCCGTGGAGAACCCGCAGGTGCCCAGCGCCGCGGAGATGCTCCCCCGTGACCGGTGCGCCGACGCCACGGAGTTCCTCGAGGCCTGGGCGAGCCCGTACATCGACACCATCGAGATGTACGGCTCCGGACGCCAGGCCTGGATACGCAGCACGATCCCCGTCGTCGCCGGTGTCCCCGACTCCCCCTGGACCTCCCTGATGGCCGTGGCGGACGCCACCAACGGCGTCGACCGCGTCCTCGACCCGCGTGAGTGGCAGTTCATGAACACCGACCTCACCGTGTCGCTGCACCGCCTGCCCGGGCAGGGGTGGGCCGGCGACGGGTGGACCGGGGTGCAGGCCGAGGCCAACCTGGGACCCGACGGGGTCGGGCTGACCATCGGACGCCTCCACGACGCCCGTGGTCCCCTCGGCTCGACCAGCCAGTCGCTGCTGCTGCAGCCGGCCGGGTGATGTAGCTCCCCCGGCTACTCCTGCTCGATGATGCTGTCGAGGTCGTCGAGCACCTCGTGGGAGTCCGCCCCGACCTCCTCGCACAGCACGGTCACCAGCGCACGGAAGTCCTCGACCTCCTCGTCCTCGTAGACCGCGCCGGCGTGCCGGTCGCTGAGGGCACGCAGTGCGTCGTGCGCGGAGATGACCTGCAGCACGACCTCCCCGGTCGGGTCGGCGCGCACGCCGGCGACCAGGCGGTGCAGGATCTCGGCGGACTCGTCCACCACGGACTCCGGGAACGGAGCCTCCCAGAACTCCCGGTCCTCCTCGCGCAGGTAGCTGCCGGTGGCCATGGACCGCAGGTTCCCGATGAACTCCTGACGGGCCGCGTCGGTCGCGGCGACGAACTCGTTCACAGTGCCACCCCCAGCAGGGCCGCGCACACGGTGCGCAGCGTCGGTGCGTCCGGTTCCGGTGCCCCGTCACTCCCGGCATCGCCCCAGGCGACACACCAGGAGTCGAGGAGACGCAGGACGCCCGGGGTGTCCAGGTCGTCGGCCAGCGCGGCGCGCACCGCGGTGACGGTCCCGGCGTCCACCGCGGCGTCCGCCACCGTGCGCCAGTGCGCCAGGCGCCGCTCGGCGCGGGCGAGCACCGCGTCCGACCAGTCGCGGTCGCGGCGGTAGTGCTCCTCGTAGAGGCCCAGGCGGATGGCCGCCGGGTCGTGGCCCTGCGCGGTCAGGCGGGAGACGAACACCAGGTTGCCCAGCGACTTGCTCATCTTCGTGCCGTCCAGACCGATCATGCCGGTGTGCACGTAGTGCCCGGCCATGCGCTCCACGCCGTGCGCGGCCTCGGCGTGGGCCGCGGAGAACTCGTGGTGCGGGAAGCGCAGGTCACTGCCGCCGCCCTGGACGGCGAACGAGGAGCCCAGGCGGTTGGTGGCGATGGCGGAGCACTCCACGTGCCAGCCGGGTCGTCCGGCGCCGAAGGGCGAGTCCCAGGCGGGCTCGCCGTCGCGGTGGGCGCGCCAGACCAGCGCGTCCATCGGGTGCCGCTTGCCGGGACGCTCCGGGTCTCCGCCACGCTCGCCGAAGAAGCGGGCCATCGTCTCGGAGTCGTAGCGCGACTCGTAGCCGAACTGTTCGGTGAAGGTGTGGTCGACGTAGACGTCGGGGAAATCGTCTTCGAGACGGTAGGCGGCACCGGCGGTGACCAGGCGCTCGACCATGTCGATGACCTCGTCGACCGACTCCATCGCGCCGACGTAGTCTCGCGGCGGGACGACGGAGAGCGCCGCCATGTCCGAGCGGAAGAGGTCGATCTGGCTGTCGCCGAGCTCGCGCCAGTCCACCCCGTCGCGCTCGGCCCGCTCGAACAGCGGGTCGTCGACGTCGGTGATGTTCTGCACGTAGTGCACGCCGTGACCGTTGTCGAGCAGCTGGCGGATCGCCAGGTCGAAGGTCACGTAGGTGGCCGCGTGGCCGAGGTGGGTGGAGTCGTACGGGGTGATCCCGCAGACGTAGACACCGACCTCGCCGGCCGGTGTCAGGGTGCCGGTGTCGACCGGCAGGACGTGGTCGGCGGCGGTGTCGTGGAGAGTGAGCGGGACACCGTCACCGGCGAGGACGGGGACGTCGGGGGTGGGCCAGGAACGCATGGGGCCTGAGTCTAGTCACCCCGGGCCCGGCGGTACGCCACCGGTGGGGCCGGTGCGTGGATCAGGCGTTGATCATGCCGGTGGCCAGCAGGATCAGCACGATCACACCCACCGGGATGCGCCACAGGGCGAACCAGGCGAAGGAGTGGTTGGCGACGAACTTCAGCAACCAGGCGATCGAGACGTAACCCAGGACGAAGGCGATGGCGGTGCCCACGACCAGCTGGGGCGCGCTGGCGGCCTGCCCGGCGGCGGGGTCGAAGGCGTCCGGCAGGCTGAACAGGCCGGACGCCAGGACGGCGGGGATGGCCAGCAGGAAGGAGAAGCGGGTGGCGACCTCACGGTCGAGGTTGAGGAACAGGCCGGCGGACACCGTCGCACCGGAGCGCGACACCCCGGGGATCAGCGCCAGGCACTGGGCGAAGCCCATGAGCAGGGCGTCCTTCATGGTGAGCTTGTCGTAGCTGCGCTGGTGGGTGCCGACCTTCTCCGCCCAGATGAAGACGAAGGAGAACAGGATCAGCACGATCGCGGTGATCCACAGGTTGCGCAGGTTGTCGCGGATGAGGTCCTTGGCGAGGAAGCCGATCAGACCGACCGGGATCGTCGCGGCGATGACCATCCAGCCCATGCGGTAGTTCTGGTTGTCGCGCTTGGCCGGGTCGAAGACACCGGCGAACCAGGCCGACAGGATCATCCAGATGTCCTTGGCGAAGAACACCAGCACCGCCAGCTCGGTACCCAGCTGGATCACGGCGGTGAAGGACGCGCCCGCGTCCTCCCCCCAGATCAGCTGGGAGACGATGCGCATGTGCCCTGAGGAGGACACCGGCAGGAACTCGGTGAGCCCCTGGACGATCGAGAGGATGATGGTCTGCAACCACCCCATGTCGGTGGTGGTGACGACGTCGCCGGCGTCGGAGGCGAGATGTGAGGAAAACTCCATGGCTGACGAGAGTACCCTGCCGCGACCCCGCCATCACCTCGCCGTCACTTCGCGACAGCCCCCCGCCCCGACACAGGCCGGAGTCCCGCACCGCGTGTAGTAGCGTGATTGGCGTGAGAAGCCTGTTGACACAGCCGCGGATGAGCCCGGCCAAGCCCCTGACCGTCGCGGCCCTGGCCATGGTGCCGCTGGTGACGTTGTCGGGGTGCGCCGAGCAGATGATCGGGACCGACGGTTCCGACGACGGTGACGGGGAGACCGTGGTCGGCGTCGCCGCCAAGCCGCTGGAGTCCCCCGACACCGACGCCTCCGACGTGACGGGCACGCTCGACTCCGGCGAGGCCCTGCTGGGCCTGGTCCGCGCCGGCGTGGGGACGTCCGTCACCGAAGACTCCCCCGCCCCGGTCGCCGCGCTGGAGCAGGGGCGGCTGGTGATCGGCCCGCTGGAGGACGTGGCGTCCGGCTCCGCACCGTCGGTGGACGTCGACGACACGTGCACCACGGTGACCGGTGCGGTCGACGGCGTCGTGCTGGGCTGTGGGACGACCGTGCGCATCCTCGACGCCGAAGGCCAGGAGGTGCGCAGTCTCGAGGCCCCCGGCGAGGTGACCGCCGCCGCGGTGCACCCCGACGGCAAGGTGGCGTTGACCGTGGAGTCCGACAGCGACGTCCACTGGTTCGACGCCGACGGCGAGGAGACCAGCTCCGAGGACATGACCGCCACCGGCAGCGACATGCAGCTGGTCGGCAACACCCGCAACGCCGACAACGAGGACGACGCCGACAACGAGGACGCGGAGTGGCGCGCCGCGCTCATCGACGCGCAGCAGACCAGCGTCACCGACATCGACATCGCCGGCGAGTCGCGCGTGGCCGCGCTGCGCATCGGCCAGGGCGTGGGGACGGTCTCCGCCGGCACGCAGCCCGACGGGGTGCTCGTCGCCTCCGACGCCCGTCGCGGACAGGCACTGGTCTACACCCTCACCGACGTCATCCGGCACACCCAGGCGGTGCCCACCGGTGAGGGCGCGTGGGCGGTGCTGTGGGACTCCGAGCGTGAGGTCATGTGGGTGTCCACCACCGGCGACAACACGCTGACCGGCTACGACCTGTCGACCGGCACACCGGAGGAGGTCGGCAAGGTGCCGACGACCTCGGACGTGCGCCACATCATCGACGACGGCAGCGGCGACCTGCTGCTCGTCGCCGCCGACGGGACCCGTGAACTCATCCCCGCCGACGACCTCCCCAGCTAACCCTCCCGAGAGGACACCAGACTCATGACCACCTTCCGTGCCTTCCGCGGGGCCGTCTACGACTCCTCACTGCGCGTGCTGTTCACGCTGCGGGCCGAACGCATCCACGGGCTGATGACGTCCGCACTGTCCGTGGCCGCCCGGTCCGCCGCGGCGCGCGCGGCACTGCGCCGCTGCCTCGTGGTCACCGACCCGGTGCTCGCGCAGACCGTCGCCGGGGTCCGCTTCCCCCGCCCGCTGGGGCTGGCCGCCGGCTTCGACAAGAACGCCACCGAGGTCGACGTGTGGGGCCCGCTCGGATTCGGTTCGGCAGAGGTCGGCACCGTCACCGCGGTGCACCAGCCGGGCAACCCGACCCCCCGCCTGTTCCGCCTCCCGGCCGACCGGGCGCTGCTCAACCGGATGGGCTTCAACAACGACGGTGCACTGGCCGCGGCCAAGCGCCTGGGAACCCGGGTCTCCCCCGAACCGGTGGGGGTGAACCTCGGCAAGACGAAGAACACGCCCGTGGAGTGCGCCCCCGGCGACTACTTCGAGTCCGCCCGCGCCGTCGACGACGTCGCCGACTACCTGGTGATCAACGTCTCCTCGCCCAACACCCCCGGGCTGCGCGACCTGCAGGCCGTGGAGAGCCTGCGGCCGATCGTGGAGTCCGTGCGCCAGGCCAGCGACCGGCCCCTGTTCGTGAAGATCGCCCCCGACCTCACCGACGAGGACGTGGACGCGGTCACCGACATGGCCCTGGAGTTCGGCCTCACCGGTCTGATCGCCACGAACACGACCATCAGCCGGGACAACCTCGCCACCGGCGCCTCCGACGTGAAGGCGCTCGGTGCCGGCGGGATCTCCGGCGCCCCGGTGGCAGACCGGGCGCTCGAGGTGCTGCGGCGTATCCGGCAGCGCGCCGGCGACCGTCTCGTCCTGATCGGCGTCGGCGGCATCGAGACACCGGAGCAGGCGTGGGAACGCATCGGCGCCGGGGCGACCCTGCTGCAGGGCTACACCGGCTTCATCTACGGCGGCCCCGACTGGATCCGGGACATCCACCTCGGTATCGCCCACCAGGTGCGGCAGCACGGTCTGACGAACCTCTCCGAGGCCGTCGGTGCCGAACTTCCCTGGAAGGACTAGCCGAACTGCCCGGGGGCGGTCGGTCGTCTAGTTCTCGGCCCAGCCCCAGAGCAGGCCGCGGGCGGTGGCCGTGAAGTTCAGGTTGAATCCGAGGATCGTCGGGGTGGAGCGGTCGTTGATCTCCAGGAACTGCGGGAGGGCGTGCACGGCGAAGATGTAGCGGTGCGGACCGTGCCCGGCCGGGGGCATCGCACCGTAGTAGCCGCGGCTGCCCGAGTCGCCGCGCAGCGCCATCGCCCCGTCCGGCAGGCCGGCCAGCTCGGCGTCGCCCGTGCCGGCGTCCAACGAGGTGACCGAGGCCGGGATGTTGAACACCGCCCAGTGCCAGTAGCCCGACGTCGTCGGCGCGTCCGGGTCGAAGCAGGTCACCGCGTAGGACTGCGTACCCTCCGGAGCCCCCGACCACGACAGCTGCGGGGAGACGTCGCTCCCGCCGAGCTGGTCGCCGGGCAGACGGTCACCGTCACCGAAGTCCGCGCTGGAGACCTCCAGGCGCGGCAGGTCGGTCAGCGGGGCGTAGGGGTCCGCGGCGGGGAACCGGTCGTCGAGGTAGGTGGGCTGGTGGTGGGTCTTGTCACTCATGGCAACCAGTATGCCGCAGTGTTTCGTACCCCGCAGTAAGACTCTGAAGTCATAGCCTGTGGTGGCCCGACCTGTGCCCCGATATACGCGCCGGCCTGGGCATTCGGCACAGATTTGTCACCGCGGCACCGACTCGTTATAGTTACCGGAGTGCGACGGACACAGGGTTGGATATCAGCCGCGACCGTGTTCGGCGTCCGCATCCATGTCCGGGTGGCGGAATGGCAGACGCGCTAGCTTGAGGTGCTAGTGTCCTATTAACGGACGTGGGGGTTCAAGTCCCCCTCCGGACACCACAGAAGAGGCCCACTACGGTGGGCCTCTTCGTCGTTTCAACTGACCCTCGCGAAGGCGTACCCGACATGTCCAGAGACCACCTGCTCCCCTTCGCCGGGCTCGTGGCTCTGGGGATCGCCGTCGTGGTCGCGGCCGTGCTCCTGCCCACCCCGGACCTCGACTCCGTGCGCACCACCGTGGAGAACAGCGGGAGCGTCGCGTGGGTGACCTTCCTGGCCCTGATGGTCGGCGCCACCCAGCTGCCTGTCCCCCGCACCATCTGGACGGTGTCCGCCGGCGTGCTCTTCGGCCCCCTCGTCGGCAGTGTGCTGGCACTCACCGGCATGGCCCTGTCGGTGACGCTGTCGCTGCTCCTCGTACGCTGGATCGGCGGCCCGGCCGTGCGTCGTGCCGAGACCATGCCGCGCGTGCACGCCCTGCAGCGGGCCCTGGAGGCCCGTGGCTGGCTCGCGGTCCTCGGGCTGCGCATGGTCCCCCTGGTCCCCTTCAGCCTGCTGAACTACGCCTGCGGGCTGAGCCGCATCCCGCTGGTGTCCTGTGTGCTGGCGACCGTGGTGGGCTCCGCCCCGCTCACCGTCGCCCTCGTAGTCTCCGCGGACACGCTGGCCGGCGGTGGTGAACCGTGGTTCCTGCTGCTCAGCGTGGTGCTCGCCGTGGTGGGCCTGGCGCTCACCGCCGGTGCGTTGCGCGGCGTGCGGGCCGAACTCGCGGCGGCGGGGACCGGGCCGGTCAAGCCCTGACAGTAGACACACATGTAGGGTGGCGGGCATGTACTCCGTCCACGCCACATACCGCGGAACGTCACTCCGGCGGGCCGACTACGTCCGACAGGTCGCCGACGCCCTGGGCAACGCCCACAACGTCGTCGACGTCCGGGTCCTGGGGCCCGGTGAACTCGCCGTCCTCGCCGACGACGCGGACAGTGCCTCGGGCGTCGTGATGAACCTCATCCAGGCCGGCGACTTCGCCATCGGGATCGGCGCCGTGGTCGGCGGGGACGGAGAGGCGGACGGGCGGGAGGACGCGTCGGACGCCGTGCTGCGCGACCAGCTCGTGGCGGCGTCCGGCCGGGCGGTGCGGGGTTCCCGGCGTGCCGGCATGATCCGTGCGAGGGTCGAGCAGGCCGGTCCCGGTGGCGTGCAGGCGGTGGGGCGTGGCGCGGACGTGGCCGGGGACATCGCCGCGGCGTTCACCCTGGTCTCCCACGTACTGAACCGCCGCACCGCCGAAGGGCGGGAGGCGACGGCTCTGGTCCGGCAGGGCCACCTGCAGAGTGAGGCGGCGGAGATGCTGGGCATCTCGAAACAGGCTATGTCTCAGCGTCTTTCTGCTGCGGGGTGGCAGGCTGAGCAGGCTGGTTGGCTTCTGGCTGTCCATATGTTGGCCAGGACGGAGACTCTTCCCCTCGGGTGATCGCCGCCGCCGCCTCCTCGGTCGCCGCGGAGGAGGCGGATGAGGAGGTGGCGGACGGGGACGCAGGTGACGGGGTGGGCACGTCGGTCGGTTCGTCGACCGAGCGGTTGGCCACCGCATTGGCCTCGGCCACGGCCTTGGCGATCTCGGGGGCGGACTCGGTGTTGAACCAGTTCTCCGAGGTCGTCTCGTTGGCGACGTCGCGGAAGGACTCGTCGACCGGGGTCGGCTCGTAGCGGAAGGTGCCGTCCTCGTCCTTGTTCGCGAAGGCCTTCGCGAACTGCTCCAGGGAGTCGCCGAACTGCATCGGCAGCATCCACACCTTGTTCGCGTCGCCCTGCGCCATCTCCGGGAGCTTCTCCAGGTACTGGTAGGACAGCACCTCCGGGGTGACCTGGGAGGACTTGATGGCGGCGGTGACCTTCTGGATCGCCTTCGCCTGGCCCTGCGCCTCGAGGTACTTCGCGGCACGCTCACCCTCGGCCAGCAGCATGCGAGCCTGTCGCTCGGCCTCTGCGGAGAGGATCTGGGCGTGCTTGTCACCCTCGGCACCGAGGATCCGGGCCTGCTTCTTACCCTCGGCGGTCTTGATGTCCGACTCGCGCTGGCCCTCGGCGGTGAGGATCATCGCACGCTTCTCACGGTCCGCCTTCATCTGCATCTCCATGGACTGCTGGATGGAGGGCGGCGGGTCGATGGCCTTGAGCTCCACGCGGCTGATGCGCAGGCCCCAGCGGGTGGTGGCGGCGTCCAGCTCGCCGCGCAGCCGACGGTTGATCACGTCACGGGAGGTCAGCGTCTCCTCCAGCGTCATGCCGCCGACGACGTCACGCAGCGTGGCCACGGAGATCTGCTCGACGCCGATGATGTAGTCGTTGACACCGTAGATCGCCCGCGCGGCGTCGTTGATCTGGAAGGTCACGACGATGTCGATGGCCACGGTCAGGTTGTCCTGGGTGATCACGGCCTGGGGAGGGAACGACACGACCTGCTCACGGGTGTCCACCCGGTCGCGGACCCGGTCGATGAACGGCACGAGGATCGTCAGCCCGCCGGACACCGTCCTGGTGTAGCGGCCGAGTCGCTCGATGACCGCAGCCTCCCCCTGTGGGATCAAGGCCACGGACTTGAACAGGGCTACTGCGACGAGGATGACGAGGAGGATCAGAAGGATCGAGATCATCTCCACGGGTCACACTCCTTTCCACACCACGGCTGTGGTGCCGTCAATGGAGACGACCTGCACACGGTCCCCTTCACTGAATGAGGACCCGGGGTGTGCCGCCCGGGCTGACCAGATCTCGCCGGCGATGCGCACCTGGCCCGACGAGTTCTCGGAGGTGACGTCGGTCAGGACCTGCGCCGGCTGCCCCTCGAGCTCCTTGGTGGTGAACTCCCGGACCTCGCCCTGCGCGATGTAGCGGCGCCGAAGCACCGGGCGCAACAGCAGCAGCGTGGCCGCGGAGGTGGCCCCGAAGACACCGACCTCCGCCCACACCGGGATGTCCACGACGGCGACCCCGGCGGTGGTCAGGGCGGCGACCGCGAGCATCAGCAACGTGAAGTCCATGACCAGGAATTCGCCGACCGCGAGGACGGCCGCTGCAATCAACCAGATAATCGGGCCCATGCCCGCAGAATATCAGTTCGCGGGGTTCCCGGGTTCCGTGACGAAGTCCACGAGACGTTCGACGGCCCCGATGAGGGTGGCGTCGAGATCCCGGAACGTCCGCACCTTGGAGTACACGTGCCGCCACCCCTCGGTCGGCGTGCCCCACCCCAGCCGCTGGCACACGCCGTTCTTCCAGTCCTCCCCGTAGGGAACCTTCGGCCAGGCCCGGATGCCGACGGTCGCCGGTTTCACCGCCTCCCAGATGTCGATGTACGGGTGTCCGGTCACCATCACGTCCGGTCCGAGACCCTGGGTCAGCCGGGTCTCCTTCGACCCCTCCACCAGGTGGTCGGCGAGCACTCCGACCCGCCTGCCGGGGCCCGGGCGGAACTCCTCGAGCATGGCGGGCAGGTTGTCGAGTCCCTCGATGAATTCCACCACGACCCCCTCCACGCGCAGGTCGTGGCCCCACACCTGCTCGACGATGGCGGCGTCGTGCAACCCCTCCACCCAGATCCGCGAGGGGGCCGCGACCTTGGCGCGCACGTCCCTGACCCTGCGCGACCCGGAGTTCGAGCGCTGCTGGTCCTGCGGCGTCTGCGACGGGGCCACGTAGCGGGTGAGGGTGACCGGCCGACCGTCGACGAGGAAGCCCCCGGGACGCAACTTGAACAGACGGTCGCGGCCGTGCCGGTCCTCCAGCCGGACGAACTGCCCGTCGTAGGTCTTCTCGAAACCGACGACGGCGCCGACCCAGCCCCCGTCGGCGACCTCGACGACGGTGCCCGGCTTCGCGGGCATTTCCGGTGCCGGCGGGGCCTGGCGGGAACGGTGCCCCCCGGCCGCCCCCTGCCCGTCTCCGGAACCCCCGAGGATGTCACGGCCGTACCTGTCGTTGAAGCTCATGGGCTCCAACTCTAGGCTAGGTGCAATGTCGTCAAGAAACCCCGCCGGTGACGCCACCGGCACGAGGCGGGCCACCCCGCTGCGCGAACAACTGTGGTCCCCGGTGCAGAACACCACCGTCTGGCTGGGATGGTGGCTGCACGGCCTCGTCTCCGCCGACGACGTCATCGACGCGTTCCAGGACGTCCAGGGCCCGGCGCACTCCCTGACCGTCGACCCCGGCGGCGACGACCCCTTCGCCGGACGCTTCGACGACCGTGCCACCGGCCTGGTCGACCTGCTGCACGCCGTGCGCGAGGTCACCCGTGACGTCCCCGTCGAGCTGTCCTCGCGTCCCCTCGTCGGACTCGTCCTCGCCGGTCCCGGCGACCCGCCGGCCCTGCCCGCGGGAAGCCGCGGGGCGGCCGCGGTGTCACGCGCCGGTGCCGGTATCAGCGTCGCCGACGCCGACCCGCTGGTCACCCATGTCGTCGTGCCCACGGTCGTGGACAACTCGCTGGTGCAGTGGGTGTGGTACCGGTGCGAAGGCCGCGTGCGCGCCGGCGAGTTCTACGGCCCCGGCGAGGCGGACACCCGGCTGCGCGAGGCCACGGAGGCCGCGGCCGCACTCGTCGAGGCGTCCGGCACGACCGGGATCCGTCACCACTCCCCGCGCCTGGCGGTCGGCGCCCTGACCGACTTCTTCGGTCTGCCCGGACTGCCGCCCGGGGTCTCGCCGCGGGCGGAGAAGCTCATGGCCCGTGCCGACGTCGTCGCCTCCGTCATCGAGGTCACCCGCGCGACCGACCACGGCGCCGAACTCGACCCGCAGCTGCTGCCGCTGTCCGGGGCGGTGCGCACAGCGAGAATCACCGCAGTCGACCACGCGATGCGTGAACTCCTGCGGTGATGTCGGTGTGACGGGGCCGCCGTGGCCCCGGGTGCGCTACTCGATCATGCGCACGGCCATCGGCTCGATCCCGTCCCAACGGACCGGCGAGACCTTGACCACGTCGCCGGACTGCGGTGCCTCGAGCATCGTCCCGTCGCCCAGGTACAGGGCCACGTGGGAGCTGCCGCCCACACCCCAGAAGAGCATGTCGCCACGCTTGGCGTCGCCGACCGGGACCTGGTTTCCGGAGGTGTACTGGTAGCCCGAGTACTTCTCCAGCTGGATGCCGGCCGCGGCGAAGGAGTAGACCATCAGACCGGAGCAGTCGAAACCGACCTTGGAGTAGTCGCCGTGGGAGTCGGCGACGCCACCGTCACGCACACCCATGGTGGGACCGTCGGCGTTGCCGCCGCCCCAGGCGTAGGTCACGCCCAGCTGGCCCATGCCGCGCTCGATGACGCGCTCGATCTGCTCCTCGCTGGTACCGGAGGAGTCCGGCTCCGCAGGCTCCTCACCCTCACCGGGGTTGACCTCCGGCAGGACGCCCTCCTCGCCTTCGGTGCCCTCGACACCTTCGGTGTCCTCGACGCCCTCGGTGCCTTCGGTACCTTCAGGCAGGTTTGCGTAGGCGTTGGCGGCCGACTCACGGCCGGCGTTCGTCGCAGCCTCGAGAGCCCCGTCGGGGTCGCCGGAGAGGTGGGAGCTGATGCCGGCGTACGCGGCATCGCCCGCCGCGCCGACGAGTCCGTCGATCGCGGCCTGCCTCAAGGCGTCACCCTCGGTGCTGCCGTCGAAGCTCCCCGGGATCTCGTCGACCTCGGGCACCTCACCGGTGTCGGCGGCGTCGTCGGCCTCGTCGGCCTCGGTGTCGTCGACGAGCTGGTCGTCGAGCGGCTCCTCGGTCACCGCGTCCTCACCGGTGGCCTCGTCCGTGGTGTCCTCGGTGACTTCGTCGGTCGCCTCGTCGGTCGCCTCGTCAGCGGTCGGACCGGCGACCTCGTCGCTCTCACCGTTGCCGTCGTCGACGTCGACCTTCGTGTCGACGGCGGGCGTCGACTCGATACCGTCGGCGGCCGCCTCGGCGGCGCGGCGCTTGTCGAAGGAGCTGGCGGCGGCGTTCTCGGAGACCTTGTCCACGGCCTTCTTCGCGGCAGCCAGACGCGACTGCGCATCGGACAGGGTGTTCTTGACGCGCTCGAGTTCCGCGGACTTCGCGGAGATCGTCGACTGTGCGTCGGTGAACGCCTTCTCCGCGGCGGAGTGTGCGTCACGGGCCGCGGTGACGAGACCGTCGGCGTCATCGCGGGAGACGCGCAACGAGGACTCCTCGTTGGCGGCCTGGGTGCGCGCGAGGTCGAGCTTGTCGATGTCGGCCTGCTGCTTCTCGGCGGCCATCCGCATGTAGGTCGCGCGGTCGATCGTGTCGCCCGTCGCGTCCGACCCGGAGGCCAGTGCGATCGGGGCCGAGTCGCCGCCGCGGGTGTATGCGGAGCGGGCCAGCTCGTCGAGGGTGGACTGCGCGTCCTTGACCTCGGAGTCGGATCCGTCGAGACGGCTACGCGCCTCGGTGACGTTGTCCTGTGCCTCCTGGGCGGCGCGCTGGCTCCGGTCCACGTCGACGCGAGCCTTGTTCACCGACTCACGGAGCCCACCGAGCTCGAGTTCCAGTGAAGACACCTCACCCTCTGTCGAGGAGACGGTGCCAACGAGGTCGGCGAGGTAGGCCTCGGCGGTCTGGTCTTCAGCGCTCGATGAGCTGTCGGACGGGGCGGCGACGGCAGTGGCGGCGGGGACAGCGAGTCCTGCGGCCACCGCGAAGGACAGCAGCGCCCGAGTGGACCGGACGGTCGACCTGCGGACGGTGCCGCGGGTGTTCAGCCTAAGTGCCACGGTGAGTCTCTCCTTGCAATGGCGTACCGGTCATTACGGTCAAGTCGTCGTTCTTGACGTCAGCCTGTCTCGGCCACCTGTCCACCGCGCTTCCCCGCGAGGTGGTCCAGGGCCCGGGCCCAGGTTCCGGCGGCCCGGTTGATCACCGCCGGAAATGTCACGAACAGGTCTCGTTCCGATATCGGATCGTTACCAATTGACGACAACTGAACCGTAAGCCACTCCGGACCCATGCGAAACCCGAATCCCACTAACCACATAAGAATCAGCAGGCACACTTGTCACGCTGAATGCCTTGACCTGCGGCCACAGAGGCCAGTTCCTTAAATGTGATCTTTGTCACAAAGATGGTGGCTTCGGCGTGTCCCGTTGCAATGATCCCCCGAGGTCAACTCAAACTCTGAACCTTGACTTGAGCATAGACAATCCCAGTGCCTTGACTAGTGTATTCGCGCGGCTCCCCGCCCCTATTTATGATGGCTCGCGCTAGCTTCTAACTGCAGAACTGTCTGGGCGCCACGGGGGCGCTCTCCGGGCTTCCGCTCAGCGGCGGTAGGTGATGCGGGCGAACACGGCGGTGGCTGCGACCGCGAGCAGGACGCCCGCGACGGCCAGGACGTAGATCCAGGAGAACGCCGGCTGGGCGTCCTCGGCGGAAGACAGGAACGCGGCCACGTCCTGCGGTCCCGTCGAGCCGTGGAGCTCGCCCTGGGTCGACTCGATCTGGTAGCGCGACATCACGTCGCTGACGACCTGGGTGTTGTTCGGGGCGCTGACGACGACCGTCGACGCCTCCGCGCCCGCCTCGCCGGAGTCCTTCACGGTCTGCGCCAGATTGCGCAGGTCCGTGGACTGGAGTGCGTCGGTGTCGACGACCACGACCCCCACGCCGTCGTCGGCGAGGTCCCGGTAGCCGGCCAGGTCCGAGGCGGACGGCTGCTCCCTCGCCTGGGAGGTCGAGTACCCGGTCTCGGCGATGTCGTCGAGGACCGCCTGCAGGTCGACGTTCTCGAAGTCCACGGCGTGCTCATTTCGCTGGAGGTGGGTGGGTTTGTTATCTGACTGTATAGATTTCTAGCACCTGACCCCGCCGTCCGGGGGTGCCGACACGCGGGGTTGGGACGCATAAATCTCTACGTCCTGCGGTTATGTAGCATTACGGTCGTACTGTTATAGTAGTTCCGACGGAATCCGCGACAACTGCTGACACAATGGTGGTAGTCCGCGACGGCACCATCGTGCCCGGTGCCGGGGACCAGGTCCAGACGAGGTCCGTGAGGTCCGCGCCGCGGGATGACGTCAGACGAACGTCAACACAACTGACGACGATAACGAGAAGAGATTCAGGAGTACTGCCGTGACTGACAGCAAGAATTCTTTTGGAGCAGAGGGGACTCTGGAGGTCGGTGACCGGTCCTACAAGATGTACCGCCTGAGCGCGGTCCCGGGTATGGAGAAGCTGCCCTACTCGCTGAAGGTCCTCGGAGAGAACCTTCTCCGCAACGAGGACGGCGCGAACGTCACCAGTGAGCACATCCAGGCCATCGCCAACTGGGACCCGTCCGCCGACCCGAGCATCGAGATCCAGTTCACCCCGGCACGTGTGGTCATGCAGGACTTCACCGGTGTGGCCTGCGTGGTCGACCTCGCCACCATCCGCGACGCGGTCGTGGCCCTCGGCGGCGACGCCGACCAGGTCAACCCGCTGAACCCGGCCGAGATGGTCATCGACCACTCGGTCATCATCGAGGCGTTCGGTGACGAGAACGCCCTCGAGCAGAACGTGGCCATCGAGTACCAGCGCAACGAGGAGCGTTACAAGCTCCTGCGTTGGGCCACCGGCGCCTTCGACAACTTCCGCGTCGTGCCTCCCGGAACCGGCATCGTCCACCAGGTCAACATCGAGTACCTGGCCCGGTCGATCTTCGACAAGGACGGCATGGCCTACCCCGACACCTGTGTCGGTACCGACTCCCACACCACGATGGAGAACGGCCTGGGCATCCTGGGCTGGGGCGTCGGCGGCATCGAGGCCGAGGCGGCGATGCTCGGCCAGCCGATCTCCATGCTCATCCCCCGCGTCGTCGGCTTCAAGCTCTCCGGTGAGATCCCCGTGGGCGTCACCGCCACCGACGTGGTGCTGACCATCACCGACATGCTGCGCCAGCACGGCGTGGTCGGCAAGTTCGTCGAGTTCTACGGCAAGGGTGTCGCCGAGCTGCCGCTCGCCAACCGTGCCACCATCGGCAACATGTCCCCGGAGTTCGGCTCCACCGCCGCGATGTTCCCCATCGACAAGGAGACCGTCGACTACCTGGCGCTGACCGGTCGCGACCAGGAGACCCTGGACCGCGTCGAGGCCTACGCCAAGGAGCAGGGCATGTGGCTCGACCCGGAGAACGACGCCGAGTACTCCGAGTACCTCGAGCTCGACCTCTCCACCGTCGTGCCCTCCATCGCCGGCCCGAAGCGTCCCCAGGACCGCATCGAGCTCTCCGACTCCAAGGCACAGTTCCGTAAGGACCTGCACAACTACGCCGACAGCAACTCCGGCAACGCCGACGCCCAGAACTTCGTCGCCGAAGGCGGCAACGTCGGCGGCCACACCGGCAACCCGGCCACCGCCGCGGACGCCAAGGGCAACCTGCCGTCCGCAGCCACCGGCAACGAGGGCCGTCCGTCCAACCCGATCGAGATCAACTACGACGGCAAGGACATGGTCCTGGACCACGGCATGGTCGGCATCGCGTCGATCACGTCCTGCACCAACACCTCGAACCCCTCCGTCATGGTCGGCGCCGGCCTGCTGGCCCGCAAGGCCGCGGCACTCGGCCTGCACTCCGCACCGTGGGTCAAGACCTCCATCGCCCCCGGCTCCCAGGTCGTCACCGGCTACTTCGAGAAGGCCGACCTGTGGAAGGACCTCGAGGCCATGGGCTTCTACCTCGTGGGTTACGGCTGCACCACCTGCATCGGTAACTCCGGTCCCCTGCCGGAGGCCATCTCCGAGGGCATCAACGAGGCCGACCTCGCCGCCACCGCCGTGCTGTCCGGTAACCGTAACTTCGAGGGACGTATCTCCCCCGACATCAAGATGAACTACCTGGCGTCCCCGATCCTCGTGATCGCCTACGCCATCGCCGGCACCATGGACTTCGACTTCGAGACCCAGCCGCTGGGCCAGGACAACGACGGCAACGACGTCTTCCTGCGCGACATCTGGCCGGCCACCGAGGAGATCGAGTCGGTCATCAAGTCCTCGATCACCAAGGAGCTCTACTCCGAGGACTACGCCGACGTCTTCAAGGGCGACGAGCGCTGGCAGTCCCTGCCCGTGCCGGAGGGCAAGACCTTCGCCTGGGACGACGCCTCTTCGTACATCCGCAAGGCACCGTACTTCGACGGCATGGAGCCCACCCCGGGCCCCGTCTCCGACGTCAGCGGCGCCCGCGTCCTGGCGCTGCTGGGCGACTCGGTCACCACCGACCACATCTCCCCGGCGTCCTCCATCAAGCCCGGCACCCCGGCAGCCCAGTACCTGGACTCCAAGGGCGTCGAGCGCAAGGACTACAACTCGCTGGGTGCCCGTCGTGGCAACCACGAGGTCATGGTCCGCGGTACCTTCGCCAACATCCGTCTGCAGAACCAGCTGCTCGACGGCGTGACCGGCGGCTACACCCGCGACTTCACCCAGGAGGGTGGCCCGCAGTCGTTCATCTACGACGCCTCCGTCAACTACCGCGAGCAGGAGACCCCGCTGGTCGTCCTCGGCGGCAAGGAGTACGGCACCGGTTCCTCGCGTGACTGGGCCGCCAAGGGCACCCTGCTGCTGGGCGTCAAGGCCGTCATCGCCGAGAGCTTCGAGCGCATCCACCGCTCCAACCTGGTCGGCATGGGTGTCATCCCGCTGCAGTTCCCGGAGGGCGAGTCCTGGAAGTCCCTGGGCCTGGACGGCACCGAGACCTTCGACCTGGCCGGCATCGAGGCCCTGAACGAGGGCACCACCCCGGACTCCGTCCACGTGACCGCCACCAAGGAGGACGGCAACGTCGTCGAGTTCGACGCCGTCACCCGTATCGACACCCCCGGTGAGGCCGCGTACTACCGCAACGGCGGCATCCTGCAGTTCGTCCTGCGCAACATGATGGAAAACAGCTAGTCCGGCTAGTCCCGTAGTCCATCCCCGCCCGCCCCGCGGACTCCGTGAGGCGGGCGGACGTGTACCGGAGAGGGGTGCCCGTCCATGCCCAAGGTCAGTGAAACTGATCTCTCAGAACGGCGCACCGACATCCTCCGCGCAGCCAGGACCTGCTTCGTGACCTACGGTTACGACGGGGCGACGGTGTCACGCCTGGAGAAGGAGACCGGGAAGTCCCGGGGAGCCATCTTCCACCACTTCCGCAACAAGGAGACCCTCTTCCGTGAGGTCGCCCACCGCGACATGGTGCGCATGACCGACCTCGCCGGAAACCGGGGAATGATCGGCCTGATCAGGTACCTCCTGGAGGACCCCGAACTCGCCGAGTGGTGGGGCCTGCGAGTGGAGATCACCCGACGGATCCGGCTCGACGACGAACTCCGGGGCGTGTGGGAGGCCGACCAGAACGCGCTGCGAGGGGCGGTCACCGAACGCCTCGAGGAGCAACGGGAGTCCGGTCGGCTGCGCACCGACATCTCCACGGCCACCACGCTGCAGCTCCTGGAGCTCGTACTCGAGGGCGTGATGGCGCACCTGGTGTCCGACCGCGAGAGCGGGCTCCTCCCGGAGGCGCTCGACATCGTCGAGCAGTCCCTGCGTTCCGCGGAGGTCCGCGACAGCGCGTGAGTGTGCGTGCGTGAATGCGCCCGAGGCACCCACCGGCCAGACCCCCTGGCCCGGTGGGTGCCTCGTCGCGTCCGGCAAGTAGCATGGTGTCTCATGATCGCGATCATGACCGTTACCGGGCGAGACCACACCGGAATCATCGCAGCCGTGTCTACCGCATGTGCTGACCTGCAGATCAACATCCGCAACGTCTCCCAGACCATCATGGACGACTGGTTCACGATGATCCTGCACGTCGAACTCCCCGAGGACCTGTCGGTCACCGAGGTCAACGCGCGGATGAGCGAGGTGGAACAGCGGGAGAAGCTGGTCATCACGATCCAGTCCCAGGCCATCTTCGACGCGATGCACGAGATCTGAGGTTCCGGGACACCATGACTGCATTCCTGCCCTCGTCCTCGATCCTCGAGACCATCGAGATGATCCAGCGCTACCGTCTCGACATCCGCACGGTGACCATGGGGATCAACCTCCTGCCCGCCGTCCGGGCGACGCCGGAGGCCACCTGTGAGGCGGTCTACGACCTGGTGACCTCGCGTGCCGAGCACCTCGTCCCGGTGTGTTCCGGCATCGAGGAGGAGCTCGGCATCCCGATCGTGAACAAGCGCATCTCGGTCACCCCGGTGGCCCTGGTGTCCTCCGCGGTGCCCGGCTGTGACCCGGTGGACATCGCCCGCGCGCTCGACCGTGCCGCGGTCGCCGTGGGCGTGAACTTCATCGGCGGCTACTCCGCCCTCGTGGAGAAGGGCGGTTCCTCCGGCGACAAGCGGCTGATCCGCTCCATCCCGGAGGCGCTGAGCGAGACGGACGTCGTCTGCTCGTCGGTCAACATCGCGTCCTCACGCGCGGGCATCAACATGAACGCGGTGCGTGAGATGGGCCAGGTCGTCAAGGACTGCGCCGAGGCCACCGCCGACCGCAGTTCGATCGCCTGCGCCAAGCTCGTCGTCTTCGCCAACTCGGTAGGCGACAACCCCTTCATGGCCGGTGCCTTCCACGGCATCGAGGAGCCGGACTGCGTGATCAGCGTCGGCGTCTCCGGCCCCGGCGTCGTGGACCGCGCGGTCGCCGCCCTGGGCCCGGAGGCCCGGCTCGACGAGATCGCCGAGGAGATCAAGCGCGCGGCGTTCAAGGTGACCCGCACCGGCCAGCTCGTGGGCACGATGGCCGCGGAGCGTCTGGGCGTGCCCTTCGGCATCGTGGACCTCTCGCTGGCCCCGACGGCCGACATCGGTGACTCCGTCGCCCACATCCTGGAGCACATGGGCCTGGGTCAGGTCGGCGGGCACGGCACCACCGCCGCTCTCGCCCTGCTCAACGACGCGGTGAAGAAGGGCGGCATGATGGCCTGCTCGCGCGTCGGCGGGCTCTCCGGCTCCTTCATCCCGGTCTCCGAGGACGCCGGCATGATCGACGCGGTGCGTGCCGGGAACCTGACCATCGAGAAGCTCGAGGCGATGACCGCCATCTGTTCGGTGGGTCTGGACATGATCGCCATCCCGGGCGACACCCCGGCGTCCTCCATCGCCGGCATGATCGCCGACGAGGCGGCCATCGGCGTGATGAACCACAAGACCACGGCCGTCCGCGTCGTGCCTGCGGTGGGCTCTTCCCCCGGCGACGACGTCGACTTCGGCGGCCTGCTGGGCCACGCGCCCGTCATGCCGGTCAGCACGGTGGACGCCGCGGAGTTCATCTCCCGCGGCGGCTACATCCCCGCCCCCGTCCACGGCTTCCGTAACTGAGAGGCGGTGACCGTCGACGTGCCCCGGATCTTCACCCACGCGCGTAGCGCCACGACCATCGCCGACCCCGGCGGGCTCGTCGAGGACGGCTACGGTGCAGGACGCTTCGGCACCGCCTGCCCCTTCCCGTCCGACTACGAGGCCGTGACCGACGCGCTGTCGGCCAACGGCACGATGCCGGTCGCCGGGGCCCGCCTGTTCGGTCTGGCCACGGCCCAGCTGGTGCTGGTGGCCTGCGCGGTGGCGGTGGTCCTGGTGGGCGTGCTGCTGCTCGGCGCCGGCTCGGTCTCGGGCACGGGTGTGGGCGTGGTGCTGATCCTGCTGGGTGCAGGACTGGCGGGACTGTCGCTGGTCACCGCACGCAGTCGTCGGCGACGCCTGCTCGCGCTGGCCGCGGCATGGCGCAACGGGTGGCTTCGCTTCGCCCCGGCCCGCGTCGGCGCGGTGTGGGTCGACCGCCTGGTCACCCACGGGCGGGCGAACAGCCAGGGCGCCAACCAGGACAACCGGTACTGGTTCCGGGCGCTCTTGGAGGTCCACCCCACCGACGGCTCACCGGTCTTCACCGTGACCACCGCACCCTTCCAGGCCCTCGCCGACCACGCCGGCACGCCGCACGACCTGGTCAGCGCGCCGAACCCGGTGGACGTCTTCGAACCGGAGTACTCCAACGGCTGGACGGTGGTGCGTTACCTCGCCGGCGACCACGACACCGTCGCGGCCTCCTCCACGGTCACCACGAACCTCTCGCTCAACCAGATCGGGGCCGCGCTGCGCGCCGCCGGGGTGCGCTGAGCGTCCGGGAACCAGCCCTAGACACGCCGCAGCTCCAGCTCCCGTAGTCCTGCGACGTCGCGGGCACCGGTCAGTGCCATGGTCAGGTCCAGTTCGGCCAGCACGTTGTCCACGACCTCCCGCACACCGCGCTGCCCCGCCACGGCAAGCCCGTAGAGGTGGGGACGGCCCAGCAGGACGGCGTCCGCGCCGAGGGCGAGGGCCACGGCGACGTCGCGTCCCGTGCGTACCCCGGAGTCGAGCAGGACGGTACGGTCGTCGCCGACCCGTTGCCTGATCTCCACGAGTGCGTCGAGCGAGGCGACGGAACCGTCGACCTGGCGTCCCCCGTGGTTGGACACCACGACGGCGTCCGCACCGACCTCGAAGGCACGCTCGGCGTCGTCCGGGTGCAGGACGCCCTTGAACACCACCGGCAACGATGTGCGGTCCTTCAGCGTCGCCAGCAGGTCCCAGTCCAGCCCCGGGTTGGAGTAGACGTCGAGGAAGGTCTCCACCGCCGCGCGCGGCTCCGGTGCGACGAGGTTGCGCAGCGTGGAGCCCGGGTGGTGGCGTGCGATGGACAGCAAGGACGCCGCGGCGGCCGGGGTGACGCGCACCCCGCCGGTCCCGCCGGCCAGTCCGCGTTCCAGCCGGTCGCGCACGATGCCAAGGAAGCGGCTGTCCGAGGTGTACTGGCTGATGCCCATCCCGCGGGAGAACGGCAACGACCCCAGGTTCAGGTCCTGCGGACGCCAGCCGAGCACCGTGGTGTCGAGGGTGACCACCAGTGCACCGGCACCGCTGGCCTCGGCACGGGCGATGAGACTGTCGACGAGCTCCCCGTCCGTCGACCAGTACAGCTGGAACCAGTGTCCAGGAATTTCACTTGACCCGCTCGATGATCTCCAGGCGGCGGCGGTGTCCTCCAGCGGCGAGGACCCCTGGTTGCTGACCACGTAGGGGACGCCCGCGGCGCCGGCGGCGCGGGCGACGCGCAGGTCGGCGTCGCGGTGGACGAGCGCGCCGGCGCCCACTGGCGCCAGCAGCAGCGGCGAGGCGTGCGTCCTGCCGAACAACGTCGTCGACAAGTCACGTTCCTTGATTCCGTGTGCCATACGTGGCGCGATCCGGTAGCTGTCGAAGGCCTGCCGGTTGTTTACCGCGGTGCGGTTCTCCCCCGCCCCGCCGTTGACGTACGCCCACGCCCTGCGCGACATCCGGCGCCGTGCCGCGCGCTCCAGCCCCGCGGCGTCCGTCGGGACCTGTGGGTGCAGGCCTGCGATGCCCGCGCGGTAGATGGCGTCCTGCCGTGCGCGCCCGGGGCCCTGGGTGTTGTCCGTGATCCTCATTCCGCGATGGTATCGGCTGCGAAAGATGCTGCGGACGGTTTCGGCCGTATCCGTGCCCCGCGCTAGGCTTATGCAGGTCAGTACCCTGACCACATCCTTCGACCCTAAGGGACACCCATCGTGCGCCGCCGGATCTTCCTCCAGTCCTCCATCACTGCGCTCGGAGGTGCCCTGCTCGCCTCGTGCGGGCTGGGCTCCTCTGACTCTTCTGGTGCCTCCGACTCCTCCGGCTCCTCGAGCGTCGTCGACCCGGACGACACCCGTCGCTGGCTCATGCCCGACGAAGGTGACCGCCACGCCCGCACCTGGATGGCCTTCGTCGCCGAGAAGGACATCTGGGGCCGGGACCTCGCCCCCGGGGTGAAACGCGACCTCGCCGGCATCGCCACCGCCATCGCCGCCTTCGAACCCGTCTCCCTGCTCGTGCCCGAGCACGAGATGGACCTGGCCCGGGAACTCACCGGAACCGCCGGCGTGGACCTCGTCGCCTGCGAGCTGGACGACCTCTGGGTCCGTGACACCGGCCCGGTGTTCGTGCGCCCGGTCGACGGCGGGGAGGTCAGTGCCGGAGTGGACTTCAACTTCAACGGCTGGGGCGACAAGCAGGAGCACCGCAGCGACCGCGAGGTCGCCGGATTCGTCACCGGCGAGGCCGGGGTGGAACACCTGCGCACCGACCTCGTCCTGGAGGGCGGCGCACTGGAGGTCGACGGCGAAGGCACCGCGATCATCACCGAGAGCTGCGTGCTCAACGACAACCGCAACCCCGGCTGGTCCAAACAGGACGTCGAGGAGGAGCTCGAGCGACTGCTCGGCGTGACGACCGTCATCTGGCTGCCCGGCATCGCCGGCATGGACATCACCGACGGGCACACCGACTTCTACGCCCGCTTCGCCCGGCCCGGCGTCGTCGTGGCCGGCCTGGAGACCGACCCAGACTCCTTCGACTACGACGTGACGCGCACCCACCTGGACATCCTGCGCGGGGCGACCGACGCCGCCGGACGCGAACTGCAGGTGGAGGTGCTGGAAAGCCCGTCGAGCGTGCGCGAGGAGTACGACAGCGAGGACTTCGCCGCCGGCTACATCAACTTCTACCTGTGCAACGGCGCCGTCATCGTGCCGGAGTTCGGCGCCGAGGACACCGACACCGCCGCACGTGACCTGCTGCGTCGGTTGTTCCCCGAGCGTGAGGTCGTCCAGCTCAACATCGACGCCATCGCCGCCGGTGGCGGCGGCATCCACTGCGCCACGCAGCAGCAGCCCGCCTGAGGCGGCGCGTCCGCGGGTTCTGGGGAGGCATGGGGTGCCCTGGGAGTCCCTGAAGACGCCAATGTCATCTGAGCCATGCCTCAGGGCAGGAAACGGCCGAAATCGGCCCTGGGGCATGACACAGATGACATCAGGTCGTCTGGGCCGGAACGGGCACGGCCCAACTGGGGTCTAGCTAGGCCAGCTCCACGATATCCATGTAGGCATCCGACCAGAGGTCCTCGTCGCCGTCGGGCAGCACGATCACGCGCTCCGGTTCCAGGGCACGGACCGCGCCCGGGTCGTGGGTGACCAGGATGACCGCGCCGGTGTAGGTGCGCAGGGCGTTGAGCACCTGCTCGCGGGACTGGGGGTCGAGGTTGTTCGTCGGCTCGTCGAGCAGCAGCACGTTCGCACGCGAGCTGACCAGCGTGGCCAGGGCCAGGCGGGTCTTCTCACCGCCGGAGAGCGTGCCGGCCGGCTGGTTGAGCTGCTCGCCGGAGAACATGAACGCGCCGAGCAGGCCACGTAGGTCCTGCTCGCCGGCTTCGGGGCAGGCGCTGATGGCGTTGTCCCACACGCTGGCGTCCGGGTCGATGGTGTCGTGCTCCTGGGCGAAGTAACCGACCTTCAGCCCGTAGCCGGACACGATGCCGCCCTCGCCGTCGGTGCGCTCCACCCCGGCCAACAGCTTGAGCAGCGTCGTCTTGCCGGCACCGTTGAAGCCGAGGACGACCACGCGGGAACCGCGGTCCACCGCCAGGTCCACACCGGCGAAGACCTCCAGGGAGCCGTACATCTTCGTCAGACCCGTGGCGTTCATCGGGGTCTTGCCGCAGGGGGCGGGCTCCGGGAAGGAGATGCTGGCGTACTTGTCGTCCTGACGGACCTCGTCGAGGTCGTCGATCATCCGGTCGGCACGGGCGATCATCTGCTTGGCAGCGGCGGCCTTGGTGGCCTTCGCACCCAGCTTCGCGGCCTGCTGGCGCAGTGCGCCGGCCTTCTTCTCGGCGTTGGCCTTCTCGCGACGACGACGGGCCTCGTCGGTGGCGCGGGCGTCGAGGTACTTCTTCCACGTCATGTTGTAGACGTCGGCCTCGCCACGCACGGCGTCGAGGAACCAGACCTTGTTGACCACCGCGGCCAGCAGGTCCACGTCGTGGGAGATCATGACCAGTCCACCCTCGTGGCGCTGCAGGAAGTCGCGCAGCCAGGTGATGGAGTCGGCGTCGAGGTGGTTGGTGGGCTCGTCGAGCAGCAGGGTGGTCGCCGATCGGCCGGAGCCGGAGGTGGCGGCGAAGAGGATCTGCGCGAGCTCCACACGGCGACGCTGTCCGCCGGACAGGGTCTTGAGCTGCTGGTCGAGCACGCGCTGCGGCAGCCCGAGGCCGTCACAGATCCGGGCGGCCTCGGAGTCGGCCTCGTAGCCGCCGAGCGCGGAGTAGCGCTCCTCCAGCCGGCTGTACTTGAGGATGGCGGCGTCGCGCTGGGAGTCGGTCCCGGTCTCCATGAGCTCCTGCTGACGGTCCATCGAGGAACGCAGCTCGTCGAGTCCACGCGCGGAGAGCACCCGGTCGCGGGCGGACTGGTTGATGTCGCCCTCCTTGGAGTCCTGCGGGAGGTATCCGATCTCGCCGGCGCGGGTCACCGTGCCGCCGTAGGGCTCGCCCTCGCCGGCGAGGATGCGCATCGACGTGGTCTTGCCGGCACCGTTGCGGCCGACGAGGCCGATACGGTCGCCCGGCTGCACGCGAAGCTGTTGGCCGGGGGCATTGAGGAGGGTGCGTGCCCCCACGCGCACCTCGAGGTCCTGAGTAACAATCACAACGGTACATCCTAACACCGCCTGTCAGCAGTCGTGGAGGTGGGCGCCGCGCTCTCCTTCTCCCCCCGAGAGGAGAGAGCCGCGTCGGTCCTCAGGTTCGAGGTCCGAGGGCGTCCCACCCGCCACTTCCGCTGAATCTTCCGGCGAACGGGATGACCCCAGACGTCCGGTCCGCTCGGCCGGGGCCTGTTGGACAGATATCAATATAAACTTTTCGATCCTGTTTGAATAGTGTTTCGTGAATGATACTTACCCCTCGGCTTATAGCCGGGGGTAGAATGCCGGACGTCCCGTCCGGCGCACCGCACATTCGTCGACCTGCATCCCGCCTAGTGAGCATAACTATTGTTGATGTGAGGCGAGGCTGTGCAAAGCCCATGTCGACGGGGGTGGTCCCGGGTGGTCCCCGCATATCTCCCCCAGCCCAGTGAACCGATCCAGTACAGGAGTCCCCGTGCACATCGCCGTCGTCGGCCTCGGTCCTGCCGGTGCCCTGCTCGCCCACCGCGCGGCATGTCTGGGCTGGACCGTCGACGGCTACGACCCGGCGTGCGGGACGGGGCCGGACGCCGGGGAGACGCTGCCACGCTGGCGCAACACCTACGGAATGTTCCTGGAGGACCTGCCGTCGTGGGCCCGCGAGGCCCTGGTCTTCTCGGCGGTCGTGCCGGAGCCGCAGGTGCACACCGCCCACTCCCGTCGCCTGCACGGGCGCACCTACGCCATCGTCGACTGCGGCGCCACGACGCGGCGCCTGCACCACCCCGGCATCCGCCTGCACCGACGCAAGGTCGATGCTCCGGATCCCCGGGAGCTGGGCGTCGACGTGGTCGTCGACTGCCGTGGTGTGGTCGACCGTCCCGGGGCCATCCGCCAGGTCGCCTACGGGGTGGTGGTCCCTGAGCTGCAGGACGCCCCGTCGGTGTTCATGGACTGGCGTCCGGCGGCCGTCCCGGGGCCGCAGGACGCCGGGCCGCCGAGCTTCCTCTACGTCCAGCCCGTCGCCGGCGGCACCCTGTACGAGGAGACCGTCCTGGTGACCAGGGCGGCGACGCGGGAGACGCTGGAGGTGCTGCAACGGCGCCTGGAGCAGCGCCTGGGTGGCTTGCCGGGGGGTCACACGCTCAGGGAGACCGTGCACTTCCCCACCGACCGGCGTGTCCGCGGCTGGTATTCCGGGGTGCGTGACGGGGTGGCCGTGTTCGGGGCGTCCGGTGGGCTGACCCACCCCGCCACCGGCTACTCCGTGGCGGCCTCGGCGGCCACTGCCGACCGCATGCTGCACCTGCTCAGCCACGGTGCACTTCCCCGGCGGGAACGCCTGTCGGCCGCATGGGCCCACCGGCTGCGTGGCTTCGGCGCCGAACTCCTCGTGCTCGCCGACGCCCCCACGCTACGCAGCTTCTTCGACGCTTTCTTCGGGCTCCCCACCCACCGGCAGGCGTCCTACCTCGCCGGGCAGGACGCGGGACGCGTCGCGCTGGCGATGCTCGCCCTGGCACGCCACCCCCGCCGCGTCCTGCCGTTCCTGCGCAACACCCCCGCCGCGTTGCGGCGGGTTGCCAGACGCTGAAGTTAGACGCTGAAGCCGAGGTAGCGCAGCTGCTCGCGGCCGTCGGCGTTGATCATGTGCGGGCCCCACGGCGGCGACCAGACCCAGTTGATGCGCAGGGCGGAGACCTTCTCGATCCCGTCGACCACGGCGGTGTTCGCCTGGTCCTCCAGCATGTCGGTCAGCGGACACGCCGGCGAGGTCAGGGTCATGTTGATGACCGCCTCGGTGCCGACGTCGGTGTGCTCGACCCACACCTGGTAGACCAGCCCGAGGTCCACGACGTTGATGCCCAGCTCGGGGTCGATCACGTCGAGCATCGCCTCCTCGATCTGGTCGGAGAGCATCACGTCCTCCTGCGGGATGTCCTTCGGAGGCTCCGGGACGGCGTCCAGCGGGTTCGGGTCCATCTGCGGGGAGGTGGGTTCGGTGGTGGTGTCGTCACTCATGGTGCGTCCTTACTACTCGTACTGCTTGTTGGTTGACTCGCTCGTGGCGGCCTCGAAGGCCTTCCAGCCGAGCAGTGCACATTTCACACGGGCGGGGTACTTGGACACCCCGGCGAAGGCCACGCCGTCGCCGATCACGTCCTCGTCGCCCTCGACCGTGCCACGCGAGGTGACCATGTGCTCGAACTCCGCCAGCTTCGCCATCGCGTCCGGCACGCTCAGCCCGGTGAGCTCCTCGGCCATCACCGAGGTCGCCGCCTGGCTGATCGAGCAGCCGGTCGCGTCGTAGGAGATGTCGGCGACGGTGCCCAGGTCCTCCGACAGGGTGACCCGAAGGGTCACCTCGTCGCCGCACGAGGTGTTCACGTGGTGGACCTCGGCGTTGAAGGGGGCGCGCAGCCCCGCGTGCTGCGGGTGCTTGTAGTGGTCCAGGATGACCTCCTGGTACATCTGCTCCAGTTTCACTGCGGCTGCCTCACGTTCTCGTCCACGTTCTCTTCACTGCCCCGGTCCTCGAGCGTGCCGAAGAACCGCTGGGCGGTACCGATGGCGTCGACCAGGGCGTCGACCTCCCCGGTGGTGTTGTACAGGTAGAAGCTCGCCCGCGCGGTGGCCTGCACGCCGAGCGCGCGGTGCGCCGGCCACGCGCAGTGGTGGCCGACCCGGATGCACACGCCGTTGTCGTCGAGCACCTGGCCCAGGTCGTGCGGGTGGATCCCGTCGACGACGAAACTCACCGCCGAACCACGGTCCACGTTCTCCGCCGGGCCCACGATCCGCAGACCCTCCACCGAGGACAGACGCTCCAGCGCGTAGCCGGTGATCGCGTGCTCGTGGGCGGCGACGTTGTCCATGCCCACCTGCTCCAGGTACCGCACCGCCGCACCCAGGCCCACGACCTGGGAGGTCATCTGGGTTCCGGCCTCGAAACGCTGCGGGACCTCGGCGAAGGTGGTCTTCTCCATCGTGACGATCTCGATCATCGAGCCGCCGGTGAGGAAGGGCGGCAGCGCCTCCAGCAGCTCCGCCTTGCCGTAGAGCACGCCCACACCGTTGGGTCCGAGCATCTTGTGCCCGGAGAACGCGGCGAAGTCCACGTCCAACGCGTGGAAGTCCACCGGCATGTGCGGCACCGACTGGCAGGCGTCCAGCACCACCAGTGCGCCGACGGCGCGGGCACGCCGCACGACCTCGTCGACGTCGAGCTGCGCACCGGTCACGTTCGACTGGTGGGACAGGGCGACGACCTTCGTGCGCTCCGAGAGCTCGAGGCTGTCGAGGTCGATGCGCCCGTCGGCGGTCGCGGTGTACCAGCGCAACGTGGCGCCCGTGCGCTGGGCGAGCTCCTGCCACGGCACCAGGTTCGCGTGGTGCTCGAGCTCGGAGATCACGATCTCGTCGTCCGCGCCCACGCACAGGTCACCGGCACGCGGGTCGCCCAGGACGTAGGCGACCTCGTTGAGCGCCTCGGTGGCGTTCTTGGTGAACGCGATCTCGTGGCCTGCGGCACCGACGAAGGACGCCACGGCGTCGCGCGCGGACTCGTAGGAGTCCGTCGCCTCCTCGGCGATCTCGTAGGCGCCACGGTGCACCGGTGCGTTGTGCTCGGTGAGGAAGGTCCGCTCGGCGTCGAGGACCTGCAGCGGCCGCTGCGCAGTCGCACCGGAGTCCAGGTACACGAGTGGACGACCGTCCCGCACCGTGCGCGACAGGATCGGGAAGTCCGCCCTGATGGCGGCGGTGTCCAGTGGGGTCATTCGATATCAGGCCTTTGCGGTGAATCGCTCGTAGCCGTGCTCCTCGAGCTCCTGGGCGAGCTCGGGGCCGCCGGACTCCACGACGCGTCCCTTGGCGAAGACGTGCACGAAGTCGGGCTTCACGTAGTTCAGGATGCGCTGGTAGTGGGTGATCATGATCAGGCCACCGTCCTCACGCTCCTTGTACCGGTTGATGCCCTCGGAGACGGTGCGCAGCGCGTCCACGTCGAGGCCGGAGTCGGTCTCGTCGAGGATGGCGAACTTCGGCTTGAGCAGGGAGAGCTGCAGGATCTCGTGGCGCTTCTTCTCGCCGCCGGAGAAACCCTCGTTGACCGAACGCTCGGAGAACGCCGGGTCGATCTCCAGCTCGTCCATGGCGGTGCGCGCCTCCTTGACCCACTGGCGCAGCTTCGGGGCCTCGCCGCGCACAGCGGTGGCCGAGGAGCGCAGGAAGTTGGCCATCGACACACCGGGGACCTCGACCGGGTACTGCATGGCGAGGAACAGGCCGGCGCGGGCGCGCTCGGAGACGTCCATGTCCAGCAGGTTCTCCCCGTCGAGCAGCACCTCGCCCTCGGTGATCTCGTAACGCGGGTGACCGGCGATGGCGTAGGACAGCGTGGACTTGCCGGAGCCGTTCGGGCCCATGATGGCGTGGGTCTCGCCGGAGTTCACGGTGAGGTTCACACCGTGGAGGATCGGCTTGGGATCCTCGTTCTCGTCCTGGGGGACGACCTGTGCGTGCAGGTTCTTGATCTCGAGAGTGCTCATTGTTCTTTCTAGTTCCTTACCGGGGTGTGGGGTGGATCAGAGGACCGTGTTGGCGAGTTCCTGCTCGACGACGTCCTCGAGGTTCTCGCGGACGCCGTCGACGGGGACGCGACGGATGACGTCGGTGAAGAAGCCGCGGATGATCAGACGGCGGGCCTCGTCGTCCGGGATGCCGCGCGACATCAGGTAGAACATGTGCTCGTCGTCGAAGCGTCCGACGGTGGCGGCGTGGCCGGCACCGACGATCTCGCCCGTCTGGATCTCCAGGTTCGGCACCGCGTCGGCACGCGCACCCTCGGTGAGCACCAGGTTCTTGTTCGTCTCGTAGGTGTCCGTGCCGGTCGCCTCCGGACGGATCAGCACGTCACCGATCCACACGGTGCGGGCCTCGGACCCGTGGCGCCCGGTCTCGCCCTGCAGCGCGGACTTGTAGAGCACGTTGGAGCGGCAGTTCGGCTCGCTGTGGTCGACCAGCAGGCGCTGCTCGAAGTACTGGCCGGCGTCGGCGAAGGACACGCCCAGCAGCTCGGCGTCGCCGCCGGGGCCGGTGAACCGCACGTGCGGCACGGAGCGGACGACGTCGCCGCCGAAGGTCGCCACGGTGTGGCGCACCGTCGCGTCGCGTCCGACGAGGATGTGCGAGTTGGACAGGTGCACCGCGGTGCGGCCCCAGTCCTCCCACACCACGGTGGTCAGGCGGGCGCCGTCGCCGACGACGAACTCCAGGTTGTCGGAGTGCGCACCCTCGCCCTGGTACCGCAGCACCACGATCGCCTCGGCGTGGGGCTCCAGCTCGATGACGGTGGCGCCGTAGGTGGTCACCTCGTCACCGGAACCGGTGACGGTCACGGTGACCGGCTCGGCCAGGACGGTGTCCTTGGCGACCAGCACCTGGTCGGCGACCGGGCTGTTGACCCAGGCCTCCGCCGCGGGACGGTCGACCGGCAGGCCGGCGCGTCCGGTGCGCTCGTCGTCCATGGCGAGCTCGGAGTAGCTCACGCCGTCCTGGTCGCCGGTGTCCACGGAGATCTTCGTGCGGGCCGCCGGTGCGGCCTTGCCCGCCGAGGTGTCCTCCAGGCCACGCAGACGACGCAGCGGCGTGAACCGCCAGTCCTCGTCCTTGCCGTGCGGCACGGGGAACGACGCCGGGTCGGCCGACTGGTAGCGGTCGCCCTTCGTCGGCATGCTGTTCGCCGGGGTGACGGCGTTGTCTTCAGGGGTGGTGACAGGTGTGGTCATCGGTTAACCCACGGATCCTTCCATCTGCAGTTCGATCAGTCGGTTGAGCTCCAGGGCGTACTCCATCGGGAGTTCCTTGGCGATCGGCTCGACGAAGCCGCGCACGATCATCGCCATCGCCTCGTCCTCCTCGAGCCCGCGGCTCATGAGGTAGAACAGCTGGTCCTCGGACACCTGCGAGACCGTCGCCTCGTGGCCGAGGGTCACGTGGTCGTTGCGGATGTCGTTGTAGGGGTATGTGTCCGACCGCGAGATCGAGTCGACCAGCAGGGCGTCGCACTCCACGTTCGCCTTGGAGTGGTGCGCCTCCTTGTTGATCTGCACCAGACCGCGGTAGGCGGCACGGCCACCGGAACGCGCCACCGACTTCGAGACGATGTTGCTGGAGGTGTACGGCGCCATGTGCACCATCTTCGCGCCCGTGTCCTGCACCTGGTTCTCGCCGGCGAAGGCCACGGAGAGCACCTCACCCTTGGCGTGCGGACCGGTCATCCACACCGCGGGGTACTTCATGGTCACCTTGGAGCCGATGTTGCCGTCGACCCACTCCATGGTGGCGCCCTCCTCGGCACGGGTGCGCTTGGTGACCAGGTTGTAGACGTTGTTCGACCAGTTCTGGATGGTCGTGTAGCGGCAACGACCGCCCTTCTTCACCACGATCTCCACGACCGCGGAGTGCAGGGAGTCCGACTTGTAGATCGGCGCGGTGCAACCCTCGACGTAGTGGACGTAGGCGTCCTCGTCGACGATGATCAGCGTGCGCTCGAACTGGCCCATGTTCTCGGTGTTGATCCGGAAGTAGGCCTGCAGCGGGATGTCGACGTGCACGCCCTTGGGCACGTAGATGAACGAGCCACCGGACCACACGGCGGTGTTCAGGGCGGAGAACTTGTTGTCACCGGCGGGGATGACGGTGCCGAAGTGCTCCTTGAACAGCTCCGGGTACTCCTTGAGGGCGGAGTCGGTGTCCAGGAAGATCACGCCCTGGCTCTCCAGGTCCTCTCGGATCTGGTGGTAGACGACCTCCGACTCGTACTGCGCGGCCACACCGGCGACCAGACGCTGCTTCTCCGCCTCGGGGATACCCAGCTTGTCGTAGGTCTCCTTGATGTCGTCCGGCAGGTCCTCCCAGGTCTGGGCCTGCTTCTCCGTGGAACGCACGAAGTACTTGATGTTGTCGAAGTCGATCCCGCCGAGGTCGGCACCCCAGGTCGGCATCGGCTTGCGGTCGAAGGTGCTCAGCGCCTTGAGACGACGTTCGAGCATCCACTCGGGCTCGTTCTTCTTGGCGGAGATGTCCCTCACCACGGCCTCGGACAGGCCACGCTCGGCCGCGGCACCCGCGGCGTCCGAGTCGTGCCAGCCGTAGCCGTAGGCACCGATCGAGTCGATGATCTCGTCATCGGTCTGCGGTGCGTTCTGGGGCGCATTCTGGGGCTTGTTGTCAGGTAGTTGTGCAGCTTGAGTCATGTCAGCTCTCCTTCGTGGATGAAGGGTGGATTGTGGTCAGCGGGATGTGGGTCGTGCATATTCCGTTGCCGTCGGCGATGGTCGCCAGTGGTTGGGTGTGGTGGCCGAGGAGTTCGGTGACCACCCGGTGCTCCGCCGCGCAGAGTTCGGGGAACTCGTGGGCGACGTCCTGGATCGGACAGTGGTGGCGGCAGATCTGCACGCCGGTCGCGGCCTCGTTGACCGTCGCGGCGTAACCGCGGTCCGTCAACGCCTCGGCGATGCGTCCGGCGCGGTCCACCACGGCCCCGGGGGCGTCCCCGGACTCGTCGTCCTCCACCGACCCGAACAGTTCCTGCATGCGCTGGTCGGCGAACGCCGCGACCGCGTCGTCCCCTCCGGTCTCCCGGAGGGCCCGCAGGGCCAGGAGCGCGAGTGTGTCGTAATCATGGCCGAAACGTCCGCGTCCCGCGTCGGTCAGGCGGTACTGCCTGGCCGGGCGGCCGCGCGTGCGGCCGTTGGCCGACCGCGGGGCCTCCACGGTCTCCGCGAGACCGTCCGAGACGATGTTGTCCAGGTGCCGTCGCACACCGGCGGCGCTCAGTCCGAGCGCGTCGCTGATGTCGGTGGCGCTGACCGGACCGTTCCGGAGGATCTGCGCCAGAACTTCACGACGGGTGTCCCGTTCGCTCATGAGCTGTTCCCTCCTCGACGACAGTTGTGGCAGCGGGTCATGATTAGACAACACGAGTGTCGCGTAAATCATTCCCGTTGTCTAATAAGGGCAGGCTGACCTGTTGTTTCTCTGCTCTACCGACAGTCCTATTTTCGCAACGGCAGGGTGTCTGCCACGGTCCACGCGGCCCGACCCGTAGAATGCCGGTGTGACTCAGCCACCCCCCTCCGAGAGCCCTGTGACCGACGACCCGGCACAGGAGTCCCCGGAGCGGCGGCAGGCGGGGGGACGTGGCCTGACCCGGATGTTCGGCCTGCTGCCGAACATCGGCACCGCCGGCTCGCGCAGTGCCACCCTGCACACCACCAGCCCGGCGGCCCCCGTCCGCCGTTTCACCGGCGGTGAACTGCTGCGCCTGCGGCTCGGCGTGTTCACCGGCATCATCGGCTCGGTATTGATCGCCGTCGGCGGCGTGGGTGCCGGGGCGCTGCCCGTGGTCGGCAACACCCTGTGGTCGTTGCCGATCAGCGGATTCCTCTCCCGCATGCTGCACACCACCACCGTTGCGGTCTTCGTGGGCATCAGTCTGCTGATCGTGGGGTGGCTGCTGCTCTGGCGCTACTGCGTGCCACGGCGGGACGCCGACGTGCCGTTGCTGCCGACGGCGTCGCTGGTGCGCATCGGCGTGCTGTGGGTGCTGCCGTTGCTGGCCACCGCACCGATGTTCACCCAGGACATCTACTCCTACCTGGCCCAGGGATCCATCGCAGCCCAGGGGATGGACCCCTACTCCGCCGGGCCGGTGGACCTGCTCGGCGTGGACAACGACCTGGCCCGCTCCGTGCCCTTCGAGTGGTCGCACTCCCCCGCCCCCTACGGCCCGGTCGCCGTGGGAATGGCGGCGGTGATCTCGAAGCTCACCGGCGACGTCATCGCCCTCGGGGTGATCGCCCACCGGCTGATCTCCGTGGTCGGCGTGTTCGTGGCGGCGTGGGCGGTGGTGCGTCTGGCGCGCCGCTGCGGTGTGCACCCGCAGGCGGCGTTGTGGCTGGGCATCCTCAACCCGCTGGTCTACCTGCACCTGGTCGCCGGGGTGCACAACGAGTCGGTGATGATGGGCATGCTGCTCGCCGGCGTGGAGTGCGGCCTGCGCGCGGTGGACGCCGGCCCGGTGCCGGCCGTGCGCCGGTGGCTGTGGGGTGCGTCCGGCATCGTGCTGATCAGTGCGGCGGGCATGGTCAAGGTCACCGCCTTCCTCGCCCTCGGCTTCGTCGGCGTGGCACTGGCCCGCTACCTCGGGGGACGCTTCCGCGACCTCTTCGCCGCCGCGGCGATCTACGCCGTCGGCACGGGCGTGGTGGTCGTCGCCGTGTCGCTGGCCTCCGGGCTCGGCTTCGGCTGGATCACCGTGCAGGGCGGGGCGACCGAGGTGATCAGCTGGATGTCGGTGACCACCGACATCGGCCTGCTCACCGCGAACAGCGGCATGTGGCTGGGGCTGGGCGACCACACCGACGCCGCCCTGTCCACCGCCCGGCTGATCGGGTTGATGATCGGCGGGTTCTGGGTGGTGCGCATGCTGTGGGCGTCCTTCCGCGGACGCGTGCACCCCGTCGGCGGGCTGGGCGTGGCGACCTTCTTCCTCGTCGTCTTCTTCCCAGTGGTGCACCCCTGGTACGTGCTGTGGGCGGTGATGCCGCTGGCGGCGTGGGCCAACCGCGGCACGTTCCGGGTGGCCGTGGTGGCCTACTCGGCGATCCTGAGCTACTTCATCCTGCCGCGCGGGCTGAACCTGCCGCCGGCGACGGTGGCGGTGATGTACCTGATGTCGGCGCTGTTCTCGGTGGTGTTCATCGTGGTGGGCTGGCTGCTTTACCAACGCCGTCAGCGCAACGGATAGACTCTGGCACCGTGGTTAGCGCAGGGAAGGACGCGGGCAGCCGGGCTGCACTCCGTTTACGCGGGGTCGTCAAGAGGTACGGGGACGTCACCGCGGTGGACGGCCTGGACCTCACCGTCGGGCAGGCCGAGGTCCTTGCCCTGCTGGGCCCCAACGGGGCGGGCAAGACGACGACGGTGGAGATGTGCGAGGGCTTCCTGGCCCCCGACGAGGGCACCGTCGAGGTGCTCGGCACCGACCCCTCGCGCGACACCGACCGGCTGCGCGGACGCATCGGCGTGATGCTGCAGGGCGGCGGGGCGTACCCGGGCATCCGCGTCGGCGAGATGCTCGACCTCGCGGCGTCCTACTCCGCCGACCCCCTCGACCCGGCCTGGCTGCTCGAGACCGTGGGCCTGACCGGCCACGAGAAGTCCAGCTACCGCCGCCTGTCCGGCGGCCAGCAGCAGCGCCTCTCGCTGGCGCTGGCCCTGGTGGGACGTCCCGAGCTGGTCTTCCTCGACGAACCGACCGCGGGGCTGGACGCCCAGTCGCGCCTGGCGGTGTGGGACCTGATCACCGCGCTGCGCGGCGACGGGGTGTCGGTGGTGCTCACCACCCACCTCATGGACGAGGCCGAGGCGCTCGCCGACCACGTGGTCATCATCGACCACGGCAAGGCGGTGGCCCAGGGCACGATCAGCGAGCTCACCAGCACCTCCGACCCGCGCGTCACCGTGTGCACCGACCGCGAGCTGGACGTGGCGGCCCTGGCCGAACGGCTCGCACCGTCCGGCGCCACCGTCTCGGTGACCCGGCCCGCGCGGATCTCCGTGTCCGCGACGGTGACCCCCGCGCTCGTCGCCGAGATCACCGCCGAGGCAGCCCGCCAGGACGTGCTCGTGACCTCCCTGGAGGTCGACCAGCGCAGCCTGGAGAGCGTGTTCCTCGACATCACCGGAAGGGAGATCCGCGCATGATCCGGTCCCGTCAGACCTCCGGGCGTTTCGCCCCCGGCCAGTTCACGCCCGACCCGCACCAGGCGCCGACCGGGCGGATGCTGCTGGCCCAGGCCCGCATCGAGACGCTGCTCTTCCTGCGCCACGGCGAACAGCAGCTGCTGTCGCTGGTGATCCCGCTGGGCCTGCTCGTGGCCCTGAGCCTGATCCCCGTGGTCCCGCTGGACGACGCGGTGCAGAACGTGTACCCGATGACCGTGGGCATCGCGCTGATGAGCGCCGGGTTCACCGGACAGGCCATCGCCGTGGCCTTCGACCGACGCTACGGGGCGCTGAAACGCATCGGCGCGTGCGGCGTTCCGCGCCGCGTCCTGATCGCGGGCAAGATCATGGCCGTGGGCGCCGCGGTGCTCGTGCAGCTCGTCGTCCTCACCGCCGTGGCGCTGCTGCTGGGCTGGTCGCCGAGCGCGGCCGGCGCCCTGCCCGCGGCCCTGTTCATCCTCGTGGGCGTGGCCACCTTCACCGCCCTGGGACTGCTGCTCGGCGGGACGCTGAGCTCCGAACTGGTGCTCGCACTCGGCAACACGATCTGGTTCGTGCTCATGGGGGCCGCCGTCGTCGCGGCGATGGACACCGACCTGCCCGGCCCGGTGCACGCCGGACTGCGCGTCCTGCCGTCCGTGGCGCTGACCGACGGGCTGGTGGACGCCTCCGCCGGCACGATGAACCTGCCCGCCCTGCTCGTCCTTGCCGCCTGGGGTGTGGTGGGCGGCGCACTGGCCGTGCGGTTCTTCTCCTTCACCATGGACGACGACTGAGCCGACGACTGAGCCGTTCAGATTACGGCCGTCGCGCCCTGTAGCGATAGACTGGCACACCGTGAAGGTCTCGCAGAAACCCCAGGACGGCAGCCCGACAACCAGCACGGACCCCGGGGTCGTGCCCCGGGTGAGGGACACCACACTGGTGGCGATGCGCGACCGTGTGCAACACACCTCCAACCCGGTGAACCGGGGCTTCTTGCGCTTCTACGCCGCGATCCTCGCCCTGTGCGCGTGGTCGCCGGTGCCCACGGTGAAACGCCAGCGCCTGTACGCGATCATCCTCATGGTCTGCCAGGGCGGCATCACCTTCACCGGTTCGCTGGTGCGCGTCACCGGCTCGGGTCTGGGCTGCCCCACCTGGCCGCAGTGCCACCCCGGCTCGCTGGTGCCGGAGTCCGGGACGACCCCGGCGATCCACCAGGCCATCGAGTTCGGCAACCGGATGCTGACCTTCGTTCTCATCGTCGCCGCCCTGGTGGCCTTCCTGACGGTCCTGCGGGCGGCCCGTCGCAACTCGATCCTGCACATCGCCTTCCTGCAGGGCATCGGCATCATCGCCCAGGCGGTCATCGGCGGCATCACCGTGCACCTGGACCTGGCGTGGTGGATCGTGATGGCCCACTTCCTGCCCTCGATGGTGCTGGTCTTCTTCGCTGCGGTGATGCTCGTCAAGATCGGTGAGGACGACGACGCCCCGCGTCGCGCCACCATGCCGCGGCCGTTGCGGTGGGCCACCTGGGGTTCGGCGCTCGGCCTGGCGATCACACTGGTCACCGGCACGATGACCACCAGCTCCGGCCCGCACGCCGGCGACGAGGCGATCATGGAGGGCGACCGACTGCAGATCGCCCTGTTCGAGATCGCCAACATGCACGCCCACGCGATGTACCTGTACATGGGCATCACCATCGGCCTGCTCGCCGGCCTGCTGGCCGTGCACGTGGACCGTCGGATCAAGACCGCCGCCCTGGTGCTGATCCTGGGGATCGTGATCCAGGGCGTGGTCGGCGTGGTGCAGTACAACCTCGGTGTGCCGCGCTGGACGGTGCCGCCGCACGTCCTCGGCTCCGCGGTCGTGACCGCCGCCACGGGCCTGCTGTGGGCGATGCGCTTCCGCCGTGGCGAGGACGCCGCGGACCGCGACTACGACACCGAGGACGCCGCGGACACAGTGGACGCCTCGTAGCGTCCGGCGGTGGTCCCCGCCCATCCACACTCCCCACGGGCACGTGGCAATCCCCCCAGGTCGGTGCTACCGACCTGGGGGGGGGGTTGCTCGTTGCCGGGGCCCTCCAGCCCTCTCTCGTGTCCCTCCCCGTCCCCTCCCGGTCGATGGTCAAGATGTGTGTCCGTGACCGGTACTCCACGGCCGGTCTGCGTCCGCTGATTCCGAGTAGCCCGACGTAGCTCGTGCCCACACCACGGCGCAATCACTGCATTCCGGTCCGGTCACTGCCAGTGACCGGACCGGAATGCAGTGATTGCGCCGGGCAGAGAACAACCCCACAGGGTGGTCTCTGACCGATCTGTCGGGTTGGACGCTGGAGTTGGGGCCCTTAGCGGCCGAGCATCTCGCTGACGGTCTCCAGGCCGAGGACGGCGTCCACCGACAGACCCACGAAGAGCACCGAGAGATAGTTGTTCGACAGGAAGAAGAGGTTCATCGGCTTGACCTTCACGCCCTTCTTCACCCCGTTGTGCAGCCCGTGGGCGCGCAGGATGAACCACGCACCGCTGAGCAGCGCCACCACGGCGTAGACCCAGCCGGTCGCCGGGACGAGCAGCAGCGATGTGATCACCGTCGCCCACGTGTACCAGAGGATCTGGCGGGTGACCTCGAGCGGGGGCTTGACGACGGGCATCATCGGCACGCCGGCGGCCTCGTAGTCCTCGCGGTAGCGCATGCCCAGCGCCCAGGTGTGCGGCGGCGTCCAGAAGAAGATGATCAGGAACAGCAGCAGCGCCTGGCCCCAGGACGCCCAGCCGGCGTTGAAGGAACCGCCGTTGGCCTCGGTCACGGTGGCCCAGCCGACCATCACCGGCATACAGCCGGCCGCCCCGCCCCAGATCACGTTCTGCCAGGTCCGACGCTTGAGCCACTTGGTGTACACGAAGATGTAGAACCAGATGGTCAGCAGGATGAATCCGGCGGCCAGCCACGAGTGGCACAGCAGGCCGAGCCACAGCACACTGCCTACGGTCAGCGCCCAGGCGAAGATGCGGGCCTCGGTCTTGTTCACCGTGTGCTTGGCCAGCGGCCTACGGTGCGTGCGACGCATCTTCTGGTCGATGTCGTAGTCGGCGACCATGTTGAAGGTGTTCGCCGCGGCGGCGCCCATCCACCCGCCGACCAGTGTCAGCAGGATCAGGCCGAGGTTCACCTCACCGCGCTGCGCCTGGAGCATGGACGGGATGGCGGCGACAAGCAGTAGCTCGATGACCCGGGGTTTCGTCAGCGAGATATACGCCTTGATCTTGTCCACCGGTCAGTCCGCCTCCATAAACGCCATCGTCACCGTGTGTTCCTGGTTGTCGGGACACACGGATCTGCCAAACGGACAGGTTACCCGAGCCGGTGGTGGGACCGAAAACCGCTGTCGCCTCCGGGCCTGCCGGTGATCCGCCAGTGACACGGTCGACCTCCGCCCACTACACTGGTCGGGGTTACACGGGCCGCGTCCTGCGACCAGCTGTGGTCACCGCGCCCGTGTCCTCTTTATGTCCCCCGACGACAGGAAGGCTACCCAGCGTGACACTCCCCAAGGACCTCGAAGCCCGTACGGTCCGGAAGTACCCGGACGACTGGTCGGAGTTGGACACCCGTGCGGTGGACACGGTCCGCGTCCTCGCGGCCGACGCCGTGGAGAACTGCGGATCCGGCCACCCGGGCACCGCGATGTCCCTCGCCCCCCTGGCGTACACGCTGTACCAGCGCGTCCTGCGCCACGATCCGTCCGACCACAACTGGGCCGGGCGCGACCGCTTCGTCCTGTCGGCCGGCCACAGCTCGCTGACGCAGTACATCCAGCTGTACCTCGGCGGTTTCGGCCTGGAGCTCGACGACCTCAAGGCGCTGCGCACCTGGGGCTCGAAGACCCCGGGACACCCGGAGGTCGGCCACACCGACGGTGTGGAGATCACCACCGGCCCGCTCGGCCAGGGCCTGGCGTCCGCCGTGGGCATGGCCGTGGCGTCGCGCCGTGAGCGCGGTCTGTTCGACCCGTCCGCGGCGGAGGGGACCTCCCCGTTCGACCACCACATCTACGTCATCGCCTCCGACGGTGACCTGCAGGAGGGCGTGACGTCCGAGGCGTCGTCCTTCGCCGGCACCCAGCAGCTGGGCAACCTGGTGGTCTTCTGGGACGACAACAGCATCTCCATCGAGGACAACACCGACATCGCCTTCGGCGAGGACGTCGTGGCCCGCTACGAGGCCTACGGCTGGCAGACCCTGGAGGTCAACGCGGAGGACGTGACGGGCATCCTCGTCGCCGTCGAGGAGGCCAAGGCCGACACGGTGCGTCCGACGTTCGTGCGCGTGCGTTCGGTGATCGGCTACCCGGCGCCGACGAAGATGAACACCGGTGCCGCCCACGGCGCCGCCCTCGGCGGCGAGGAGATCGCCGGGGTGAAGAAGGCCCTCGGCTTCCCCACCGACGTCGACTTCCCGGTGGAGGACGAGGTCCTGGCGCACGCCCGCGGTCTCGTGGAGCGTGGCCGCGAGGCGCACACCTCCTGGCAGGACGGCTTCGACGCCTGGGCGCAGAGCAACCCGGAGGCCGCCGCGCTGCACGCGCGCATCGCCGCCCGCGAGCTCCCGGAGGGTTTCGACGCCGAGCTTCCCACCTGGGACGACGGCGACAACCTGGCCACCCGCAAGGCCTCCGAGGCCGCGCTGCAGGCCCTCGGCGCCACGCTGCCGGAGCTGTGGGGCGGCTCCGCCGACCTCGCCGGCTCCACCAACACCATCATCAAGGGCGACAAGAGCGTGGGCCCGGAGTCCATCTCCACCGACGCCTGGTCGGCGACCCCCTACGGCCGTAACCTGCACTTCGGCATCCGCGAGCACGGCATGGCCGCGATCCTCAACGGCATCGCCCTGCACGGCGCGACGCGTCCCTACGGCGCGACGTTCCTGCAGTTCTCCGACTACGCCCGTGGCGCGGTGCGCCTCGGCGCGCTGATGAGCAGCGACGTCTACCACGTGTGGACGCACGACTCCATCGGCCTCGGCGAGGACGGCCCGACCCACCAGCCCGTCGAGCACCTCGCCGCGCTGCGCGCCATCCCGAACCTCTCGGTGATCCGTCCCGCGGACGCCAACGAGACCGCCCAGGCGTGGTCCGCAGCACTCAAGGCCCCGGCCGCTCCGAAGGCACTGATCCTCACCCGTCAGGGTGTGCCGGTGCTGGAGGGCTCGAAGGAGAAGGCCGCCGAGGGTGTCGCCCGCGGTGCCTACGTGCTCGTCGAGTCGTCCACCGAGACCCCGCAGGTGATCCTGATGGGCTCGGGCTCCGAGGTGCAGCTGGCCGTCGAGGCGGCCGCCGCGCTGGAGTCCGAGGGCATCGGCACCCGCGTCGTCTCCGTGCCCTGCATGGAGTGGTTCGAGCAGCAGGACGCCGAGTACCGCGAGTCCGTCCTGCCGTCCGGGGTCACGGCGCGCGTGTCCGTCGAGGCGGGCATCGCGATGCCGTGGAAGGGCTACACCGGTTTCGCCGGACGCAACGTCTCGCTGGAGCACTTCGGCGCCTCCGCCGACTACAAGACCCTCTACCGCGAGTTCGGCATCACCGCTGAGGCGGTCGCCACCGCCGCCCGCGACATCCTCTAACACCCCCAGAGAACCACGCACCCATTTCGTAGAAAGTTGGTTGATCACCCGTGAACCACGTCACCGAACTCGCCGCCGCCGGAACCTCCGTGTGGCTGGACGACCTGTCCCGCGACCGTCTCGACACCGGTAACCTCGCCGAGCTCATCGCCGACTCCGGCATCGTCGGGGTCACCACCAACCCGGCGATCTTCGCCAAGGCCATGTCCGTCGGCACCGCCTACGACGCCCAGGTCGCCGAGCTCAAGGCCGCCGGCTCGGACGTCTCCGCCGCCGTGTTCTCCATGGCCGTGCAGGACGTCCGCAACGCCTGCGACGTCTTCTCCGAGGTCTACGAGTCCTCCGACGGCGTCGACGGCCGGGTCTCCATCGAGGTCGACCCGGGTCTCGCCGACGACCGCGAGGGCACGGTGGCGCAGGCACGCCAGCTGTACATGGACGTCGCACGCGAGAACGTGATGATCAAGATCCCCGCCACCGAGGCGTGCCTGCCGGCGATCACCGAGGTGCTCGCCGACGGCATCAGCGTGAACGTGACCCTGATCTTCAGCGTGGAGCGCTACCGCCAGGTCATCGCCGCCTTCGTCGAGGGAATCGCCCAGGCCCAGGCCAACGGCCAGGACATCTCGAAGATCCACTCGGTGGCCAGCTTCTTCGTCTCCCGCGTGGACACCGAGATCGACCGTCGCCTCGACGAGATCGGCACCGCCGCGGCCCTGGCCGTGCGCGGCAAGGCCGGTCTCGCCAACGCCCGCCTGGCCTACGAGGCCTTCGAGTCCGAGCTGCGCCAGGACTCGCGCTGGCAGCAGCTCGAGGCCGCCGGCGCGCACCCGCAGCGTCCGCTGTGGGCGTCCACCGGCGTGAAGAACCCCGACTACCCCGACACCCTGTACGTCTCCGGCCTCGTCGGACCGGACACGGTGAACACCATGCCGGAGGACACCCTCAACGCCACCCTGGACCACGCCACGGTCTCCGGTGACACGCTCAGCGGCACCGGCGAGGACTCCCGCGAGATCTTCGCCGCCCTCGAGGACCTCGGCGTGGACCTCAAGGACGTCTTCCTCGTCCTGGAGCACGAGGGCGTCGACAAGTTCGTCAGCTCCTGGCAGGAGCTTCTCGACACCATCGGGGAGCGTCTGTGAGCTCCGAGTCACCACAGTGGGAGAATCCGCTGCGCGACGCCGCCGACCGGCGCGTCCCGCGGATCGCCGGGCCCAGCGGCCTGGTGATCTTCGGGGTCACCGGCGACCTGGCCCGCCGTAAGCTCCTGCCCGCCGTGTACGACCTCGCCAACCGGGGCCTGCTGCCGGCCGGCTTCAGCCTGATCGGTTACGGGCGTCGTGACTGGACGAAGGAGGAGTTCGAGGCCGAGGTGCTCGACGCCGTCCGCGAGCGGGTGCGTACCCCCTGGCGTCAGGCCGTGTGGGAGCAGCTCGCCGCAGGCATCCAGTTCGTCAAGGGCGACTTCGTCACCGACTCCGCCTTCGACGACCTCGCCGCGATGACGAAGAAGATGGACGAGGAGCGTGGCACCGGCGGAAACTGGGCCTACTACCTCTCCGTCCCGCCGCAGTACTTCTCCGAGGTGTGCAACCAGCTGGAGCGTTCGGGTCTCGCCGACTCGACCGACGGGTGGAAGCGCGTGGTCATCGAAAAGCCCTTCGGCCACGACGAGGAGTCCGCGACCGAGCTCAACCGGATCGTGAACTCCGTCTTCCCGGAGTCCTCGGTGTTCCGCATCGACCACTACCTCGGCAAGGAGACCGTCCAGAACATCCTGGTGCTGCGTTTCGCCAACCAGATGTTCGAGCCGCTGTTCAGCTCCGGCTACATCGATCACGTGCAGGTCACCATGGCCGAGGACATCGGCCTGGGCGGGCGTGCCGGCTACTACGACGGCATCGGTGCCGCCCGCGACGTGATGCAGAACCACCTGCTCCAGCTGCTGGCCCTGGTGGCGATGGACGAGCCGGTGACCTTCTCCCCCGACGAGCTCAAGGCCGAGAAGCTCAAGGTGCTCAAGGCCACCCGCCCGGTGGGGCCCTTCGCGCAGACGACCGCGCGTGGCCAGTACACCTCCGGGTGGCAGGGTTCCGAGCACGTCCCCGGACTGCGCGACGAGGAGGGTTTCGACCCGTCCTCGACGACGGAGACCTATGCGGCGGCGACCTTCGAGATCAACTCTCGGCGGTGGGCCGGTGTGCCGTTCTACCTGCGTACCGGCAAGCGTCTGGGCCGTCGGGTGACCGAGATCGCCCTGGTGTTCAAGGACGCCCCGCACCAGTCGTTCAGCCCGGAGCAGACCGAGGCACAGCAGTCCAACGTGCTCGTGATCCGCGTGCAGCCCGACGAAGGTGTGCTGCTGCGCTTTGGCTCGAAGGTGCCGGGCTCGGCGATGGACGTGCGCGACGTGAACATGGACTTCTCCTACTCGGAGGCGTTCACCGAGCAGTCGCCGGAGGCCTACGAGCGGCTGATCCTCGACGCCCTGCTGGACGAGGCGAGCCTCTTCCCCACCAACGAGGAGGTCGAGGAGTCCTGGCGGATCCTGGACCCGGTGCTCAACTACTGGGCCGACGCCGGACGCCCCGAAGACTACGACCCGGGCACCTGGGGCCCTTCGGGGGCCGACCGGATGCTGTCCCGACACGGCAGGAATTGGAGGCGTCCCTGATGCCATGGAAGACGTTCACCGACGCCGGCGACCACGCCGCGGTCGTCGACCTGGGAACCACCACCACACACGAGTTGACCGACCGGCTGCACCAGCTGCGTGAGGACCGGGGCGAGATCGCCACCGGCCGCGTGCTCACGCTGATCGTGTCGGTGCGCTCCGAGGAGGACCTGGACACGGTGGTCAACGCCACCGTGGACGCCTCACGTGAGCACCCGGCCCGGGTGATCTTCGTCGTGCACGACCGCTCGACCGACGAGGTCAGCATGGACGCGGCGATCCACCTGGGCGGTACCGCGGGCGCCTCGGAGATGATCCTGATGCGCCTGCACGGGGAACTGGCCGACCACGCCGACCACGCGGTGATGCCCCTGCTGCTGCCGGACACCCCGGTGGTCGTCTGGTGGCCGTTCACCTCTCCGCGCAACCCGGCGGCCGACTCCCTCGGCGCACTGGCGACCCGACGGATCACCGACAGCTTCGCCGACGCGGCGGCGGGACGCGGTGCCGAGGCGATCTTCCGCCGACGCATCGGCTACTCCCTCGGTGACTCCGACCTGGTGTGGAGCCGTATCACCCCGTGGCGCGGGCTGCTGTCCAGTGCGCTGGATCAGCGGGTCGGCGACACCTTCCTGTCCGCGGAGGTCTCCGGACCGGCGGACGACCCGGCGGTGGACATCGCCGCCGGGTGGCTGGCCGACCGTCTCAACGTGCCGGTGACCCGGTGCGCCGACGGCTCGCCGGCGGTCCCCCTCGACGACGAGGGCAAGCCGATGTCCCCGATTCAGCGCACGGTGATCACCTGCTCCAACGGGTCGGTGGAGCTCGCCGTCGTCAACCACCGCTCGGTGCGGGTGAGCACCGGCGTGGGCACGGACACCCTGGTGAACCTGGCGCGGCGTCAGGTCGGCGACTGCCTCGCCGAGGAACTGCGTCACCTGGAGCCCGACCGTGCCTTCGGCCAGGCCCTGCACGGGCTGCCGCGTGTGCGGACCCCGCGTGACGGCATGACCGCCTCGATCCCCTTCTCCGCGCAGGAGAGCACCCGGTGAGCGGCGGCAGGAACCTCGAGGTCGTCGGCTGGCAGGACGGCGACGCCCTGGCCGCCGGCGTGGCCCGCGACATCGTGGATCTCGTCGCCGGCGTCCAGCGCGACGGTGGGGTGAGCGAGGACGGTTTCGCCAGGATCGTGCTGACCGGCGGTGGCGCCGGCGGTGCGGTGCTGCGCCAGCTCGCCGCCCTCGACCACGCCGCCCGTGCGTCCGCCGACTCCTTCCCCGTCACCGCGATCGACTGGGCGAAGGTGCACGTCTTCTTCGGCGACGAGCGTTTCGTGCCGACCGGCACCACCGGTGCCACGGCGCGCAACGACGACCTGGCGCACGCCGAACTGCTCTGCCACGTCGACGTCCCGGAGGCCAACGTCCACCGCGTGGGCGTTCCCCGCGACGACGAGCCGGTCGACGGGTCCGGGTTGGACGCTGCGGCGGAGGCCTACGGTGAGGCCGTGGCCGCCTTCGCTCCGGACGGTTTCGACCTGCACCTGCTCGGCATGGGGCCGGAGGGGCACGTGAACTCCCTGTTCCCCCACACCGCCGAGCTCTCCCCCGCCGCGGGCACCTCCGTGGTGGCGGTGCGTGAGTGCCCGAAGCCGCCGTCGGAGCGGGTGTCGTTGACCCGTGAGGCCATCGCCACCGCCTCCGAGGTGTGGCTGCTGGTCACCGGCGAGGCCAAGCGGGAGGCGGCCGGCGAGGTCGTCTCCGGTGAGGATCCCGCCCAGTGGCCGGCGGCCGGGGTGTCCGGTTCGCGCCGGACCGTACTGCACGTCGACGCCGCCGCGGACCCGCGCTAGCGGATTCCTCCGGTTGGGCCCACCAGGTATCGTGCCTGGTGGGCCTTCTTTTATGCACCCTGTTCGAACACGTGCGCGTTTCATGTCCGGACCCTGGTATACACTTCATCCAACAAATGGAAGAAGGGGGAAACCAGGGACATGACCACCACCGACGAACCAGCCACTGTCGACATCGATGCCCTGCAGCGCCACATCAACATCGTCGAGATGGGCCTGATCATCCACCTGCGTCAACTACCGGCCAGCGAACGCCTCGGCTCAGCACTGGCCCTACGCGGACGCTCACGCAACGACGCCACCCGCTTCGCACACGCAGGCGAACTCGCCGCACGCAACCTCGAACTCTTCTGCGCCGTGGTGACCACCGGCATCCTCGCCGCCGACCACCTCGCCCTGATCCGCCGGATGATCCACGCCCAACTATCCACCGTGCCCAAAGGACGCCACGACGAGATCACCGCCTGCCTCGACGCGGCAGTCAACACCCACGTCACCCCGTGGCTGCGCGACACCACCCGCCTGGTCACCCTGCGCGAACTCGGCGACCGCGTACGCGCAGCAATCCTCGATGCCGCACCGGTGCTGGCAGACAACACCGCCCAGGCCCAGGAAGACACCGTCACCCTCAAGCGCCGGGGCAACAAGATGATCCTCACCGGCGGCGACGAGATCACCCTGGCAGCCATCGACGACGAACTCGACAAGAAAGCCCGCGTCATGCTGGCCGACGCCCGCCGTCTTCAGGAAAACCTCCCCGACGACGAACGCTCCGAGCTACCGACCCGCTCCCAGCTCAAAGCGCAGGTCATGCTCGAACAGCTCGGCGACAACCCGAACTCGATGGACATCCGGGGGCATCTCTACCGCGCGACGATCGACGGGGTGCACGGTACCGGGGCGGGCTACGTCGCCGGAGTTGGGTGGATCAACCCGGCCACCGCCGAACGCTTCGAAGGGGCCTGTGACCCGAAGAAGGTCAAGGAGATCCCCATCGACCCGCAGGACTACCCCGAGTCGCCGGGCTACCCGTTCCTGCTGGGCCACCGCACCTACATGGAAGGCCGCGACGCGACGTGCCGGTTCCCGTACTGTGACGTGCCGGCCACGCTCTACGACAACGACCACATCATCAACTCGCCACACACCGACCCCACCAGTGACGGGGCCACGCATCCGAGCAACGGGCAGAAACTGTGCCGTCCACACCACCGGCTGAAGACCGAGGGGTCCTGGCGGTGTTCCTCCCCCGATGGCGGGTTCACGATCCACTGGCAGGGCCCGGGTGGGGTGCGCTACACCACGCACGCGACCGGCCCGTTGGCCCAGGTCTACGGCCCGGAAGTCAAGGACACCGGCCCTGCCCCCAGCTTCGACGACACAGACGACACAGACGCCGACACTGAGGACCCTGCCGACGAGGACTGACCCCCGCGCACACCAAAGCCCCCGCACCACCAAGGTGCAGGGGCCGGACGTGCGGGCCAGCTACAGGCCGGATCAGCCCACGTTGTAGTGGACGACCAGGTTCAGTCCGATGATGGCGGCGATCCAGATCACCGCGGTGGTGACCGTCAACCGGTCGAGGTTCTTCTCCACCACCGTGGAGCCCGACAGGCTCGACTGCATACCGCCACCGAACAGGCTGGACAGGCCGCCGCCCTTCCCCTTGTGGAGAAGAACGGAGAGTCCCAGAATGAGGCTGGTGACCACCAGAAGGATCTGGAGGGTGAGAACCATGCGAACTGCCTTACGTCGGTCGGGGCCATGCGATAACCACACCATCATAGCCCACCGCCGGACATCGTGACACCCACGACACCCCGCACCAGGCACACGGGCCCTAGCCCGAGTTGCGCAGCCCCGTGGCCAGCCCGTTCATGGTCAGGCGGATGCCGTCGAGCACGTCCTCGCTGCGGTCCCCGGCACGGTAGCGGCGCAGCAGCTCCAGTTGCAGCAGGTTCAGCGGCAGCAGGTACGGGAACCGGTTGCGCACCGACATCGCCAGTGCAGGGTTGTCGGTGACCAGGCTGTCCTGCCCGGTGACCTTCAGGCACATGTCCAGGGTGAGGTGGAACTCGTCGACGATGGTGTCGTAGATGCGCTCGGCGTCGGCGGCGTCGGGCACCAGGCCGGAGTACAACTTCGCCACGGACAGGTCGGCCTTGGCCATCACCTGCGCCATGTTCGACAGGACCGAGCGGAAGAACGGCCAGGATCGGTGCAGCTCCTGCAGGTACGCCAGCTTCTCCCCCGACTCGTCCTCGCCGACCCAGTCGCGCAACGCCGAACCCACGCCGAACCAGCCGGGCAGCATGATGCGCGACTGCGACCAGGACAGCACCCACGGGATCGCGCGCAGGTCGGCGATGCTGCTGGTCTGCTTGCGCGAACTCGGACGCGAGCCGATGTTCAGGTTCCCGATCTCCGCCAGCGGTGTGGAGGAGGTGAAGTAGTCGATGAACCCGTCGTCCTCGTGCATCAGCGTGGCGTAGGCCTTGCGGGACAACTCGGCGATCTCACGCATGGCGGCGTAGGCGTCGTCCGGGTCGTCGATGCGGTCGACGGGGAGCAGGCTGGCCTCCAGTGTCGCCGACACCAGCGCCTCGAGGTTGCGGCGCGCCACCGAGGGCACCCCGTACTTCGCGGAGATGATCTCTCCCTGCTCGGTGATGCGCACGCTGCCCTGCACCGCGCCCTCCGGCTGGGCGAGGATCGCCTCGTGGCTGGGGCCGCCGCCGCGTCCGACGGTGCCGCCGCGCCCGTGGAACAGGCGCAGGCCCACCCCGGCGTCCTTCGCCGCGGCGACGAGCGACAGTTCCGCGTCGTAGAGGCCCCAGTTGGCGGCGAAGTAGCCGCCGTCCTTGTTCGAGTCGGAGTAGCCGAGCATGACCTCCTGCACACCGCCACGCTGGGCGACGTAGTCACGGTAGAAGCCGTGGCCCCACAGCTGCGCCATCACCGACGAGCCGTTGGCGAGGTCGTCGATGGTCTCGAACAGGGGGATCACGTCGATCCCGCCGGTGACCTCGCCGTCGGTGACGTCGATCAGGCCGACCTCCTTGAGCAGGATCATCGGCTCCAGGATGTCGGAGACGCTGGACGCCATGGAAATGATGCAGTGCGGCACGGCGTCGGGACCGAAGCGGGCGACGGCGGCCGCCGCGGAGCGGAAGATGCCGAGCTCGCGCTCGGTCGCCTCGCTCCACGTGGCGCGCGGGTCGGTCAGCGGACGCGGTGAGTGCAGTTCGCCGGCGAGCAGCTCGACGCGGGCGTCCTCGTCCAGCGTGGTGTAGTCGCCGACCACACCGGCCCGGGCGAAGATCTCGGTGAGGATCGCCTCGAAGCTCTCGGAGTTCTGTCGCAGGTCCAGGCTGCTCAGGTGGAAGCCGAAGGACTGGGCGGCGGCGATGACGGTGCCGAGACGGTGGTCGGCGATGAGGTCGTCGGCGCTGGCTCGCAGGGAGGCGTCCACGGTCTCCAGGTCGGCGAGGAACTCGGTGGCGTCGGCGTAGGGCTCGTGCGGTCCGGCGGTGCGGTCCGGGTCGACGGCGTCGCTGAGACGGGCGGCGGCAGTGGCCGCGATCCGTCCGCGGATGCCGTGGGCGGCCCGACGGTAGGGCTCGTCGACGCGGGACGGGACGTCGTTGTGGCCGCGGTCCGCGAGCTCGTCGAGCTCCGGGGTGGCCGAGGTCAACCGGCTGGACAGGCTGAGCTCGTGCTCCAGGTCGTGCAGCTGCGCGAGGTACCAGTCGAAGACGGTCTGGGCGGCACGCGAGGACGCGTAGTCCACCGTCTCACCGGTGACGAAGGGGTTGCCGTCGTGGTCGCCGCCGATCCAGCTGCCGGGGCGCACCACCGGGGTGGCAGGGACGTCCTGTCCGTAGCGTTCCCGCAGTTCCACGGTGACGCGCCGGTTGATCTGCGGGATCTCCTGCAGCAGGCTGATGGTGAAGTAGCGCAGGCCCACGTTGATCTCGTCCTCGATGCGCGGGCGCACCGAGCGGATCAGGGCGGTCTGCCACAGGATGGTCACGCGGCGGCGGATGTCGCGGTCGATGCTCGCCAGCCGGTCGTCGCTGCGGGCGGTGCGCCCGGCGTTGAGGATGTGGCCGCGCTTGCGCATCAGGCGGGTGATGTCCCACTGGACGTCGAAGACGGTGCGCCGACGCGTCTCGGTGGGGTGCGCGGTGAGTACGGGCGCCACGTAGGCGGACTCCACGACCTTCGAGACCTCCGCGGCGCTGACCTCGCCCTCGTCGAGGGCCTTCCAGGCGGCCTGCAGGGTGGCACGCGGCGGGGCGGCACCTTCATCGGCCAGGCGCTCGCGCAGGCGCTCCTCGTGCAGGTCCTCGGCCAGGTTGGCCAACAGGGCGAAGTGGGAGAAGGCCCGGATTACGGGCAGTGCCTTGTCCGCGGAGAGGTCGCGGAGCCGGTCGGCGAGGTCGGCGACGTCGCCGTCACCGTGGCGGATGGAGAACGCCGCCTGCCGGGTCTCCTCGACGAGGGCGAAGACGTCCTCGCCCTCCTGGTCGCGGATGACGTCGCCGAGGATGGAGCCGAGGTAGCGCAGTTCCTGACGCAGACCCGGCACGATCTCCGGCTCGTCCCGGTCCGGTGGGACGACGGGGATGGCGGTGCCGGGGACCGTGGTGTCGGACTCTTCAGTGGGGGATGTCATTCCCCCATTGTGCCTCTAGCCGGCGGCGTTTGCAGCGGCCGCGCACAGTCGTGCGAAATCCTCGCCGTCGAGGCTGGCCCCGCCGACGAGTCCGCCGTCGACGTCGGCCTGGCCGACGATCTCGGCGACGGAGTCGGTCTTCACCGAACCGCCGTAGAGGATCCGGACGCCGTCGGCGGTCTGCTGGTCGGCGAGCTCGGCGACGAGCACGCGGATCGCGGCGCAGACCTCCTGCGCGTCGGACGCCGAGGCGACCTTGCCGGTGCCGATGGCCCACACCGGCTCGTAGGCGATGACCACGTTGGCCAGGTCGGACGACGACAGACCGTCCAGGGAGGCGCGGGTCTGCGCGACGACGTAGTCGACGTGCTCACCGGACTCGCGGACCTCCAGCGGCTCGCCGACGCACACGATCGGCGACAGCCCGGAGCCCAGCGCGGCCTTGGCCTTGGCGGCCACGGTCGCGTCGTCCTCCCCGTGGTACTGGCGACGCTCCGAGTGGCCGACGACGGCCCAGCTGCAGCCCAGCTTGGCCAGCATCGGGGCGGAGACCTCGCCGGTGTAGGCGCCGGACTCGTGGACGGAGACGTCCTGGGAGCCGTAGGTCAGCGGGATCTTCTCGCCGTCCACGACGGTCTGCACGCTGCGGATGTCGGTGAACGGGGGGATCACGGCGACGTCGACGTGCTCGTAGTAGTCCTTGGGCAGGGCGAAGGCGAACTTCTGGACGACCTGGATGGCCTCCAGGTGGTTGAGGTTCATCTTCCAGTTGCCGGCGATGAGCGGGGTGCGTGACATGGTGGGTACTCCTCAGTTCTCGAGAACGGTGATGCCGGGCAGTTCCTTGCCCTCGAGGAACTCGAGGGAGGCGCCGCCGCCGGTGGAGATGTGGCTGAAGCCGTCCTCGTCGAGGCCGAGGGTGCGCACGGCGGCGGCGGAGTCGCCGCCACCGACCACGGAGAACGCGCCGGCGGAGGTGGCCTTGATGATCGCCTCGGCCAGCCCACGGGTGCCGTCGGCGAAGGCGGCGAACTCGAACACGCCCATCGGGCCGTTCCAGAACACGGTCTTGGCGGCACCGAGGGTCTCGGAGAACGCGGCCACGGAGTCCGGACCGATGTCGAGGCCCATCTGGCCGTCCGGGATGGCGTCGGCGGCGACGGTGGTGGCCGGTGCGTCGGCGGCGAACTCGGGGGCGACGACGACGTCGGACGGCAGGGCGATGACGTCACCGAAACGCTCGAGCAGGTCGCGGCAGGTGTCGATCATGTCCTCCTGCAGCAGCGAGCTGCCCACGGAGTGGCCCTGGGCGGCGAGGAAGGTGAAGCACATGCCGCCGCCGATGATCAGCGTGTCGACCTTGGGGGCGAGCGCCTCGATCACGCCGAGCTTGTCGGAGACCTTCGAGCCGCCGAGCACCACGGCGTAGGGCTGGGCCGGGTCCTCGGACACGGTGCGCAGGACCTCGAGCTCGGACTGCACCAGACCGCCGGCGTAGTGCGGCAGCAGGGCGGCGACGTCGTAGACGGACGCCTGGCGACGGTGGACTACACCGAAGCCGTCGGAGACGAAGGCCCCGTTGTCGCCGGTGAGCGCGGCGAGCTCGGCGGCGAACGCCTGGCGCTCGGCCTCGTCCTTGGAGGTCTCGCGGGCGTCGAAGCGGACGTTCTCCAGCAGGAGGATGTCGCCGTCGTTGAGGCCGTTGGCACGCTCGTGGGCGTCCTCGCCGGTGACGTCCTGCGCCAGCGGCACCCACTGGTCGAGACGCTCGGCGAGGGCCTCGGCGACGGGGGCGAGAGAGAACTCGGGGTTGACCTCGCCCTTCGGGCGGCCGAGGTGGGCGGTGACGATGACGCGGGCACCGGCGTCGACGAGGCGGCGCAGGGTGGGCAGCGAGGCGTCGATGCGGCCCGGGTCGGTGATGTCACCGTCCTTGAGGGGCACGTTCAGGTCGGCGCGGACGAGGACGTGACGTCCTTCGACACCGTCGGCGATGAGGTCGTCGATGGTCTTCACGGTCATGGCTCAGTCTCCTGTGGATAGGTGGTTGACGGGGATCGTTCGTGAGGGGTGGAAGAAATGGTGGCCGGACGGGAGCAGACAGGGTGACGGCGGGTCGGCATGTGCCGACCCGCCGTGGGACCGGTGGAACCGGCCGGTACTGCTCCAGACTACTGGACCACCCGGAGGTGGATCAGAGACGCTCGCCCACGTAGGCGGCGAGGTCCACGAGGCGGCGCGAGTAGCCCCACTCGTTGTCGTACCAGGAGACGACCTTGACCTGGTTGCCGATGACCTTCGTCAGACCCGAGTCGAAGATCGAGGAGTGCGAGTCGCCGACGATGTCGGTGGAGACCAGCGGCTCGTCGTCGGAGTAGGACAGCACGCCCTTGAGCTCACCCTCGGCGTGCTTCTTGATGGCGGCGTTCACGGCCTCGACGCTGACCTCCTTGGACGCCTCGAAGGTCAGGTCGGTGACCGAGCCGGTGGGCACGGGCACGCGCAGTGCGTAGCCGTCCAGCTTGCCCTTGAGCTGCGGGAGCACCAGGGACACGGCCTTGGCCGCACCGGTGGAGGTCGGCACGATGTTCAGGGCCGCGGCGCGGGCGCGACGCAGGTCCTTGTGAGGTGCGTCGTGCAGACGCTGGTCGCCGGTGTAGGCGTGGATGGTGGTCATCAGACCCTTGACGATGCCGAACTCCTCGTCGAGGACCTTGGCCATCGGTGCCAGGCAGTTGGTGGTGCACGATGCGTTCGAGATGATCGTGTGCGCCGCCGGGTCGTAGTCGGTGTGGTTGACACCGACGACGAAGGTCGCGTCCTCGTTCTTCGCCGGGGCGGAGATGATGACCTTCTTCGCACCCGCGTCCACGTGCGCCTTCGCGGCGGTGGCGTCGGTGAAGAAACCGGTGGACTCGATGACGATGTCGACACCCAGCTCGCCCCACTTGAGGTTCTGCGGGTCGCGCTCGGCGGTGACCACGAGACGCTTGCCGTCGACGGTGATCGACTCCTCGTCGTAGCTGACCTCGGCGTCCAGACGACCCAGGATGGAGTCGTACTTCAGGAGGTTGGCCAGGGTCTTGTTGTCGGTGAGGTCGTTGAAGGCGACGACCTCGAGGTCAGCCCCGCTCTCGCGGAGTGCCCGGAAGAAGTTGCGGCCGATCCTGCCGAACCCGTTGATTCCTACCCGTACCGTCACGGTAAAGCTCCTGTTCTCGATGAGTGGTGAGTTGCCGTTGTCCAGAGTACAGCGGAATCCGGCGCCCCGCCGTGGAGCTATTCCGTGCCCTGATCCTCCGGGGTCAACCGCTTATCTTCGGCGTCGGCGGGGTCCCCCGTACCGTCCAGATCTTCCATGTCGTCCATGTCATCGAGGTCGAAGATGTCGTCGGTGACCGCGGCGTGGGTGTCGGGGATGCCGACCTCGCCGGCGCGCTGGTCGGCCATGGTGAGCAGGCGGCGGATGCGTCCGGCGACGGCGTCCTTGGTCATCTGGGGGTCGGCGAGCTGGCCGAGTTCCTCCAGCGAGGCCTGCCGGTGCTGCACCCGCAGCGTGCCGGCCTGCACGAGGTGGTCGGGCACGTCCTCGCCGAGGATCGTCAACGCCCGGTCCACCCGGGCGGCGGCGACGACGGCGGCGCGGGCGGACCGGCGCAGGTTGGCGTCGTCGAAGTTCGCCAGCCGGTTGGCCGTGGCCCGGACCTCGCGGCGCATGCGCTGCTCCTCCCAGTCCAGCCGGGTGCGCTGCGCACCCATGCGGGTCAGCAGGTCGCCGATGCTCTCCCCGTCGCGGATGGTCACCCGGATGATCCCGCGGGTCTCCTTCGTCTTCGCGGTGACCCCGATCCGGCGTGCCGCCCCGACGAGCGCCAGGGCCGCCTCGTTGCCGGGCGTGGTGACCTCCAGGGAGGACGAGCGGCCCGGCTCGGTCAGCGAGCCGCGGGCGAGGAACGCGCCGCGCCAGGCGGCGGTGCACTGCTCGGCGGTGCCGCCGATGATGTAGGGCGGCAGACCGCGGACGGGACGTCCGGCACGGTCGATCAGCCCGGTGCGGCGGGCGAGTTCGGTGCCGCCCTCGGCCCAGCGCAGGACGTAGCGCGAGGAGGTGCGCAGGTTCCCTCCCCCGACGACCTGGATCTCGGCGGTGAGGTCGAAGAGCTCCTCGACGAAGCGGGAGACGCGGCGCGCGGTGGCGCCGTTGTCGACCTCGGCCTCGACGACGATGCGTCCGGCCACCAGGTGCAGGCCCGCGCAGTAGCGCAGTAGGCCGGACACCTCGGCGGTCATGACCTCCGGCCGGGTCTCGTTGACCCGGGCCAGCTCATCCTTCACCTCAGACGTCAGTGCCACTGTGGCTGTCGCCCCTTTCCTCCGGGTGCCCCGGCTCGTCGTGTGTTCCGGGTGATCCTACCGTGGGGGTGGCGGTGCGGTCCCAGTCGGCGAGTTCACGCAGCACCCCGGCGAGCTTGGCCGAGGAGTGCCGGTCGGTCCACCGGCCGCGGTCGTCGTCCTCGCGTACGTCGCGGTAAAGCACGGTGGCGCCCAGCCGGGCGGCGGCGCGTTCCATGTGGCGGCGTTCATTGCCGGGCAGCAGCACGGAGGTGTCGACCACCACCACGTCCATGGTGAGGGTGGGACAGTGCTGCAGCAGCATGTGGATGTGGCGTTCCATGGAGAACCCGCTGGTCTCCCCCGGCTCGGCGACGAGGTTCATGATCACCGCGCGGGTGGCGGTGGTCTCGGCCAGCGCCTCGACGATGCCGGGCATCAGCAGGTGCGGGATCACCGAGGAGAACCAGGAGCCCGGGCCCAGGGTGACCAGGTCGGCGTCGAGGATGGCCTGCACCGCCTCCGGTGAGGCCTCCGGGTTCTGCGGGATCAGCCGGACGCGACGCACCTGCCCCAGGGTGGACGCGACGGCGACCTGCCCGCGCACGGAGTTGACCTCGCGCGGGTCGTCGCCGATGCCCTGGACCTCGGCCTCCAGGTCCAGCGGCTCCGGCGACATCGGCAGCACCCGGCCGCGGATGCCGAGCAGGTCGCTGAGTTCGTCGAGCGCCTCGATGCTGGAGCCCAGCACCTCCGACAGCCCGGTGAGCACCAGGTTGCCCACGGCGTGGCCGGCGAGAGCGCCGTGCCCGGAGAAGCGGTGCTGCAGGGTGCGTTCCCACAGGTGCCCGCGCGGGGTGTCGCGTACCAGGGCGGCGAGCGCCATGCGCAGGTCCCCCGGGGGCAGCGAGCCGAGCTCGCGGCGCATGCGTCCGGACGAACCGCCGTCGTCGGCGACGGTCACCACGGCGGTGACGTGCTCGGCCGCGGCACGCGCCGAGCGCAGCGTGGCGAACAGGCCGTGGCCGCCGCCGAGGGCGGTGATGCGGTCAATATTCATTTCAGCCGTATCGTTCAACTCGCTCATGCCGAGGCCCCCTCTCCGGTGGCGGTGCGGCCGGGACGCCCCGGCTCCAGGTCGCGGTGGACGGTGCGGACGTCCAGCTCCGGGTTCGCCGCCAGGCGCGCGGCGAGCGCCTCGGCGACCGCCGGGCTACGGTGCTGGCCACCGGTGCAGCCGATCGCGACGGTGAGGAACCGTTTGCCCTCCCTGCGGTAGCCGGGCAGCGCGGTGGACACGAGGGTCTCGACCGCGTCGAGGTAGTCGGAGGCCTCCGGGCGGGACAGGACGAACTCGGCGACCGGGGCGTCCAGCCCGCTGTAGTCGCGCAGGTTCTCGTCCCAGTACGGGTTGGGCAGGAAGCGGGCGTCCAGCATCACGTCCACGTCGTTGGGGATGCCGTTCTTGAAACCGAAGGACTGCACGGTCACGTGCTCACGCCGGTCCGACAGCGCCTCGAAGTAGCCCTCCATGCTGCGGCGCAGGTCGTGCACGCTGGTGCCGGAGGTGTCGATGACCAGGTCGGCGCGCTGACGGATGCCCTCCATCATCTCGCGCTCCCGGTCGATGCCGGCCTGCAGCGTCTCCCCGTCCTGCAGCGGGTGGGTGCGGCGCACCCGGCCGTATCGGCGGATCAGGGTGCGGTCGTCGGCATCGAGGTAGAGCACCACGGGCCGCCGGCCGGACTCGTGCAGGCTGGAGAGCACCTCGGTGAGCGAACCGACGAAGTCGCGCGAGCGTACGTCGGTCACCACGGCCAGGCGCTCGACGGGCGAGTCAGACTCGAAGCTGAGCTCGACCATGCGCATGATCAGTTCCGGGGGCAGGTTGTCGGCGACGTACCAGCCCATCTCCTCCAGGACGGTGGCCGCCTCCTTGCGGCCGGCGCCGGACATCCCGGTGATGAGGACCAGCGACGCCTCCTGCCGGTCAGGTCGCGTTCCCGTGTCTCGGGTGGCATCGTTCATGCCACGATTCTAGACCGAAGACTCCGGTGGTGTCTGCCGCTCCAACGCCGCCACGATGGCCTCGGCGAGTGCCGGCCCGAAGCCTGGCACCTGGGTGATGCCCTCCACCCCGGCCTCCCGGACCTTGGCCACCGAGCCGAAGGTCTTCACGAGCTCGGCCCGACGCTTCGGACCCAGCCCCTTGACCTCGTCGAGGGCGGAGCGGGTCATACGTTTACCGCGACTGGAGCGGTGGAAGGTGATGGCGAATCGGTGCGCCTCGTCGCGCAGTTGCTGGATCAGGTACAGCGCCTGGGAGTTGCGTGGCAGGATCACCGGGTAATCGTCGCCGGGCACCCACAGCTCCTCCAGCCGCTTGGCCACCCCCACCAGGGTGACGTCGGTGACGCCCAACTCGTCGAGTACCTCCTGGGCCGCGTTGACCTGGGGCTTGCCGCCGTCGACGACGAAGAGCTGCGGCGGATAGGCGAACTTCTTCGACCCGGCCTCGGCCTGCTCCACGGTGACCTCGCCGTCCAGCAGGTCGCCGCCGTCGTCGCCCTCGGGCACGGCGGTGCGGTCCTTGTGATGGCGTTTAAAACGGCGCCGGACGACTTCAGCGATCGAGGCGACGTCGTCGGAGTGCCCGTCGCCGGCGGCCTCGCGGATGCGGTAGCGACGGTAGTCGGACTTGCGCGGCAGGCCGTCCTCGAAGACCACGAGGCTGGCGACCACGTCGGTGCCCTGGATGTGGGAGATGTCGGTGCACTCGATGCGCAGCGGGGAATCGTCCATCCACAGCGCCTCCTGCAGTTCCTGCAGGGCCGCCGAGCGGGTGGTCAGATCGCCGGCGCGGGCGATCTTGTGCTGGCGTAACGCCTGGGTGGCGTTGGTGGTGGCGGTCTCCATCAGCGAGCGCTTGTCGCCGCGCTGCGGGACGCGCAGGGTGACCCGGGCACCGCGCAGGACGGTGAGCCAGTCGGTGAGCCGCTCCCGGTTGGTGGGCAGGACGGGCAGCAGGATCTCGCGCGGCACGGGCTCCAGGGCCACGGCGTCCGGCTCGGTGCCGGTGCCGGTAGCGCCGACGCTACTGCCGGACGCGACGTCGGCGCGCGAGTTGCCGCCGACGGCGGACTCGGTGGCGTTCGCGAGTTCGGCGTTCTCCCCGTAGAACTGGGTGAGGAAGTCCTCCAGCAGCGTGGGCCAGCCGTCGGCCTCTGAATCTTCGGCGTCTCCAGCGTCGCCAGCCTCACCAGCATCGTCGGTGGACGCCTTCTTCTCCACCACCCAGCCGCGTTGGCCGCGGATGCGTCCGCCGCGCACGTGGAAGACCTGCACGGCGGCCTCGAGTTCATCGCTGGCCACGGCGACGAGGTCGGCGTCGGTGTCGTCGGAGAACACCACGGACTGCTTCTCCACGGTCTTCTCCATCGCCCCGAGCTGGTCGCGCAGGGATGCCGCGCGTTCGAAGTCGAGGTCGGCGGCGGCGTCCGTCATCTCGCCGCGCACGTCGCGGATCACCCGGTCGGTGTTGCCGCCGGCCAGGAAGGAGCAGAACTCGTCGACGAGTTCGCGGTGCTGCGAGGGCGACACCCGCCCCACGCACGGTGCCGAACAGCGGTCGATGTAGCCGAGCAGGCAGGGCCGTCCGAGCTGTTCGTGGCGCCGGTACACCCCGGTGGTGCAGGTGCGCACCGGGAACACCCGGGTCAGCGACTCCAGGGTGTCGCGGATGGCCCAGGCCTTGGGGTACGGGCCGAAGTAGCGCACGCCCTTCTTGCGCGGGCCACGGTAGAGGAACGCCCGCGGGTAGGTCTCCTTCACGCTCACGGCGAGCATGGGGTAGGTCTTGTCGTCCCGGTACATCACGTTGAACCGGGGGGCGAACTTCTTGATCCACGTGTACTCGAGGTTCAGGGCCTCGATCTCGCTGCCCACCACGGTCCACTGCACGTGGTCGGCGGTGTGCACCATGGTGCGGATGCGCGGTTCCAGGTGCCCGGGGTCCTGGAAGTAGTTCGACAGGCGGGCGCGCAGGTTCTTCGCCTTGCCGACGTAGATCACCCGGTCGTCGGCGTCACGGAACGTGTAGACCCCCGGACTGGTGGGGATCGTGCCGGGGGCGGGTCGGTAGGAGGCGGGGTCGGCCATGGACTCGGAGCCTACTCCCCTACTCGTCGGGCATGTAGCGGTCCTCGAGGACGCGGAAGTCCTCCACCTTCCTGGCGATCGTGGACCGGTCGGCGACCTGGAAGGCCATCATCGGCACGAACTCGAAGTCCGGCAGCTCGAGGCGGGCCCAGCGGGCCTTACGGGGGAAGGACAGGCCGTGGATGATCGACCAGTGGTAGAACTGGGCGCCGAAGATGTTGCGGACCTCCACCCCGTCCTCGTTGACGCGCACCCGGGGGCGCAGCAGCATCAGCACTGCGGCGGAGATGATCACGCCGATGCCGATGAACGCCCACTGGTCCACGCTGCTGACCGTGGCGCCGGTGTCCCCCACCCCGGAGACGACGGCCATGAAGACGTGCACGGCCATGACCACGACCGCACCGATGACCGCCCACCACCGCAGGCTGGTGGAGGTGACGGTCAGCAGCCACTCCGGACGGCCCGCGCGACCGGGGGTCGCGCCGGTGGCCGTGCTATCCGCCGCACGGTCTACCGCGCCGTCGGCCACAGTGGACTGGGACACTGATTCAGAGCTGCTCACGGGTCACCAGCCTACCCCCGGGCACGGACCACGACGAAACCGTGCTCAGCGTGCCGAGCGGATGTCGCGCAGCACCAGCAGCGAGTGCAGGACGGCGCGGGCGGCGTCCGCCCCCTTGTCCTCCACGGCCCCGTCGCCGCCGGCGCGGGCGACGGCCTGGGCCTGGTTCTCCACGGTGAGCACACCGTTGCCGACGGGTTTTCCGCAGTCCAGGGAGACGCGGGTCAGCCCGTAGGTCACGGCATTGCACACGTGGTCGAAGTGGGCGGTCTCCCCACGGATGACGCAGCCGTTGGCGACGACGGCGTCGAAGTTCTTCGCCGCCTCCGCGGCCACGACGGGCAGTTCGACGGCACCGGCGACGCGCCACTGTCCGACGTAGGCTCCGGCCTGGCGCAGGGCGGTCACGGCGTGCTCGTGCAGCCGGTCGGTGACTTCGGCGTTCCAGGAGGCGGTGACCACGGCGATGCGGTAGCCCGCCCCGGCGTCGCGGGTGAGGGTGATGTCGGCGAGTCCGTCCGAGGGCATGGGTGGCTCCTTAGGAGTGTGGTGGCTAGTGGGCGGCGGGGGTCAGCGAGTCGATCTGGTGGCCCATGCGGTCACGCTTGGTGCGCAGGTAGGCCTCATTCTCCGGGTTGGCGGGCAGCTCCACGGGCACCCGGCGGGTCACGGGGATGCCGTGGCGTTCCAGGTCGAGGCGCTTGCCGGGGTTGTTCGACAGCAGGGCCACCGAGCCGACGCCGAGGTCGCGCAGGATCTGGGCGGCGGCGCTGTACTCGCGCGAGTCCACCGGCAGGCCCTGGGCGGTGTTGGCGTCGACGGTGTCCAGCCCCTGGTCCTGCAGGTTGTAGGCCTTGAGCTTCGGCACCAGGCCGATGCCGCGGCCCTCCTGGCCGCGCAGGTACACCAGTACCCCGCTGCCGGCCTCGGCGATGCGGTCCAGGGAGGTGGACAGCTGCTCACCGCAGTCGCAGCGCAGGGAGCCGAAGATGTCGCCGGTGAGGCACTCGGAGTGGATGCGCACCAGGACGTCCTCGGCGCCGTTGAAGTTGCCGGTGTCTCCGGTGTCTCCTGTGGCACCGGCAACCAGTGCGACGTGCTCGACCCCGTCGATCAGGCCGTTATAGGCCACGGCGTGGAAGTTGCCGTAGCGGGTGGGCAGCCGGGACTCCACGCTGCGGGCCACCACCGGGGTGTGCACGCGGCGCCAGTCGGCGAGCTGCTCGATGGAGATCAACGACAGGCCGTGCTCGTCGCAGAAGCGGCGCAGCTCCGGCAGGCGTGCCATGCCGGTCGGGTCCTCCTCGGAGACGACCTCGCACAGCACACCGGCCGGACGCAGCCCGGCGGCGCGGGCGAGGTCCACGGAGGCCTCGGTGTGCCCGCCGCGTTCGAGGACCCCGCCCTTCTTCGCCCGCAGCGGCACGACGTGCCCGGGACGGTGGAAGCTCTCGCGGGTGGACGTGGGGTCGGCGAGCAGGCGCAGGGTGCGGGCACGGTCGGTGGCGCTGATGCCGGTGGTGATGCCCTCGGCGGCGTCGACGGTGACGGTGTAGGCGGTGCCGCGGACGTCCTCGTTGCGGGCGACCATGGGCGGCAGCCCGAGCCGGTCGGCCTCACTGTCGGGAACGGCGGCGCAGATGTAGCCCGAGGAGTGCCGGACGGTGAAGGCCACGGTCTCGGCGGTGGCGGTCTCGGCGGCGAAAATGATGTCGCCCTCGTTCTCCCGGTCCTCGTCGTCGACGACGACCACGGGCTTGCCGGCGGCGATGTCGCTGATGGCGTCCTCGACGGGGTCGAGCAGGCTGCCACGGTCGCCGGACTGGCTCCGGTCCGAGCTGGAGCCGTGGGTGCCGCTGGTGGGGTTGGTGAGGTCGCTCACTGGGCGTCTCCTTCTGCCTGGGACAGTCGTTCGAGGTACTTGGAGAGTACGTCGCACTCGATGTTGACGGTGTCGCCGGTCTTGAGGTCGCCGAGCATCGTCTCGGCGAGGGTGGTGGGGATCAGCGAGACCTCGAACCAGGGGTCGCTGACGGGCCCGACCTCAGCCACGGTGAGGGAGACACCGTTGACGGCGATGCTGCCCTTCTTGGCGACGTAGCGCGCGAGCTCGGCGCTGGCGCCGGTGAGTTCGAAGCGGAAGACCTCCCACTCGCTGCCCGGGGTGCGGGAGATGAGCTCGGCGGTGCCGTCGACGTGGCCCTGGACGATGTGGCCGCCGAGACGCCCGCCGGCCGGTGTGGCGCGCTCCAGGTTGACCCGGTCACCGGGGTGCGCGGCACCGAGGGCCGTGTAGTCCAGGGTGACCTTCATGCAGTCGGCCCAGAAGCCGGTGGAGTCGAACTCGGTCACGGTGAGGCAGACACCGTTGACGCTGATGGACGCCCCGTGGGTGGCGTCCTGCAGGACGTGGCTGCAGGCGATGCGGATGCGCTGGGCGTCTTCGGTGCCGTCTACCTCGGCGACCGTGCCCGTCTCCTCGACGATTCCGGTGAACATAACTGTTCAGTGTAGGACAGGTACCGGGGTGCTTGTGAAGCGGGGCACAGGAGCTGCACCGTGCTCCCGGAGTCACCGAAGGATCGGGTTCAGTTGCGCGTTGTCACGATCAGCACATCCCCGCCGATGGTCTCTGCCGACCTCAATGTGAACCGATGGATGCCGGCCATCGTGGTCGTCGCACCCTGCGGTGCCACGACCGCCGGCAAACCCGCCCCCAGTAGTGCCGGGGCGGTGTACGCCTCCACCGCGTCCACCAGACCGGCCGCCACGAATGCCGCCGTCAGGTGCGGGCCGCCCTCCACCAGGACATCCACCACGCCCCTGCCCCACAACTCCTCGAGTACCACAGGCAGGTCGCGCGTCTGCAGGTGCAGGGCAGGACGGATCGACGCGTCCCCGGCCAGGTCCGAGGTTCCCACCACGATCCGCAGCGGCTGGTGGTCGTACAGGGATCCGTCCGCCCGCCGGGCGGTGAGGCGTGGATCATCCGCGACTACCGTCCCCGTCCCCACGAGGATCGCGTCTCGGCGCGCACGGTCACGGTGAACCCGTTGGCGGGCAACCTCGCCGGTGATCCACTGCGACGTGCCGTCCGTGGCCGCGGCGAAACCGTCCATCGTGGCGGCGTACTTCAGCGTCACGTGCGGCCGGCCCAGGCGCTGTGCCGCCAACCACGGCTCCACGCTGAACACCGGCACTCCCGCCAAGTTCCCGGTGTCTCCCACCAACGGTCCGATGACCTCTACCCCGGCGGCGCGGAGATACTCCGCTCCCCCGCCCTGTGTCTCACCCGGGTCGGCGAAGACGAACACCACGCGCGCCACGCCCGCCGCCAGCAGTGCCTGACTGCACGGACCCGTGCGTCCGGTGTGGTTACAGGGCTCCAGGGTCACCACGGCCGTTCCCCCACGCGCCCGCTCCCCCGCGGCGGTCAGAGCGTTGACCTCGGCGTGGGCACCACCGGGAGGGCTCGTCGCCCCGACACCGACAACAGTCCCCTGGGCGTCCAGCACCACCGCGCCGACCGGCGGGTTCGGCGAGGTCGTCCCGCGGACCTCCTGGCCGGCGGCGTCCGCCTGCAACACCGCGGCGGCCAGTGACTCGGCCTCCCAGGACTCTGCAGGCTCCCCGACACCTGCCTCGGCGAGCAGAGCGGACAGCCGGTCGACGAGCGGGTCCGTCATGCCCCGGCGACCGCCTGCGCGGCAGTGTTCCGCAGCTCGGTCACCCGGGCTTCGGGATTCTCTGCCCCGAACACGCTCGAGCCGGCGACGAAGACGTCCACCCCGGCCTCGGCGCTGACGCCCACCGTGTCCGGCCCGATGCCGCCGTCGATCTCCACAAGGGTGTCCAGCACGTCGGCGTCGATACGGGCACGCAGGGCACGGACCTTGTCCAGCACCTCAGGCATGAAGGACTGCCCGCCGAAGCCCGGCTCCACACTCATCACCAGCACCGTGTCGAAGTCGGCGAGGTGGTCCAGCAGCGGTTCCACCGCGGTTCCCGGCTTGATGCTCACCCCGGCCCTGGTGCCCGCCTCACGCAACGTGGCGGCCAGGGCGACCGCGGCCTCCACGTCCGCCACGGCCTCCAGGTGGAAGGTCACGTTGCCGAACGCGGCGTAGTCGGATGCCCAGCGGGCCGGGTCCTCGATCATCAGGTGCACGTCCAGGAAGGTGTCCGTGGAGCGGCGCACAGCGTCCGCCACCGGCAGACCGAAGCTCAGGTTCGGCACGAAGTGCCCGTCCATCACGTCGATGTGCAGCCAGTCCGCCCCCGGAACCAGGGCCACACTGCCCCTGATGTCCGCGAAGTCGGCGGCGAGGATGGACGGGGCGATCTGGGGCTGACGGCGCGCAGGACTCATGGCACCCACTCTAGTCGGGACGGCCGCTGAGATGTCCCCGAGGTGTGTCAGGGCCGCCGCAGCACCGCGAAGAACATCGCGTCGGTACCGTGACGGTGCGGCCACAGCTGCACGAACGGACCCGAGACGTCCTCCAACTCCGGGAACAGTGCGGTGGCGTCCTCGATGACCGCGCCGGTCTCCTCGGCCACCGCGCGCACCACCGCGCTGGTCTCCGCCGGGTGCGGCGAGCAAGTGGAGTACACCGTCACCCCGCCCGGCGCCGTCGCCGACACCGCCGAGCGCAGCAGGTCACGCTGCAGGGTGACCAGCGGGGCCACGTCCTCGGCCGACTTGCGCCAGCGCGCCTCCGGACGCCGACGCAACGCGCCCAACCCCGTACAGGGTGCGTCCACCAGCACGCGGTCGAAGCCGACACGTCCGGCATCGGAATCCTGCGAGCCAGGCACCTCGAGCCCCTCGACGCCGGCCAGATCACGGCCGTCGCCGAGGTGCACCGACACCGGCAGCCCCTGCGTGGCCTTGCGGACCAGCTCCGCGCGGTGCGGGGCGGACTCGACCGCGTCCACCCGTGCTCCGTCGCCCATCGCCCAGGACACCAGGAACGCCGTCTTGCCGCCCGGCCCCGAGCACAGGTCCAGCCACCGGCCCTGGTCGCCATCCACCTCGGCGCGCAGCATCGCCAGGGCGATGAGCTGGCTGCCCTCGTCCTGCACCGAGGCCAGCGACTCCTTCACCGGCTCCAGCTTTCCCGGGTCGCCCTCGGAGAGGTACACCGCGTACGGCGACCACCGACCTTCCTCACCACCGGTGACCAGGGCGAGTTCCTCGGCAGTGATCTGGCCCGGACGCGCCGCCAGATGCACCAGCGGACGCTCGTCGTCGGCGGTCAACGCCGCCTCCAGCTCAGCGGCAGGCTCACCGGCGGCCCCGCCGAGGGCGGTGTTGAATACCTCGGCGATCCACGTCGGGTGGGCGTAACGCAACGCCAGGGCGTCCACCGGGTCGGTGAACCCGGCGGTGACGGTACCCAGCCACTCCTGCGGCGTCGAGCGGGTGATCCGGCGCAGCACACCGTTGGTGAAACCGGCGGCCTTCTCCTCACCGTTGGCCTTGACCAGCTCCACGGTGGTGTTCACCGCCGCATGGTCGTCGACACGGGTACGCAGCACCTGGTAGGCACCCAGGCGCAACGCGTCCAGCACCGTCTCGTCGATGCGTCCCACCGGGCGCCCGGCGGCCTCGGCGATCACGGCGTCCAGCAGGCCCTGGGCACGCAAGGTGCCGTAGGTCAGCTCGGTGGCGAAGGCGGCGTCGCGCCCGCTCAACCCGGCCGAGCGGATCACCCCGGGCAGCACCAGGTTGGCGTAGGCGTCCTGCGAACTGACCTGGCGCAGCACGCCGAAGACCGCGTCGCGCACCTTGTCGCCCGAGCCGCGCTTGCCCTGCTTCTCCCGCTGCTCCACCACGTCGCGGTGCTCCTGGCGGTGCGACTCGCTGCGCCGCCGGTAGCCTGACTGACCACCCTGACGGTGGTCGCCGGACGTCTTCTTCTGACCCGGACGCTGCTTCGGGGAATCCCCCGACGTCGACCGTGCGCGGAAACCTGCCATCAGGACTCTCCCTCTGCTGCGTGCTGCTCTAGCGGACTCTCGAATGTGGCCGGGGACGTGGCCGGGGATGCGGACGGGGATACCTCGAACAGGTCGCCGCGGCCACGGGCCCAGTCCGCCGCGACCATCATCTTCTTGCCCGGCGGCTGGATCCGGGTGATCTCCAGGACGCCGTCGCCGGTGCCCACGACCACCGCGGCCTTCGTGGCGCGCAGCTCACCGGGGGCCAAACGTGCGTCCTCGCTGTCGTCCTCGCTCGAGGGCACCGGAAGCATCAGGCCCAGCTTGTAGCGCTCGCCGTCGAGCACCGTCCACGGACCCGGCGCCGGGGTGTGCGCACGCGCGGTACGCTGCACCACCGCCGCCGGACGCCGCCAGTCCACCCGCGCCTGCGCGCTGGTGATCTTCGACGCGTACGTCGAGCCCGTCTCGTCCTGCTCCTCGGCGACGACCTCGCCGGAGGCCAGCCCCGACAACGTCCGGGACAACAGCACCCGACCCGAGTACGTCAGTCGTGTCAGCAGGTCGTCGGCGGTGTCCTCCAGCCCGATCGTCTCGGTGACCTCACCGGTGACCGGGCCGGCGTCCAACCCGGGAACGATGCGGAACGTCGAGGCACCCGTGGTGGTGTCACCGGCGGCGATGGCGGCCTGCACCGGTGCCGCACCGCGCCAACGTGGCAGCAGGGAGAAGTGCAGGTTGATCCACCCCTGCGGGAAGATCCCCAGCACGTCCTGCGGCAGGATCTGCCCGTAGGCCACCACCGCCACGGCCTCCGCACCGTCGGCGGCGTAACCGCGCAACGTCTCACGCACCTCCTCGGCGTCCTCGTGCCCCGGCTTCAACGAGGCGAACTTGTGCACGGGCACACCGTGGGCCGTGGCAACCTCCGCCACCGCCGAGGGGTGCAGCGTGCGGCCACGTCCACGCTTGGCGTCCGGCTGGGTCAGTACACCGACGACCTCGTGGTCGGACTCCTCCAGCAGGTACTCCAGGGTCACCGCGCCAGGCTCGGGCGTGCCGGCGAAAAGGATCCTCATCGGTTGAACCACTCGCTTCCCCGGATCTCACCCATCACCGCGCGACGCTCCGCCGGCTCCATGCGCTGGAAGAACATCACCCCGTCCAGGTGGTCGGTCTCATGCTGCACGCAGCGGGCCATCAGCCCGTCGACCTCGCGGTCCACCGTGGCCCCGTCCACCGTGGAACCGGTGAGACGGACCCGTTCGAACCTGGTCACCGGGCCGCCGGTCTCGGGAACCGACAGGCACCCCTCCCGCGCGGTCTGCTCGTCCTCGCCGACGGCGCTCCACACCGGGTCGATGACGTGGCCGCGGTCGCCGTCGCAGTCGTAGACGAAGATCCGGCGGGTCAGGCCCACCTGGTTCGCCGCCAGACCGACTCCCCCGGCGGAGTCCATGGTCTCCAGCATGTCGTCGATGAGGGTGGGCAGGGAGTCGTCGCCGGTGGGGTCGCCGACCGGGTCCGCGACAGTGCGCAGGACCGGGTCGCCGAAGAGACGGATGTCGAGAACGGTCATGGCGTCACAGTCTACCGCCAGGCCCGGCTACCCCACCCGCACCGGGTCGACGACGATGCGCAGCGGGTCGGACTGGCGGCGCGTGGCACGCAAAGACAACGCCGCGCGCAGCGACGCCCCGAGCATCTCGGCGGTCCCACCGGGCTCGACGGTGACCGGGACGCGGACGATCAGCCGGCGCGCGGTCGCCGCCTCCGGCTCGCCCAGCCCCGCCGGTCTGCGCACACCCGGCGGCAATTCCACCGGGCCGAGGCGTTCGACCCCGCCGAGCTGTTCCGGCGGCGCCCAGGCGTCCTCGAACTGCTCCAGGGACGTTGGCGTGCCGTCCACCGCGACCAGCGTCACCGCCGGGGGGAAGGACGCCTCGCGCCGTCCTGCCAGCTCGCGGGCGGCCGCGTCCTCCGGGTCCCAGCGGATCAGGGCCTGCACCGTCGGGTCGTCCGGTGCGACGGCGACGACCATCTCGCCGCCGGACTCGCGCGGCACCGCCAGACACGCCGCCTCCATCCACTGGCGCAGCGCGGCCTCCCCGGCCCGCAGGTCTTCACGGCCCAAGGTGAGCCAGGTGTCCAGCACCAGCACCGCGCCGTAGCCGCCGCCGTCCTCCACCACCGGCTCCGAGCCCGGGGTGGCGACCACCAGGCCCGCCTTGTCCGGCACGTGGGTGCGCATCTGGCCGCCGCCGGAGACCACCACCGGCACCCCGGTGAAGGCCCGGCCCAATTCCTCGGCGGTGCGCTCCTGGCCCACCACCGACATGCGCAGGGCGTGCCCGCCGCAGGTCCCGCAGGTGAACTGGCCCTCCAGTGCACCACACCAGCGGCAGCGCGGCACCGAGGACCCGTCGGTGCCGGTGGGGCCGGCCGGCAGCTCCAGGGGGCCGTTGCAGCGCCGGCACCGCGCGGGCGTCCGGCACGTCGAACACGCCACCGCCGGGGCGTAGCCACGCCGCGGCACCTGCACCAGGCAGGGCATGTCGGCGTCCAGGCTCCGTCGGATCGCCTTGAGCCCGGCCGAGGGCAGACGGGAGTGCGTGGCGTGGGCGTCGTGGATGTCGTCGAGGGCATGGATCCACGGCATGCGGGCACGCAGGGACTCCGGCAGCGGGCGCAGGGTGGGGGTGAAACCCTCCTCCACCCAGCGCTGGATCTCCGCCGAACGGTGTGCCCCGCCCACGAGCAGGCCGGTCTCCTCCAGTTCCGAGCGCAACCGCAGCACCTCACGGGCGTGCAGGTAGGGCGAGCGCGGGTCCACCAGGTTGTCGTCCGCCTCGCCCAGCAGCACGATCAGGCGCAGGTCGGCGACCGGGGCACTGGCCGCCGACCTCGTGCCGACCACCACCCGGCCCTGGCCCGCCAGCACCGCCAGATAACGGCGGTAACGTGCCGCCGGGCCGACCTTCGCGCTGAGTTCGGTGATCTGCGCCGCGGACAGGAACACCCGCAACGCCGCGACGACCCGGTCGACCTCCCGCTGGTTCGGGGCCACGACCAGCACCCCGCCACCGTTCCAGGCGACCGACGCGGCGGCCTCTGCCACCCGCGCGGCCCAGTCCTCCCCCGGCGTCCACAGCCAGGACGCCCGGGCGGCCCGGCCGTCGAGCACCGCACCTAGGAAACTGTCGGCGTGGCGGTACCCCGCCCAGCCCGACGCCGCGGCGGTACGCGGGGCGGCGACGAGATCGTCTCGGGCGACCAGCGGGCCGTAGAGCTCCTCCCAGTCCACCCCACCACCGAAGAGCCCGTCCTTCTCCGCCGAGGCGTGCCGCGACGGCACCAGCGCGCGGATCACGTCCGAGCGGGTGCCGGCGTAGCGGTCGGCGAGATGGTTCACCAACGACCAGATCCGCGGCGGCACGACCTGCAACGGGCTGATCACCCGGTTCAACGGGGCCAGGGTGCCCACGTGGTCGGTGGTGCGGCGGCGCTCCACGAGCAGGGCGTCCACCAGACGCCCGGCGAAACGCACCCGCACCTTCACCCCAGGGCGCGCCTCGGCGTCCAGCTTCGCCGGCACGGCGTAGTCGAACAGCCGGTCCAGGTGCGGCATGCCCAGCAACGGCAGGACGCGGGCGACCGGGTCGTCCACCTCCCCCTCAGCCGGGCCGGTCGGGTCGGCCACCGGTTTTCCCTACTGTGCCGCGTTCTGGGCCGCATTCTGGGCGGCGGCGGCCAGGGCGTCGGCGCGCTGCGTGCTCTCCCACGGCAGGTCGATGTCCGTGCGGCCGAAGTGACCGTAGGCGGCGGTCTGCGCGTAGATCGGACGCAGCAGGTCCAGGTCGCGGATGATCGCACCGGGGCGAAGGTCGAAGACCTCGCTCACCGCCTGCTGGATCTGCTCGTCGGTCAGCCCGCCGGTGGCGGTGCCGAAGGTCTCCACGTACAGGCCCACCGGGCGGGCACGGCCGATGGCGTAGGCCACCTGCACCTCCGCACGGTGCGCCAGGCCCGCGGCGACGATGTTCTTGGCCACCCAGCGCATCGCGTAGGCCGCCGAGCGGTCCACCTTGCTCGGGTCCTTGCCGGAGAACGCCCCGCCACCGTGACGGGCCATGCCGCCGTAGGTGTCCACGATGATCTTGCGTCCGGTCAGCCCGGCGTCGCCCATCGGCCCGCCGAGGATGAACGACCCCGACGGGTTGATCAGCAGGGTCAGCTCGCCGGTGACGAAGTCCTGCAGGCCGGCGTCCTCGATGACCCAGTCGACCACGTTGGTGCGCAGCTGCTCGGTGAGCTCGGCCTGGGTGATCTCCTCGTCGTGCTGGGTGGAGATGACCACGGTGTCCAGGTGGGAGGGGCGGCCCTCGGCGTCGTAGGCGAAGGTGACCTGGGTCTTGCCGTCCGGACGCAGGTGGTTGACGATGCCCTCCTTGCGCACCTGGGTCAGCCGGCGCGACAGGCGGTGGGCCGTGGCGATCGGCAGGGGCATCAGCTCCGGGGTCTCGTCCGAGGCGTAGCCGAACATCAGGCCCTGGTCGCCGGCACCGGCCTGGTCGACGTCCTCGTACTTGTCTCCCTCCGCGCCGCTGCGAATCTCGTGGGAGGTGTCGACGCCGTCGCCGATCTCCTGCGACTGCTCGCCGATGGCGATGTTGACGCCGCAGGTCCGGCCGTCGAAACCGACGGAGGAGGAGGTGAAGCCGATGCTCAGCAGGGTCTCACGGACCAGCTTCGGGATCTCCACGTAGGCGTCCGTGCGGACCTCGCCGGCCACGTGCACCTGGCCGGTGGTGACCATCGTCTCCACCGCCACGTGCGAGCGCGGGTCCTTGGCCAGCAACGCGTCGAGGATCGTGTCCGAGATCGCGTCGCAGATCTTGTCGGGGTGGCCCTCGGTCACCGACTCACTGGTGAACAGGCGGGGACGTGCGGAGGAGGGGGTGCTCTCTGTCATGGACTTCGCTGACTTCCTGACTTGTCTTCGAGATGGTGTCTTGGGTGGATCTCGGGGCGAGATCCTGCTCTGTTTCTGTCGTACGTGACCGTGGTGCGCGCCCGAACGTCACCATCCTAGACCAAGCAGTCTGTAAAGTGGTGGCGGCGGGTGTCGGAGGGCACCCGGTATGGCGCCTGTGGGGCACCCGGTGAGGTCTCAGCCGGGCAGCAGGTCCTCGAGCGTGTCGAGGATGTACGAGGCCACGACCAGCTTGGACGACGCCGGGACCTCGGTGACCTCCTCGGCGCCCGGACGCTGTCCCGGGGTGAGGATCCAGCCCTGGCTGTCCGCCTGGCCGAACACCACCCCGTCGCCGACGGCATTGCACATCAGCAGGTCACAGCCTTTTCGCTCTAGTTTTGCCCGCGCGAGGTCCAACGGGGAGTGAGACTCGTCACCGGTTTCCGCGGCGAAGCCGGCGATGACGAGGTCCTCCGGCAGCCCGCCGCCGCGGCGACGCTCCACCAGACCGTGCAGGATGTCCGGGTTCTCGGTCAGCTCCAGGGTGGTCAGGTCTGTCTCCCCACCCTTCTTCAGCTTGGCTCCGGCCGTGGTCGCGGGGCGGAAGTCCGCCACCGCGGCGGCCATGACCACCGCGTCCACCCCACCGGCCAGTTCCGCCACGGCATTCTCCATCTCCCGGGCACTACGCACCCGGGTGACGCGGGCACCCGAGGGCACCGGCAGGTCCTCGGTGACCCCGGCGACGAGCTCCACCTGCGCGCCACGCTGCACGGCGATGTCGGCCAGGGCGAATCCCTGCCGGCCCGAGGAGGCGTTGCCGAGGTAGCGCACCGGGTCCAGGGCCTCGTGCGTGCCACCGGCGGTCACCAGGACCCGCCGACCCGCCAGGGACTGACGGAAGATGCCGAACCGGTCCAGTGCCGCCGTGGCCAACGCCCCGATGTGCTCGGGCTCGGGCAGACGCCCCGCACCGGAGTCCGTGCCCGTCAGCCGGCCGTGGGCGGGCTCGAGCACCGTCACCCCGCGTCGACGCAGCGTGGCCACGTTGTCGCGGGTCGCCGGGTTCTGCCACATCTCGGTGTGCATCGCCGGCGCCAGCACCACCGGGCACGTCGCCACCAGCACGCTGGCGGACAGCAGGTCGTCGCTACGCCCGTGCGCCAGACGCGCCAGCAGGTCCGCGGTGGCCGGGGCGATCACGATCAGGTCGGCGTCCTGCCCCAGGCGCACGTGCCGGACCTCGTCCACCCCGTCGAAGACGGTGGTGGACACCGGGTTGCCGGAGAGGGCCTCGAACGTCGCCGCACCGACGAAACGCAGGGCCGACTCGGTGGGGATGACGTGGACGTCGTGCCCGGCCTCGGTGAAGTAGCGGACCAGGGCGCCGGACTTGTAGGCGGCGATACCGCCCCCCACGCCGACGAGCACGTTCAGTTGGTTGTCACTCACAGGAGACCAGCCTAGCCCACGCCCGCCGGGCGATGTTCCAGTGCCGTGGACCTGCTGGGGCCCTGCCGTGTCCCACCGACGGCTCAGGCCCGCCACCGGCGACCGTCTCCCCCGCACTGGGTGCGGGGTACGACGGTGCCGACGGCGGGCCTGGGTGCCGGGAAGCGGGTGGATCAGCCTTCGGTGTGCTCCAGCAGATCGCCCTCGATCTCACGCAGGGCCACCGACAGCGGCTTCTCGTGGGCTTCCGGGGTGACCAGCGGGCCGACGAACTCGAACACGCCGTCACCGACGGTCTGGAAGTAGTTGTTGATCTGACGCGCACGCTTGGCCGCGAAGATCACCAGGGCGTACTTCGAGGACACCTTGGTCAGCAGATCATCGATCGGCGGGTTGGTGATGCCGACCGCCGGGTCGAAGACGGTTGAGTTGTCGTTGGTTTCCACTCCACACCTTTGCTTGTTCACCGCGTTGGAAAACGCGAGTTGTCTTGCTCTTACTCTGCGTGGCCGGTCAGCAGGGCGCTGATCTCGGCGACAGCCTCGGTCACGTCCCGGTTCACGACCACCCGGTCGAACTCACCCTTGGAGGCGAGCTCCTCACGGGCGGTCTCCAGGCGACGCCGGATGACGTCCTCACTCTCGGTACCACGGCCGGTCAGCCGCTCCACCAGCTCCTCCCAGGTGGGAGGTGCCAGGAACACCGTGAGTGCCTCGGGCATCATCTGCTTGATGTTGCGCGCGCCGGCCAGGTCGACCTCGACCAGGACCGGACGCCCGGAACGCAGGGCCTCGGTCACCGGCTGTGCCGGGGTCCCGGACAACTGCAGGCCACCGTGGATCTCCGCCCACTCGAGCATGAGGCCACCGTCCACCTCCTCCCGGAATCGCTCCCGGGAGACGTAGTGGTAGTCCCTGCCGTCGACCTCACCGGGACGGGGGTCCCGGGTCGTCCACGACACACTGAAGAACAGGTCCGGCACGGCGGCCTTCAACTGTGCGACCACAGTCGACTTCCCGACGGCCGACGGTCCCGCCAGCACGACCAGGTGCGGGGAGGGAACGTCGGTGTTCTGCACTTCGGCCTGAACTTGCGGGGACAAGGTTCCTAGACCTCGAAACCGAAGCGCCCCAGCAGGGCGCGACGCTGACGGTCGCCCAGGCCGCGGAGGCGACGGGTGGGGGCGATCTCCAGCTCGGTCATGATCTCCTGGGCCTTGACCTTGCCGACCTTGGGCATGGCCTCGAGAAGGGCCGACACCTTCATCTTGCCGATGATCGGGTCTTCGTCGGCGTCAGCAAGGACCTGCTTGAGGTCGGTGCCTCCACGCTTGAGCTTCTCCTTGAGCTCGGCACGGGCCTTGCGGGCCTCGGCGGCCTTCTTCAGGGCTTCTGCACGCTGCTCCGGGGTCAACTGGGGAAGGGCCACGGGTTCCTCCGTCTTGTTCTGTGGTTCGATGTCACTTGCTATGGGGTACTGCATGAAATGCAGGCACTTCAGGTACTTCAGGTGTTTCAGCCGGTCGGACGTCACGTCCGACCGTCAGCCTCGACGAATCCTAGCGATACGCTGTGCCGAATGCCAACAACCCCCACGTTTTACACGGGAGAGGTGTCGCAGGTCGCGACCATGAAACAACGCGCCAAGTGTAGCACTACGACCGGGGGAAGTTGAACAAAGCCCCAGTTCGCGCTCCGCGGGACGCTCCCGCGCGGAGCGCTCAGACCTGCGGGAACTCCGCCGCGGCGGCGGCGACCGCCTCGCGCAGGGACCCAACATCCGGGCCCGCGGCGAGCACGGACCGCGAGATGTTGGGGCTGGCCCACCGTTCGGCCGCCCCGGCGATACGCCGGACGTCCTGCGCACCACCGCCCTGGGCGCCCACACCGGGCATCAGCACCAGCCCGCCCACGGCGTCCAGCACCGGCGGTTCGGCGACCGTCGCGCCGACGACCACGCCGACGTTGCCGCCGCCGGGGTGTGCGGCGTTGTGGCACGCCGCCCAGTCCACCACCGTCTGGGCCACACTCGGCCCGTCCGGGGTGGTCAGCGTCTGGAACTGCGGGCCCTGCGGGTTGGACGTCGCGGAGAGCACGATCACTCCCCTGCCCGTGGCCTCACCGGCCTCCAGGGCCGGTGCCAGGGAGTCCAGGCCCAGGTAGGGCGAGACCGTCACGGCGTCGGCGCACAGCGGCGAGTCGTCCGACAGCCAGGCCGTCGCGTAGCCGGCCATCGTCGAACCGATGTCGCCACGCTTGGCGTCGGCCACCACCAGCGTGCCGGCACCCCGCAGCGCCGCCAGGGCGTCCTCCAGCACGGCCAGCCCGGCGGAGCTGAAGGCCTCGTAGAAGGCGACCTGCGGCTTGACCACGCAGGCGGTGTCGGCGAAGGCCTCCACGCAGATGCGGGAGAACTCCGCCAACCCGGCGACGTCCACACCCAGGCCCCAGTCACGCAGGATGCCGGCGTGCGGGTCCATGCCCACGCACAGGCGTCCCAGGTGCCCGGAGCGGGCGAGGAAACGCTCGCCGAAGGTGTCCCGGGTGGACTCAGTAGCTGTCATGGTCCACGTCCTGGATGGCGCGCACCACCGTGGTGGAGCCCTTCAGCGCCTCGATGCCCTGCACCGCGGCCACGGCACCCTGCACCGTGGTCACGCAAGAGACACCCTGGCGCACCGCGGCGGCACGGATGTCGTAGCCGTCGCCCCGGGCGGCGGCGGTGCTGGCCGGGGTGTTGAGGATGAAGTCGATCGAACCCTGGTCGATGAGGTCCACGATCGAGCTCTTGCCCTCGGCGGCGGTGCCGGACTCGATGTCGGTCTGCTTGGCCACGACCTCGCACTCCAGACCGTTGCGCCGTAGCATCGCCGCGGTGCCCTCGGTGGCGACCAGGTCGAAGCCCAGTGACGCCAGACGCTGGATCGGCAGGATCATGGTGCGCTTGTCGCGGTTGGCCACGGACACGAACACCCGGCCACTGGTCGGCAGGGAGCCGGTGGCGGCCTCCTGGGACTTGGCGAAGGCGGTGCCGAAGTCGGAGTCCAGGCCCATGACCTCGCCGGTGGACTTCATCTCCGGGCTCAGCAGGCTGTCGAGCATCTCACCCTGCGGGTTGCGGAAGCGGTTGAAGGGCATGACCGCCTCCTTGACCGCGATGGGGTGGCCCAGCGGCAGCGAGCCGCCGTCCCGGTCACCCGGGATCAGGCCCTCGGCGATGAGCTCGCGGATCGGCGTACCGGTCATGATGCGCGAGGCCGCCTTGGCCAGCGGCACACCGGTGGCCTTCGAGACGAAGGGCACGGTGCGCGAGGCACGCGGGTTGGCCTCGATGACGTAGAGGACGTCGTCCTTCAGGGCGAACTGGATGTTCATCAGGCCCTTGACCCCGATGCCGTGGGCCAGGGCGGCGGTGGAGCGACGCACGTTGTCGATGTCGCTCTCCCCCAGTGTCATCGGCGGCAGGGCGCAGGCGGAGTCACCGGAGTGGATGCCGGCCTCCTCGATGTGCTCCATCACGCCGGCGAGGTAGACCTCGTCGCCGTCGCACAGGGCGTCGACGTCGATCTCGATGGCGTTGTCCAGGAAGCGGTCGACCAGCACCGGGTGGTCCGAGGTGATCTCGGTGGCGCGGTCGATGTAGTCCTCCAGGGAGGCCTCGTCGTAGACGATCTCCATGCCGCGTCCGCCGAGCACGTAGGACGGACGCACCAGCACCGGGTAGCCGATGCGGGCGGCGACGGCGCGTGCCTCGGCGAAGGTCGTGGCGGTGCCGAAGGCCGGGGCGGGCAGCTCGGCCTTCTCCAGCACGGTGCCGAACTCGCCGCGGTCCTCGGCGAGGTTGATCGCCTCGGAGGAGGTGCCGATCACCGGCACGCCGGCGTCGGTGAGACGCTGCGCCAGGCCCAGCGGGGTCTGGCCGCCGAGCTGCACGATCACGCCGGCCACGGTGCCGGACTGTGCCTCGGCGTGGTAGACCTCCATGACGTCCTCGAACGTCAGCGGCTCGAAGTAGAGACGGTCGGCGGTGTCGTAGTCGGTGGAGACGGTCTCCGGGTTGCAGTTGACCATGACCGTCTCGTAGCCCACGCGCGAGAGCTCGAGCGCGGCGTGCACGCAGGAGTAGTCGAACTCGATGCCCTGGCCGATGCGGTTGGGCCCGGAGCCCAGGATGATGATCTTCTCGCGGTCGCGCTGCTCGGCGACCTCGGTCTCGGCCTCGGGGTCCATCTCGTAGGCGGAGTAGTGGTACGGGGTCTGCGCCTCGAACTCCGCGGCGCAGGTGTCCACGGTCTTGAAGACCGGACGGATGCCCAGCGACCAGCGCAGCGACCGCACGCCGTCTTCGCCGGCGAGCTCGGGACGCAGCGCGGCGATCTGGGTGTCCGCCAGGCCCATGTACTTCGCCTCGCGCAGCAGGTCCTCGGTGAGCACCGGGGCGTCCTGAAGCTCGGAGCGGAAGTCCACCAGGGCCTTGAGCTCGTGCAGGAACCAGGGGTCCACGCCCACGGAGGCGCGGTGGACCTGGTCCACGGTGGCGCCGAGGCGCAGGGCCAGCTCCATGTCGTAGATACGGCCCTCGGTGGGACGTCCCAGGTCGTCGAGCACGGCGGCGAGGTCGCCGGCACGCTCGCCGGCGAAGTACTCGTCGGTGGTCGTCCAGAAGCCGGCCGGCTTGGTCTCCAGGGAGCGCAGCACCTTGTTCAGGGCGGCGATGTAGTTGCGGCCCACGGACATGGCCTCACCCACGGCCTTCATGGTGGTGGTGAGGGTGTCGTCGGCGCCGGGGAACTTCTCGAAGGCGAAGCGCGGGGCCTTGACGATCACGTAGTCCAGGGTCGGCTCGAAGGCCGCCGGGGTGACCTGGGTGATGTCGTTGCGCAGCTCGTCGAGGGTGTAGCCGATGGCCAGCAGGGCGGCGATCTTGGCGATCGGGAAACCGGTCGCCTTCGACGCCAGCGCCGAGGAGCGCGACACACGCGGGTTCATCTCGATGGTGATCAGGCGGCCGTCGTCGGGGTTGACGGCGAACTGGATGTTGCAGCCGCCGGTGTCCACGCCCACGGCGCGCAGGATGTCGATGCCCTGGTCGCGCATGATCTGGTACTCGCGGTCGGTCAGCGTCATGGAGGGCGCGACGGTCATGGAGTCGCCGGTGTGCACGCCGAGTGCGTCGACGTTCTCGATGGAGCAGATGACCACGGCGTTGTCGTCGCCGTCGCGCATGAGCTCCAGCTCGTACTCCTTCCAGCCGAGGATGGACTCCTCGATGAGCACGTTGGCCTCGGGGGAGGCGGCCAGGCCGCCACCGGCGATGCGGTCCAGGTCCTCGTAGGTGAAGGCGAGGCCGGAGCCCAGACCACCCATGGTGAACGACGGGCGCACGACGACCGGCAGGCCGAGCTCGGCGACGGTGTCGTGGACCTCGTCCATGTTGTGGCAGACCCGCGAGCGGGCGGACTCGCCGCCAATGGAGGCGACGATGTCCTTGAACTTCTGACGGTCCTCGCCGCGCTCGATGGCGTCGATGTCGGCGCCGATGAGCTCGACGTCGAACTTGTCGAGGATGCCGGCGCGGTCCAGCTGGATCGCGGCGTTCAGCGCGGTCTGCCCACCGAGGGTGGCCAGCACGGCGTCGACCGGGTGGCCGGCCTCCTTCTCCGCGGCGAAGATCTTCTCGATGTACTCGGGCTGGATCGGCTCGATGTAGGTGTGGTCGGCGAACTCCGGGTCGGTCATGATCGTGGCCGGGTTGGAGTTGATCAGCGAGACCCGCAGGCCCTCGGCCTTGAGGGCACGGCACGCCTGGGTGCCGGAGTAGTCGAACTCGCAGGCCTGGCCGATGACGATCGGGCCGGAGCCGATGACGAGGACGTGGTTGATGTCGGTGCGCTTCGGCATTTAGTTGTTCCCTTCCATCAGTTCGATGAACTGGTCGAACAGCGGATTGGCGTCGTGAGGACCGGCGGCGGCCTCGGGGTGGTACTGGACGGAGAAGGCGAGGCCGCTGTCGAGGGCTACACCCTCGACGCAGTCGTCGTTGAGGCAGGTGTGGGTGACCTGGGCGGTGCCGAAGTCGGTGTCGAAGGGCTCACCGGCACGGCCGCTCAGGGCGAAGCCGTGGTTCTGCGAGGTGATGTCGATCTTGCCGGTGAGGTGGTTGAGCACCGGCACGTTGATGCCACGGTGGCCGAACTTCAGCTTGTAGGTCTCCATGCCCAGGGCGCGGCCCAGGATCTGGTTGCCGAAGCAGATGCCGAACAGCGGGATCCTGCGCTCCAGCACGGTACGGACCTGCTCGACCATCACGTCGGCGGTGGCCGGGTCACCGGGACCGTTGGAGATGAACACGCCGTCCGGGGAGTACTGCTCGATGAGCGGCTCGACCGGCGAGTTCGCCGGCACGACCACGGTGCGCACGCCGCGGGCGACGAAGTTGCGCGGGGTGTTGGTCTTGATGCCCATGTCGTAGGCGAGCACGGTGAAGCGCGTCTCCCCCTCGGGCTCAAGCACGTAGGTCTCGTCGGTGGAGACCTGGGTCGCCAGGTCGGCGCCGGCCATCGACTGCTGGGCGTTGACCTCGGCGACGAGCTCCTCGACCGGACGCCCGGCGGCCTCGCCGCTGAACACGCCGGCGGCGACGGAACCCTTGTCGCGCAGGTGACGCACGATAGCGCGGGTGTCGACACCCTGGATGCCGATGACGCCCTGCTTCTCCATCTCCTCGGCGAGGCTGCGGTCGGCGCGCCAGTTGGACACGGTGCGCGAGAGGTCGCGGATGACCAGGCCGGCGACCCAGATGTGGTCACCGTGGGACTCGCCGTCCTCGTCGTTCCAGCCGGTGTTGCCGATCTGCGGGGCGGTCGCCACCACGATCTGCCGGTGGTAGGACGGGTCGGTCATCGTCTCCTGGTAACCGGTCATGCCGGTGGTGAAGACGGCCTCACCGAGGGTGGTGCCGGTGGCGCCGAAGGCCCGGCCGCGGAACACCCGTCCGTCGCCGAGGACCAGCAGCGCGGGGGTGCGGGAGGAACTCACAGCAGTACTCTTCTCTGTCGTATTATCGGTCATTTGTCGCTCACCTGGCCGTCCTGCCAGGTCACCTTGCCGCGCAGCAGCGTGGTGGTGACCTTCACCGGCAGGTCCATCCCCTCGTAGGGGGTGTTGGCCGACTTGGAGGCCATCTGCTCGCCGTGGGCGGTCCAGCCGTGGTCAGGGTCGACCACGCACAGGTTCGCCGGCTCGCCCACGGCCACCGGACGCCCGTGTCCGGGCAGCCGCAGGATCTCCGCCGGGCGCTCCGACATCACCCGGGCCACGAAACGCCAGTCCTGGCGCTCCTGGTCCTGCGGTGGGTCGGTGACGAACAGCCCGGCGATGATCGCCAGGGAGGTCTCCAGTCCCAGCATGCCGGGGCGGGCCTTGTCGAACTCGCAGCACTTCTCCTCGGAGCCGTGCGGGGCGTGGTCGGTGGCCACGCAGTCCACAGTGCCGTCGATCAGGGCCCGGCGCAGCGCCAGGGTGTCGCGGGTCTCGCGCAGCGGAGGGTTGACCCGGTAGTGCCCGTCGTAGGTCTCCAGCTTCTCGTCGGTGAGGATGAGGTGGTGCGGGGTGACCTCGGCGGACAGCGGGATGTCGTGCTCGCGGGCCCAACCCAGCAGGCCCACGGTGCCCTCGGTGGAGGCGTGGCAGATGTGCAGGCGTCCGCCGTAGTCGCGGGCCAGCAGGGCGTCGCGGATCACGATGGACTCCTCGGCGACGCGCGGCCAGCCGCGCAGTCCCAGGCGGGCGGCGGTCTCACCCTCGTGGGCGACGGCGCCCTCGGTCAGGCGGGGCTCCTCGCAGTGCTGGGCGAGCAGCACGTCCAGTCCCCCGGCGTACTCCACGGCCCGGCGCATCAGGCGCGGGTCGTCGACGCACTTGCCGTCGTCGGAGAACATGCGCACCCTGGCGTCCGAGTCGGCCATCATGCCGAACTCGGTGAGCTCGGTGCCCTTGAGCCCGCGGCTGATCGAGCCGACCGGGTGCACGTCGCAGAGGTTCTTCTGCTGGCCCTTGAGCCACACCATCTCGGCGATGGCGGGGGTGTCGGTGACCGGGTCGGTGTTGGCCATGGTGAACACGGCGGTGAACCCGCCGCGGGCGGCGGCGGCCGAACCGGTGGCGATGGTCTCGGTGTCCTCACGGCCGGGCTCGCGCATGTGCACGTGCATGTCGACCAGGCCCGGCAGCAGGACCTGGCCGTCGAGGTCGATGACCTCGAACTCATCGGTGGCGCTGATGCTCCCGGTCGGGGCGATCTCGGCGATCACGCCGTCGCGCACCAGCACGTCCTGCGGGTCGCCCTCGCCGTAGGGCAGGACGCCGCGCAGCAGCACGGCCCCCTCGGCGGCCGGGTGAAGGACGCCGGTTGCCGGGTAGTCGTTCACGTTGTTCTCCTCCGGGATGGTTGTTGTGCTCATCGCTGCTCCCCCGCGTTCGTCTCGGTGCCGACCAGCAGGGTGAACAGGGCCGCCATGCGCACGTGCACACCGGCGGTGACCTGGTCGAGGACCACGGTCTGCGGGGCGTCCGCCACCGCGTCGTTGATCTCCATGCCGCGCAGCATCGGGCCGGGGTGCAGCACGATCGCGTCGTCCTTCAGCGCTGCCAGGCGGTCCTGGGACAGCCCGTAGCGCGTGGCGTACTCGCGGTGCGAGGGGAAGAAACCGCCGTCCATGCGCTCGGCCTGCACGCGCAGCATCATCACCGCGTCCGCCGAGGCGATGGCGGTGTCCATGTCGTGGCTGACGCGCACGGTGCCCTTGCCGGCGGCCGGGCCGTTCGGGTTGACCCAGTGCTCGATCCCCGGGGCCAGCAGGGTTCGCGGGGCGACGAAGGTCACGTCCGCGCCCAGGGCGGTGAGCAGCAGGGCGTTGGAGCGCGCCACCCGGGAGTGCAGGATGTCGCCGACGATGACCACGTGGGCGCCGTCGAGCGTGCCGAGCTTGTTGCGCAGCGTCACCGCGTCCAGCAGGGCCTGGGTGGGGTGCTCGTGGGCGCCGTCGCCGGCGTTGAGCACGCTGATGCCGTCACTGCCCTGGCCGACCCAGTTGGCGACCTGGCGGGCCGCACCGGACGAGGGGTGGCGCATGATGATCGCGTCGGCGCCGACGGCGCGCAACGTCAGGGCGGTGTCCTTGAGTGACTCGCCCTTCTTCACCGAGGACGAGGACGCCGAGATGTTGATCACGTCGGCGCTCATCCACTTGCCCGCGGTCTCGAAGCTGGAGCGCGTGCGGGTGGAGTTCTCGTAGAACAGGGTGAACACGGTGCGACCACGCAGGGTCGGCAGTTTCTTGACCTCACGGTCGCGCAGCGTCTCGGCGAAGCGGTCGGCCTCGTCGAGCAGCAGGGTGATGTCGTCGGCGTCGAGGTCGGCGATGCTCAGCAGGTGCTTCATGCGTTGTCTCCTTCCGGCGCCGTGCCGGCCGGGCGGAGCAACTCCACCCGGTCCACGCCGTCGATCTCGGCGAGGGAGACACGGACGTCCTCACTGGTGGAGGTGGGGATGTTCTTGCCCACGTAGTCGGCGCGGATGGGCAGTTCGCGGTGGCCACGGTCGACCAGGACCGCCAGCTGCACGATGCGGGCACGGCCCACGTCGCTCAGCGCGTCCAACGAGGCGCGGATGGTCCGCCCGGAGAACAGCACGTCGTCGACGAGGATGACGGTGGCACCGTCCACCCCGTCGCGCGGGACGCTGGTGGGCTTCAGGGCGCGGTGCGGCGTGGAGGTGAGGTCGTCGCGGTAGAGCGTGGCGTCCACGGCCCCGTGGAACACGCCCACCCCGCTGAACTCCTCGATCTTCTCGGCGAGTCGCGCCGCCAGCGGCACTCCCCCCGACGGGATCCCCAGGAGCACGACCCGGTCGGAGCCGGGTGCGTCCAGTGCCGTTTTCTCGATGATCTGGTGCGCGATGCGTGCGACAGTACGTCCGACGTCGTCCGGACCCAGGAGGGTGACCGTGGTGCCGTCGGTATGCTGCGTGCTCATCGTGACCTCCTTCCCCGCCTCACAGGACGGATCGTTAAAGGTGGTCGGAACCGGCACGAGGACCGGATCCAGTTTCCATGCAGAATTCTAGCACGGTCCCGGGACGTCAGCCCCGGGGAGTCTAGTTCTCGTCGCCGGGCTCGTCGTCCGGCTCGTCGGCGGGTTCGTCGACGATGCCGTCGACGAGGGCGTCGGCGCGCGCCTGCTCGGCGTCACGCTCGGCCTTCGCCGCCGCAGCGTCCTGCTCGGCCTTCTCGGCGGCGGACGCCTCGTCAGCGAGGCGCTTGTCGCGGGCGATCCCGTCGAGCACGGCGTTGACGTAGCCGGGGGCCTTGTCGTGGGAGTACTCCGAGGCGAGCTGGATGCCCTCCTTGAGCGCCACCCGCGAGGGGACCTCCGTGTTGTAGAGCAGCTCCCAGGCGGACACGCGCAGCACCGCACGGTCCACCGCCGGCAGGCGCTCCAGACGCCAGGTGCTGCTCAGGTGGCTGGCGATCGCTCGGTCGATCTCGTCGAGGGAGGACGCCACCCCCGGCACGATCCGGGCGGTGTACTCCGGCACCTGCTTGACCTGGTTGGACTCGTCCCTGGCCAGTTCGGTGCGGTCCTCGACGATCTCGACGGGGTCGATGTCGCGGAACTCGGCCTCGAAGAGGATGTCGACGGCGCGTCGACGGGCCTTGTAACGGGCCCCGTGGCGGCGGTAGGCCTCACCGGCCTGCTTGTCGCCGGAATGATTCTCGTTGGACATGACGTCTAGTTGTTGACGCGGGAGAGGTACTCGCCCGAGCGGGTGTCGACCTTGACGACGTTGCCGGTCTCCAGGAACAGCGGGACCTGGATCTCCGCGCCGGTCTCCAGGGTGGCGGGCTTGCTGCCACCGGTGGAGCGGTCGCCCTGCAGGCCCGGGTCGGTGTGCTGGATCTCCAGGTCCACGGAGACCGGCAGCTCACCGAAGAGGATCTGGCCGTCGTGGAAGGACAGCTGCACGCGCATGTTCTCCAGCAGGAAGCGGCCGGCGTCGCCGAACTTCTCGGAGGGCACCTCGAACTGCTCGAAGTCCTTGTCGTCCATGACAACGAAGTTCTCGCCGTCGTGGTACAGGTAGGTCATGTCGCGACGGTCGACGGTGGCGGTCTCGACCTTCACACCGGCGTTGAAGGTCTTGTCGAGGGTCTTGCCCGAGACGACGTCCTTCAGCTTGGTCCGCACGAACGCGGGGCCCTTGCCCGGCTTGACGTGCTGGAACTCGATGATCTGCTGCAGCTTGTTGTCGATCTTCAGCACGAGACCGTTCTTGAAATCCGCGGTGGTCGCCACGTGTCTACTCCCTGGGAAACGAGGATGGATGGTCAGCCGGTCAGTCTAGCAGTCCCCTGCTAGAGCACACGCAACTCGGTCGGCGAGGGGTTCACCGACTCCGCGCCGGTGGCGGTGACGATGTAGGTGTTCTCGATCCGCACACCGGTACGCCCGGGCAGGTAGACGCCCGGTTCGATGGTCAGCGTCATCGACTCGGAGAGCTGCTTGTCCTGCGGGGTGCGCGAGGCTGCGTAGGGCGCCTCGTGCACGTCCAGGCCGACACCGTGGCCGGTGGAGTGCACGAAGTACTCCGCGTAACCGGCTTCGTCGATGATGTCGCGGCAGACCTTGTCGACGGCGAACAGGCCCGCCCCCGGGCGCACGGCCTCCACCCCGGCGTTGAAGGAGCGGTACACCAGGTCGTAGATCTCCGCCGACAGTGCGTCCGGCTCCCCCACGCACACCGTGCGGGTCTGGTCGGAGGCGTAGCCGTCGAGCCACACGCCGAAGTCCATGGTCACCAGGCCCGGGACGATGACGTCGCGCGAGACGCCGGCGTGCGGCTTGGCCGCGTTCACGCCGGACGCCAGGATCGTGTCGAAGCTCAGTCCGTCCGCCCCGGCGGCCCGCAGGCGGTACTCCAGGTCGGCCGCGGCCTCGATCTCGGTGATGCCCTCGCGGATGCCGCCGGCGGTGATGAATTCTGTGAAGACCGAGTCCGCCAGCCGGCCGGCCTCGCGCAGGGCGTCCAGCTCGGCCGCGTCCTTGACCAGGCGGGCCCCTTCGACCGCGCCGGAGAGGATCGCCGGGTCACCGAGTTCGCGGGCGGTGGCCACGCTCATGCCCGGTTCGACGGCGAAGGCGCTGTCGCCGGCGACTCCGCGCAGTTCACCGAAGAGGTCACGGGTGATCCGGATGTCGATGTTGGTCGAGTCCGCGGTCTCCTGGCGCACCTGGGTGTCGTAGCGTCCGTCGGTGACCAGGGTCGCCGCACCGTCGGTGTCGAGCAGCAGGGCGGCGTTGGAGCCGCTGAATCCGGTGAGGTAGCGGATGTTCTTCAGGTCGGAGACGAGCAGGAGGCTGTGGCCGGCGTCGGCGACGGTCTGTGCGACGGCGCGGCGGCGGGTGAGGGTGTCGGTCATGACCCTCAGGGTACTACCCCGCCGCGGGCGACGGTGTGCCCGCTCGGGAGGTACCCACTAGCTGCCTGCGAGGTACTCCAGCGCCATGGTGTAGCCCTTGACCCCGAGCCCGGCGATCACGCCGCGGGCGATCGGTGAGAGGTAGCTGTGGTGGCGGAAGGCCTCGCGGGCGTGGATGTTGGAGATGTGCACCTCCACGAAACCGGGGCCGTCGGCGACCTCGACTAGGGCGTCGCGCAGGGCGACCGAGGTGTGGGTCAGGCCGCCGGGGTTGATGACGACCGCGTCGCCGTCGTCGGCCGCCCGGTGCACCCGGTCGATGAGGTCGCCCTCGTGGTTGGACTGCAGCGTCTCGATCTCCACGCCGAGGCGCCGGGCGTCGGCCCTGAGCCCCTCCTCCACGTCGGCCAGGGTGGTGGAGCCGTAGATCTCGGGCTGGCGGCGTCCGAGCCGGTCGAGGTTCGGTCCGTTGAGCACGACGATGCGCATGGTGTCTCCTTGGCTGACTTTGGCTGACTGTTGACGAGCTAGCTGGCGGTGTTGCGGTAGGCGGTCTGCAGGTCTGCCTGGGCGGGGTTCACCAACGTCTGCGGGACGTAGGAACCGTCACCCTCACCGTCGCCTTCACGGTCGCCCACGACGACGACGCGCAGGCTGCCGTCCTTGTTCTTCTTGTCGCGGGCCATGACCTCGGTGAGCTCGGCGAGGGTGGCGTCGGAGTAGCCGGTGGGCAGGCCCACGCTGTCGAGGATACGTCGGTGGCGGGCCACCGCGTCGGCGTCGAGCAGGCCGGCGGCATGGGCGAGCTCGGCCTCGAAGACCATGCCCACCGCCACGGCGTGACCGTGGCGCCACCGGTAGTTCTCGTGCTGCTCCACGGCGTGACCGTAGGTGTGGCCGTAGTTGAGGATCTCGCGCAGCGAGGACTCGCGCAGATCCTGGCCGACGACGTCCGCCTTGACCCTGATGGCCGCCTCGATGAGCTCCGGCAGGGTGCCGTGCGGGTCGCAGGCGGCAGCGGGGTCGGCCTCGTAGAGGTCGAGGATGTGGCCGTCGCGGATGAACCCGGCCTTGATGATCTCCGCGCTGCCCGCCACGATCTCCTGGTGCGGCAGCGTCTCGAGCACGTCGAGGTCGACCAGGACGGCCGAGGGCTCGTGGAAGGCGCCGACGAGGTTCTTGCCGGCGGCGGTGTTGATGCCGGTCTTGCCGCCCACCGCCGCGTCGACCATGGCCAGAAGCGTGGTGGGGTACTGCACGACCCGCACCCCACGCATCCACGTCGCGGCGATAAACCCGGCGAGGTCGGTGGTGGCCCCGCCGCCGACGCCGACGACGACGTCCTGACGCGACAGTCCGGCGTCGGCGCAGACGTCCCAGCACTGCGCGGCACCGGCGACGGTCTTGGCTGCCTCGGCGTCCGGCGTCTCGTACAGGACCGGTTCGACACCGGCGGCGCGCAGGCCGTCGGCCACGCGGGACGCCAGGTCCGCCAGCGGCGGCTGGTGCAGCACCACGGCGCGGCGTGCCCCGGGCACGGCGTCGGCGACAGCGGCGGTCAGGTCGCGTCCGATGACGACGTCGTAGGGGTGCTCCGTGGCGACGTGCACCGTGCGGGTGGTCGGGGTACTCACAGCTGGGCCTCCGGGGTGTGTTCGGGCTCGTCGTCGGCAGGCTCGTCGGCGGCGGGGTCGTGCACGCCGATCAGGGCGAGCACCTCGGCCACGGTGTGCCGGGGGGTGCGTCCGTCGGCGTCGACGACGTAGGTGGCGACCTCCCCGTAGAGGTCCTCACGCTCGGCGAGGATCTCGCGGTAGCGCGCGGCGGGGTCGTCGCCGTCGGCGGCGGCGAGCACCGGACGGGTCGCCAGGTGCGCGGTGCGCCTGGTCCCCTCCTCCGCCGACACCCGCAGGTAGACCACGGTGTGCGCGGCGAGCAGCCGGCGGGTCGCCGCGGAGAGCACCGCGCCGCCGCCGAGGGACACCACGCCGGTGGAGCCCAGCGCCTCGGCGACGTGGGTCTCCTCGCGCGCCCGGAACTCCGGCTCGCCGAGGGCGGTGAACAACTCACCGCAGGACGTGCCGTTGGCGTCCTCCAACAGGGTGTCGGAGTCCACGACCCCGCAGCGCAACGCCTCGCCGAGGGCGTGACCCACGGTGCTCTTGCCGGCACCGGGCGGCCCGACGAGCACGACCCGGGGGGTTGCGGTGGCAGACGCTCCGGCAGCGCCCGTCTCGCCGGCCATCAGGCCTCGTCCCAGGTCAGTCGGGCGTCCACGTCGTCGATGTAGGAGCGGTAGTTGCGGCGGGTCTCGGCGACGCTGTCGCCGCCGAACTTCTCCATCACCGCACGCGCCAGCACCAAGGCGACCATTGACTCGGCGACCACGCCGGCGGCGGGCACCGCGCACACGTCGGAACGCTGGTGGATGCCGGTGGCCGGACGTCCGTCGTCCATGTCCACGGTGGCCAGGGCACGCGGCACGGTTGAGATCGGCTTCATCGCCGCACGCACGCGCAGCTGCTCACCGTTGGTCATGCCGCCCTCCAGGCCGCCGGCGCGGTTCGTCCGACGCCCCACACCCGAACTCCGGTCGAGGCGGTCGATCTCGTCGTGGGCCTCGGAGCCACGGCGACGGGCCTCCTCGAAGCCGTCGCCGACCTCGACACCCTTGATCGCCTGGATGCTCATCAGCGCCTGGGCCAGCTGGCCGTCGAGACGACCGTCCCAGCTGACGTGGGTGCCCAGGCCGACCGGCAGCCCGGAAACCACGACCTCCACCACGCCACCGAGGGTGTCGCCGGACTTGCGGGCGGCCTCGATCTCGCTGATCATCGACTTCTCGTGGTTGTCGCCGTGGGCGGTGAACGCGCGCACCGGGGAGCCGTCCACCGCGTCCAGGTCCGCCGCGGTCGGCGGCGGGCCGGTGTAGGTGTCCGACGGGCCGATCGACAGGACGTGGCTGACAACCTCGGCACCGGTGACCTCGCGCAGCAGGGCGCGGGCGAAGGTGCCCGCCGCCACGCGCGCGGCGGTCTCCCGGGCACTGGAGCGTTCCAGCACCGGGCGGGCCTCGTCGTGGCCGTACTTCACCATGCCGGGGAAGTCGGCGTGCCCCGGGCGTGGGCGGGTCAGACGTGCACCGCGGCCGGAGTCCATCTCCTTGGCCACGGCCTCGTCGGTGAGGTCCACCGGGTCGGCGGACATGATGGTGGTCCACTTCGGCCACTCGGTGTTGCCGATCATCACGGCCACCGGCGAACCGATGGTCAGTCCGTGACGCACGCCGCCGAGGAAGGTCACCTCGTCGGCCTCGAACTTCATGCGTGCGCCACGGCCGTAGCCGAGGCGCCGTCGGGCGAGTTGGCGGGACACCTCGACGCGGGTGACTGGCACCCCGGCGGGAATGTCCTCGACAACGGAAACAAGGGCCTGGCCGTGTGATTCCCCGGCAGTCGTCCATCGAAGCATGCCCTACATTGTCGCACGGGCAACCATTGGTCGTCACCACAACCCGGGGTTTATGGCTCAGGTCACCGTCACGGCGGTGACGGCCGTGGCGACTACCGTGGCCAGCAGCATGCCGGGACCGTGCAGCAACCCGCGCGCCCGGACCCGTGGCGACAGGGCGAACACGAGGGTGACCAGCGAGGCGCCGGCCACGGCGAGCAACACCCCGGCCGCTCCCCCGGCCACCGCGGGGGCCACGCCCAGACTCAGGGCCAACTTGGCGTCGCCGCCACCGACGCGCCATCGCGGGGTGAGCCTGCCGGGCAGCACGCACAGCAGGAACCAGCCCAGCCCACCGAGCACCGCCCACGGGTGACCGGACGCCACGGCGAGCACCCAGGCCACCGGCACGGCGGGCAACGTCAACCTGTCCGGCAGCCGCCGCGAGCGCAGGTCGTGCACCACCAGCGCGCCCGCCCACAGTGCCACGGCCGCCAACGCGACCGTGCTGAGCAGCGCTGTGCTGATTAGCACAGACCCCCCGGTCTCCCCCATCCCCATTCGTCCCCCCGTTCGTCCCCTACGCCCCCGCGTCAGAGCCGGCGGCCGACTCCAGGGTCCTGCGGTGCGCCCGCAGCAACCGGTACATGCCCTCCGTGGAGGGCGTCTCCGCGGTGAACTGCCGGAACTGCTCGACACCCTGGCCGGCCAGCATCAGCAGGCCGTCCGACACCGGGTGGCCGGCGCTGCGCGCGGCCAGCATCAGCGGCGTGGGGTACGGGTCGTAGATCACGTCGACCACCGCGGCCGCCGAGGCCAGCTGCTCGGCGACCGCACCCGCCCCGGCGGCCGGGATGGTGGAGATCAGCACGTCCGCCGCGGCACAGGTCGACGCGAGCCGCTCATCGTCCAGGCGCAGCCAGTCGAACTCCATGCCGTAGGACTCGACCAGGCTCTGCAGGTTCAACGCCCGCTCGGAGCGTGCCAGCACGGTGACCGAGGTGAACCCCTCGGCCGCCAGCGCGGCGACGGCAGGACGCGACGTCCCGCCGTTGCCGACGACGACACCTCGTCCTGAGCCACGTCCTGAACCGGGGGCCTCGTCCTCGCCGAGGACGGCGCGGAGGCAGGCGGCCAGACCGTCGACGTCGGTGTTGTCGGCCATCCAGCGGCCCGTGGGGACGTCGTCGGCGTCGCGCAGGGGCACCAGGGTGTTCGCACTGCCGATCAGCGCCGCGCGGTCGGTGACCTCGTCGGCAAGGTCGTGGGCGGCGGACTTGCCCGGCATCGTCACCGAGAAACCACGCACGCACGCCGGCGAGTGCTGCATCAGCCGACGCACCTCCGAGGGCTCACCGGCGTCCACGCGGACGTACACCAGGGCGTCGTTGTCCATCATCGCCGCACTGCCCAGGTGGATCACCGGGGACAGGGAGTGCCCCACCGGACGCCCCAGCACGGCGCACAACTGTGCCGGCGTGCCCTCTGTGCCTTCCGAGTCAGCCTGGAGCCGGGCGGCGAGTTCGAGGAACTCCTCGACGCTGTACACCTCGGGGGCGTCGTTGCTGCTGTCCATGATCCTCTTACCTCGCGTCTGTCTGGGGTTATCGGGCACTAACGGGCACTAACGGGCACTAACGGGCACTGTCGAGGACACCGTTGCGGCGCGACTCCTCGATGGCGGCCTCGTGGTCGGAGAACTCGCGGTTGAACACGGTGCGTCCGTCGGTGTCCACGGTCACGAAGTAGAGCCAGTCGCCGTCGGCGGGGTGCTCCACGGACTGCAGCGCGGTGATGCCCGGTGAGGCGATCGGGGTGTCCGGCAGCCCCTTCTTGGCGTAGGTGTTCCACGGGGTGTTGCGGGCACGGTCCTCGTCGGTGGTGGCGACCTCCTGGGCGGAGACGTCGTAGTTGACCGTGGAGTCGAACTCCAGCTGCTGGTCCTCGTCCAGACGGTTGAGGATCACCCGGGCGACCTTGTCGAAGTCGCCCTCCGGGGCCTCGCGCTCCACGAGGGAGGCGGCGGTGATCATGTCATAGGGGCTCAGGCCCACGCTGTCGGACGCCTCGAGCAGACCGGTGCCCTCGTAGACCTCCGCGGAGTCCTCCAGCAGGGTGTTCATGATCTCCTGCGGGCCGGCGGTGGGGTCGAAGAGGTGCACACCCGGGGAGATCAGGCCCTCGACCCGTCGTGCGTCGTCGCCGCGGGCCTCCACGGCGTCCACGGCCCACTCGGGCACGCCGAGCTCGTCGGCCGGGGTGGTCGCGACGGTCTCACGCAGGTCGTCGACGCTGACGCAGTCCTCCAGCCCGTCGGTCAGGCCTTCACGGCAGGAGTTGCCGGCGATGGCGGAGTAGATGCCCTCGCGGGCCTCGCCGCCGACCACGGTGACGTCCTCGAGGGTCAGGCCGTTGGGGATGTCGATGACACCCAGGCGACGCTCGTCGTCGGTCAGTGCGGTCATCGCCGCCTCGGCGGACATCTCCTCCTGCAGTGCGTAGTAGCCGGCCTCCAGGCCGCGGGTGTCCCCGTTCTGCTCCGCGTGGTCGGCGGCACTGAGCATCGCCGAGCGTGAGCCGACCACGTTGTCCTCCAGCAGCTGCGGCAGCAGGCCGGAGACGGTGTCGCCCTCGTCGACGCGGACGAGGACCACGTTGCCGTTGCCCTCCCCCTCGTAGTCGCGGGTGCCGACGACCTCACGCTGGTAGTAGACGTAGGCGACGACGAAGACGAGAAGAAGGATCAGTGCAAGGCTGATAGCAATCGACCACTGTCGGCGCCGACGGTACCTGGGTTCGGTACTGATCTTTCGAGGCAAGGTTCACTCCCACGTCTCTACTGTGTACTTGGTGTAACAACGTCTTGGAACGTCATAAAAAGTCTATGGAACAGCATCGCATGTTCCGCTGCGCGTTATTCTCGCATGTCCTGCCCGGAAATCCTTGATCGGACACCCGGTTACGGGGTGGTTAACGGTCCAGCCGGGTGGTACGCGTGTCCAGCCACCCCTGCAGGATGTGCACCGCGGCGGCCTGGTCGATGCGCGAGCGGCCCTTGCGTTCGCTGACCCCGGAGGCACGCATTGCGCTGGTGGCGGCCACGGTGGACATGCGTTCGTCAACCAGGCGCACCGGTGTGCCGTCCAACGCCTCACGCAGGGCGGCGGCGTAGTTCTCCGCGCGGATCGTGCTCTCGGTGCGCTTGGAGCGCAGTGTCACCGGAAGCCCCACGACGACCTCGACCACGAAATTCTCCTCGATGAGCTCGAGGACGCGGGCGAACTCGCTGCCGGGGCGCCGACCGCTGCCCTTCTCCGCGGCGACGGTCTCCAGCGGGGTGGCGAGGATGCCGTCGGGGTCGGACAGGGCCACGCCGATGCGTACCGTGCCGACGTCCAGGCCCAGACGGCGTCCCCGCCCGGGGTCCCCGTCCTCCATCACTTGCCGCCGGCGAGGACCGACTCGACGTGCGGACGCACCGCGGCGACCGCGGCGTCGATGCCGGAGGCGTCGTTGCCGGAGCCCTGCGCCATCGACGGCTTGCCGCCGCCGCGTCCGCCGACCAGCGGGCCGACGGCCTTGACGACCTCACCGGCGGACAGGCCACGGTCGACGGCGGCGTCGGTGACTGCGGCGATGAACGGCACCTTGCCGGACTCGGTGTCCGCCGAGGCGAAGAGCACGACCGCCGGCTCGGACCCGAAGCGGGCCTTGGCGTCGTTGGCGATGGTGCGCAGGTCGCCGCCGGCGATACCGTCGGCCACACGGGCGGCGAGCACACGCACACCGTCAACGGTGACGGCCTGCAGCACGTAGTCGCCGACCTTGGCGGTCAGCTCGGCGGTGCGGAACTGGTTGATCCGCTTCTCCGCCGCCTGCAGGCGCTCGTTGATCTGGGCGAAGCGCTCCGGCAGGTCCTCGGAGGTGACCTTCAGCCGCGAGGCCAGGCTGCCGGCGACGGCGTTCTGGCCGGCGAGGAAACGCATCGAGTCCATGCCGGTGTAGGCCTCGATACGGCGCGTGCCCGAGCCCACGGAGGACTCGCCGAGGATGGTGACCGGGCCGACCTGGGAGGAGTGGTCGACGTGGATGCCGCCGCACAGCTCGATGGAGAACGGTCCGCCGATCTCCACGACGCGTACCTGCGAACCGTAGTTCTCACCGAACAGGGCCATCGCACCCATCGCCTTGGCCTCCTCGAGGCTGGTCTCGATGGTGTTGACCTTGTAGTCGGTGTCCACGGCCTCGTTGGAGATCTCCTGGATGCGGCGCAGCTGGTCGTCGGTGAGCTGGGTGCCGTACTTGAAGTCGAAGCGCAGGTAGCCCGGCTTGTTCATCGAACCGGCCTGCACCGCGGTGGGCCCGAGCACGTCGCGCAGGGCGGCGTGGATCAGGTGGGTGCCGGAGTGCGCCTGGCGTGCGGCGTGGCGCCACGCGTGGTCGACGTGTGCGGAGACGGTGTCGCCCACGGCGAGCTCACCGCCGGTGACGGCGACGCGGTGCAGCGAGACCTTGCGTCCGGTCTTCTGCACGTCGCGGACCTCGCCCAGCCCGCCGGGGCCGGTGAGGGTGCCGCGGTCGGCCATCTGGCCGCCGGCCTCGGCGTAGAACGGGGTGCGGTCCAGGATGACCTCGACCTCGGTGCCCTCCGGGGCGCGGTCGACCAGGGTGCCGGCGGAGACCAGGCCCAGGATGTGGGCCTCGGCGTCGGTGAAGTCGTAGCCCAGGAAGACCGTGGGGTGGTTGTCGACGAAGGAGCGGTACACCGACACGTCGGCGTGGACCTGCTTCTTCGCCCGGCTGTCGGCCTTGGCGCGGGCCTTCTGCTCGGCCATGTGGGCGTCGAAGCCGTTCTCCCCGTCCTTGTCGACGGTCAGTCCCTCCTCCGAGGCCATCTCGATGGTCAGGTCGATGGGGAAACCGTGGGTGTCGTGCAGGGTGAAGGCGGAGGCGCCGTCGAGCTCGGTCCGGCCCTGGGCCTTGACCTTGGCCGCGGCCTCCTCGAACAGGCGGGTGCCGGACTCCAGGGTCTTCAGGAAGGCGGTCTCCTCGCCCACGGCGACGGCGCGGATGCGCTCCCAGTTCTCCGTGATCTCCGGGTAGGACGGGGTCATCGTGGTGCGCACGGTGTCCATGAAGCGCTCCATGGTCACCCCGGTGGCGCCCAGCAGCCGGGCCGAACGGATGATGCGGCGCAGCAGACGGCGCAGGATGTAGCCGCGGCCCTCGTTGCCGGGGGTCACGCCGTCCAGGATGAGCATCAGGGCCGTGCGGGTGTGGTCGGCGATGACGCGGAAACGCACGTCCTCCACCGAGTTCTCCACCAGACCGTAGACGGCGCCGGTGAGCTCCTCGGCGACCTTGATCACCGGGGCGAGCAGGTCGGTCTCGTAGACGTTCTCCACGCCCTGCAGGATGCAGGCGACGCGCTCGATGCCCATGCCGGTGTCGATGTTCTTCTGCGGCAGCTCACCGACGGGTTCGAAGCCCTCCTTCGGGCTCTTCTCACCGCGCACGTCCTGCATGAAGACCAGGTTCCAGATCTCGATGAACCGGTTTTCGTCGGCCTCCGGGCCGCCGTCGACGCCGTACTCCGGGCCACGGTCGTAGAAGATCTCCGAGCACGGGCCGCCCGGGCCGGGCACCCCCATGTCCCAGTAGTTGTCCTCGCCACCGCGGCGCTGGATGCGCTCGGCGGGCACACCGATCTCCTCGTGCCAGATCGCCGCGGCCTCGTCGTCGGTCCGGTACACGGTGGGCCACAGCCGGTCGGGGTCCAGGCCGAAGCCGCCCTCGGCGACGGGGTTGGTCAGCAGGCCCCAGGCGAAGTGGATGACCTCGCGCTTGAAGTAGTCGCCGAAGGAGAAGTTGCCGGCCATCTGGAAGAAGGTGTTGTGGCGGGTGGTGATGCCGACCTCCTCGATGTCCAGGGTGCGCACGCACTTCTGGATCGAGGTGGCGCGCGAGGACGGCGGCGTCTGCTCACCGAGGAAGTAGGGCTTGAACGGCACCATGCCGGCGTTGACGAACAGCAGGTTCGGGTCGTCCAGGATCAACGAGGCACTGGGGACCTCGGTGTGGCCTTGCTTCACGAAGTGGGAGAGAAAGCGCTCGCGGATCTCATGGGTCTGCACAGTTTCGGAACCTTCTTGATAGCTGAATCGTCGACGCGGTGTTTTACACGTGTTGCCTTAACCGGAAACAGTCTACCCGCTGCCCCGGACGATGCCACGCAGGGTCTCCAGGCGGGGCTTGAGCGTGTGCTCACGGCCGTGCTCGGTCGGCCGGTAGTAGCGGGCTTCCGCCAGGTCCTCCGGCAGGTAGTCCTGGCGCAGGACGCCGCGCGGGTCGTCGTGCGGGTACCGGTAGCCGACGGCGTTGCCGAGCGACTCCGCCCCCGAGTAGTGCCCGTCGCGCAGATGCGGCGGCACCACCGAGCCGCGTCCTTCCCGGACGTCGGCGAGGGCGGCGTCGATGCCCTGCACCACCGAGTTCGACTTCGCCGCGGTGGCGATGTGCACCGTCGCCTGCGCCAGCGGGATGCGTCCCTCGGGCATGCCGATGAAGCTCACCGCCTGGTGCGCGGCGATCGCCGCCTGCAGGGCCGTGGGGTCGGCCATGCCGACGTCCTCGGAGGCGTGCACCACCAGTCGGCGGGCGATGAAGCGGGGGTCCTCCCCCGCGTCGATCATGCGGGCCAGGTAGTGCAGCGCGGCGTCCGGGTCCGAGCCGCGCAACGACTTCACGAAGGCACTGGTGATGTCGTAGTGCTGGTCGCCGTCGCGGTCGTAGCGCGCCACCGCGCGGTCGGTGGACGCCCGGACGTCCTCGGCGGTCAGGAGGCTGGGCGCGTCTGTGTCGGTCGTTCCGTTCCCACCAAGGTCCCCGAGTCCCTCGACGGCGGCCTCGAGGTAGGTCAGACCACGGCGGGCATCCCCGGCCGCGAGGGCGGCGAGCAGGTCACGGGCGTCGTCGGCCAGGGTGACCGCGCCACCGTAGCCGCGGCGGTCGGTCGTGGCCCGGGTGAGCAGCATGGCGACGTCGGCGTCCTGCAACGGCTTGAGCTGCACCAGCAGCGAACGTGACAGCAGCGGTGAGACCACCGAGAAGCTCGGGTTCTCAGTCGTCGCCGCGACGAGCAGCACCGTGCGGTTCTCCACCGCGCCCAGCAGTGCGTCCTGCTGGGTCTTGGAGAACCGGTGGACCTCGTCGATGAACAGCACCGTCGACTCACCGTGGGTGAGCAGGCGACGGGCGTTGTCGATGACCGAACGGACCTCCTTGACCCCGGCGTTGAGCGCCGAGAGCGCCTCGAAACGCCGGCCGGACGCCCCGGCGACCAGGGAGGCCACCGTGGTCTTGCCCGTGCCGGGTGGGCCGTAGAGGATGACCGAGGAGTCCCCGCGGCCGTCGATCAGACGGCGCAGCGGGGAGTTGTCGCCGAGCACGTGGGACTGGCCGACGACCTCGTCGAGGGAGCGCGGACGCATGCGCACCGCCAAGGGCGCGTGCGCCCCGGGGTGGAAGTAGGAGTCCGCCGACCGCGACGGGATGCCGGCCCCGGAGGCCCCAGGGTTATCCGCGGCCTCGGGGCTCCCGCCAGGGACCTCGAAAAGTCCGTCGCCGTCAGTCATCGAATCTGCGGCTGCGCCCCGAGCTTGGCCAGGGTGGTGAGCAGCTCGGCGGCGAAGTCGCGCACGGCCGGGAAGCTCTCGTCGACGTCGTGACGCTCGGCGAAGCGGCGCACCGCCTCCACCGTGGTCGCCAGGTCGGCGAGGTGCTCACGGGGCATCAGGTCGAGACGACGGGCGCCCTCGGCCGCCGATGCGGAGGTCTCGATGACCGCCAGGGTGCCGTGGTAGAGCAACGACAGGCTCATCAGCGCCCAGCCGACCAACGACGCCATCAGCGCCTTCTCCAGGCGCCCCTCCTCACGCACGGCAGGCCACACCACGGAGACCTCCGAGGACCAGGACTCGATGAACTCGCGGAGTTCCTCGGGGTCCAGCAGCGGGGTGGTGATGTCGTGGGGGAACCCGGCGATCACGCAGGCGACGTCGGAGACGATGTCGCGGAAACCCGCCCACTCGTAGTCCAGGAAGACCACCGAGTCGGCCAGCATGATGTTGTCCGGGGTCAGGTCGAAGGGGGTGAACGCCTGCACCCGGCTGCGGGACTGACGCGCCCCTGCCTCGTGGGCGAGCGCCTCCACGGTGGGGTCCACCGTCACCCCGCTGCGACGCAGCAGGTCCAGGCCCTGCTCCACCAGAGCGGCGACGTCCACGTCACGGTCGGTGACACCGGAGGCCGGGAGGTTGTGGCGGGAGTGCTGACGACGGTTGAGCGTGTCGAAGGCCTCCTGCCCGTCGGCGGTCGCGACGTGCATGCGTCCCAACGCCCGGCCCAGCTTGCGCAGGGCCGCGGCGCGCTCCGGTTCGTCGGCCATGGTGAGGATGTCGGAATAGTTGCGTCCGTCACCGAGGTCGGAGAGCACCATGATGCGGGTGTCGATGTCGTGGGCCAGCAGCTGCGGGCCCGGACGGTGCTCCTCGGCCAGCGTGTTGGTGTACTGGTAGGCCACCACCTCGCGGACCATCGCCGAGATCGCCTCGGAGTCGTCGCCACGCGAGGTGACCGGCGGAAGCTGCTTGATCACGACGGTGCGCTCCTGGAGGAACGGGTTCGGCGACACCCGCACCCGCACGACCAGGGAATCCCCGCTCCCACCGAGGTTCTCCGGGTGGGTCAGTTCCGGGGTGCCGCCGAAACGGTTCCCCAGCAGGTGTGCCGCACTCTCCAGCGCGTCGTCGATACTCAGCACGTCGATGTCCTCTCTCGGACGTCCCTCCATGTGCGAAGGACTCAGGCGTTCTTCTTGGGTTTGGCGTCGATCCCGGACTCCTTGCGCTGCTGCGCGGTGATCTCGCCCGGGGCGTCCGTCAGCGGGTCGATGCCGCCGCCGGACTTCGGGAAGGCGATGACGTCACGGATGGAGTCGTAGCCGCCGAGCAGCGAGACGATACGGTCCCAGCCGAAGGCGATACCGCCGTGCGGCGGGGCGCCGAAGGCGAAGGCGTCGAGCAGGAAGCCGAACTTCTCGCGCGCCTCCTCCTCGGTGATGCCCATGACCGCGAAGACACGCTCCTGGATGTCGCGACGGTGGATACGGATCGACCCGCCGCCGATCTCGTTGCCGTTGCAGACGATGTCGTAGGCGTAGGCGGTGGCCTCGCCCGGGTTGTCGTCGAAGTTGTCGATCCACTCCGGCTTCGGGGAGGTGAACGCGTGGTGCACCGCGGTCCAGGCGGAGTGGCCCAGGGCCACGTCGCCGGAGGCGGTCGCGTCGGCGGCCGGCTCGAACATCGGGGCGTCGACGACCCAGGTGAAGGCCCAGTCGCCGTCCTTGATCAGGCCGAGGCGCTCGGCGATCTCGCCACGGGCCGCGCCGAGCAATGCGCGGGAGGACTTCACGTCGCCGGCGGCGAAGAAGATGCAGTCGCCGGGCTTGGCGCCGACGTGCTCGGCGATGCCGGCACGCTCCTCCTCGGTGATGTTCTTGGCGACGGGGCCGGACAGGGTGCCGTCCTCGCCGACGAGGATGTAGGCCAGACCCTTGGCGCCGCGCTGCTTGGCCCAGTCCTGCCAGGCGTCGAGGGTACGACGGGCCTGCGAGGCACCGCCGTCCATGACCACGGCACCGACGTAGTCGGACTTGAACACGCGGAAGGAGGTGTTCTCGAAGAACTCCGCGCACTCGGTGATCTCGATGTCGAAACGCAGGTCCGGCTTGTCCGAACCGTAGCGGCGCATCGCGTCGGCGTAGGTGATCCGCGGGATCGGCCCGGTGATCTCGTAGCCGATCTCCTTCCACACCGCGGCGAGGATCTGCTCGGCCAGGGCGATGACGTCCTCCTGGTCGACGAAGCTCATCTCCACGTCGAGCTGGGTGAACTCCGGCTGACGGTCGGCACGGAAGTCCTCGTCGCGGTAGCAGCGCGCGATCTGGAAGTAGCGCTCCATGCCGGAGACCATGAGCAGCTGCTTGAACAGCTGCGGGGACTGCGGCAGGGCGTAGAAGTTACCGGGGCGCAGACGCGCCGGCACCAGGAAGTCGCGTGCACCCTCCGGGGTGGAGCGGGTGAGGGTGGGCGTCTCGATCTCGGTGAAGTCCTGGTCGACCAGCACGTTGCGGGCTGCGGCGTTCACCTTGGAGCGCAGGCGCAGGGCACGGGCCTGGTTGTCCCGGCGCAGGTCCAGGTAGCGGTACTTCAGACGGGTCTCCTCGCCAACCTCTCCGCCGCTGGCGGAGTCGTCGATCTGGAACGGCAGGGCCGCGGACTCGTTGAGGATCTCCAGGCCGGAGACGTTGAGTTCGATGGCGCCGGAGGCCAGGTTCGGGTTCTCCGAGCCTTCGGGGCGCCCCTCGACCACACCGGTGACACGCAGGCAGTACTCGCTGCGCAGTGCGTGGGCGCGCTCGGCGACATCACTCTCACGGAACACCACCTGGGCGAGTCCGGAACGGTCGCGCAGGTCGATGAAGATCACTCCACCGTGGTCCCGTCGACGGGAGACCCATCCGGTGAGGGTGACCTCCTCGCCGATGTGGTCTGAGCGAAGGTCACCACAAAGATGGGTCCGCAGCACGTCGCGTAGTCCTTTCGGATTGTTCGGGGAGGCTACTCGTCGGCACGGTGGTGCCGGAGGTAGCCCGATATCAGCGGCCCAGTGTACTACCCCTCCGTCGCGGGCGGAACAACGGTGGCATGCTGGAGGGCAACGGTCGAGATCCGATCGACGACGAAAGGACACCTGAGATGACACAGCAGGACCCCAACACACCGGGCGCCGCAGGACAGGGCGCCGGGGCCCACCGCCACCCCGACTCCGACGGCATCGCCGACCAGCTGACGGTCGAGGACACCGTGGTCACCCCCCTGGACTCCCGCGACCCCTACCGCCTGTTCTGGCTGACGAGCCAGATCGTGCTGCTGTTCTCCACGGTCATAGCCGTGGTGGCACTGGTGTACGGGCTGGCCACCGACACCGAGGCGTCCTGGGTCAGCGGCATGGCGTGCTTGGGCATCAGCATGCTCGCGGTGATCGGACTACTGCTCGCCCGTCTGGGCAGCGACCTGAAGGCCGCAGACGTGATCTGACCGCGCCCCTGCCGGGCATGACCAGGAGGTGGCACGGTCAGGAAGGGGGGCACACTCAGGCGCCGACGCCGCTCCAGTCGAAGCGGCCGAGGGTGGCGTCGTACACCTGCTGGGCGATGTCCCAGTGGTTGTAGGCGGCCCAGTCGCCTGCGTCGAGAGCCTGCTGCGCGAGTGCGATGTAGTCCATGTTCTTCCGGTTCTCCTGTGCGTCGGGGTTGCTTTGTCGGGGTGAAGCCAGTTCCTATGCCCACATCCCGACAATTATGAAACGAAGTATAGCCTTCCTCACCCCGGACCGCAGCCACAGGCGTCCCGCGCCTCCCCTGCGCCCCAACCCGCCGGGCCGGCAACCCTCCCGCCCACAGCTGTTCACCCCGGTGTCACGTCGAGGCCACCGCGGCAACAACCCCACGCCCTACGCTCCCAGAGGCACGGCCTAACCCGTGGCTTCACACCCCTCATGATCCAACATCCCAGGGAGCACCCCCACCATGTCTCGACAGCCGTTCCGGTCGCGCACCGGGATCGCACTCTCCACCGTCCTGCTGACCGCCCTGTCCACCACCCTCGCCACCGCGGCACCCGCCGCAGGACAGGACGCACTGCCGGACGCCGACACCTCGTCCTTCTCCGACGGGCCGTCCCTCTCCAGCTCCTCGGGCTCCTCGGATGCCGCGGCCCCCGACGAAGCCCCCACCACCAACGACGGCCTCTACGAAGGATCCGTCGAGGTACTGCGTGGCGACGACAGTGCCGCCGATACCGCCGAGACCATCACCGGCCGGGTCTTCGACGACGCCGACCGTGACTCCTCCCTCGGCGGCGACGAGGACGGCGTCGCCGGGGTGAGCGTCTCCAACGGCATCGACGTGGTCACCACCGACGAGGACGGCAACTACAGCCTTCCGGTCCGCGACAACATGTCCGTCACCGTCACCCAGCCTTCCGGCTGGCAGGTCCCGGTCGACTCCTCCAACTTCGCCCAGTTCAGTTACGAGCACTACCCCGAGGGTTCCCCCGACCTGAAGTACGGCGGACTCGAGCCCACCGGCCCGGTGCCGGACGCGGTGAACTTCCCCCTGGCGAAGTCCGAGGCCACCGCCTCGAGCGCCCAGAACTGCGCTATCGCCGCCGACACCCAGACCTACGACAAGACCGAGGTCGGTTACGCCGCCAAGGGTGCCCCGGCCGACCTGGCCGCACGCGACGACTACGCCGGCTGCGGCATCCTGCTGCTCGGCGACAACGTCGGCGACGACCTCAGCCTCAACCCGGACCTCAAGGGCCTCTACGCGGACGCCAACGGCCCGGTCCGCGCCCTGCCCGGCAACCACGACATCGACTACGACGCCGACAGCGACATCAACGCCACCGACACCTACCGGCGTGACTTCGGCTCCCCCTACTACTCCTACGACGTCGGCGACGTGCACATCGTCGCCCTCGACAACATCGACTACAACGGCGACGACGGCTCCGGCAACGGTGGCTACGACGAGCGCATCTCGGACGAGCAGCTGCGCTGGCTGCGAAACGACCTGGCCACCGTGCCCGACGACCGTCAGGTCGTGATCGCGGCCCACGCCCCGATCGTCAACTACGCCGAGGTCGTCACCGACAACGCCGCGGAGCTCTACGACGTGCTCGCCGAGCGTCCCGACGCCGTCACCGTCGGCGGCCACACCCACACCCGCGAGACCCTGCTCGCCGGGGAACGCCGCGAGGAGTGGGCCACCTACGACGAGAGCCCGATCGAGGAACTGCCCAACGACCAGATCGTCGCCGGTGCGGTCTCCGGCGACTGGTACTCCGGGGAGCTCAACGACAACGGCGTGCCCTACGCTTACACCCAGGACGCCGCCGAGCCGGGAGTGCTGACCATGCAGTTCTCCGGCGGACAGCGCAGCGAGTACTACACCGTGCGCAACGAGGACCCCTCCCACCAGTTCCTCACCGGTGTCAACTCCCCCACCTGGCGCTCCTGGGTCGCCGCCGCGGAGGCCAAGGGCGAGGACGCAAAGGTCGAGCCGATCGACCCGCGCGAGGTCTCCAAGGCCGACGTCGAGGGCGGCGAGAGCTACCTGTCGAGCAGTTTCTTCAACGGCTCCACCGACGCCTCCGTCACCGTGAGCATCGACGACTCCGAGCCGCAGGACGCCGAGCTGACCCAGCCGGCCGAGGGGGAACCCCTCAACAAGGGGTGGGAGTACACCGAGACCGTCTCTGCCACCCACAACCTCAGCTCCACCGGCAACGTGGCCCAGGCGAGCCCGCACCTGTGGCGGACCTCCCTGCCCGCCGACCTGGAGGTCGGCCGGCACACCGCCGTGGTCACCGGCACCGACCGCCACGGCGAGGAGTTCCAGGACACCGTGGAGTTCACGGTGACCGACTGACACCCCGGTCCCGCTACACTTCCACCATGTCGTTCAACAACAACCTGTCCGGGATGGGCGGTCGCGCCCGCTCGGGCGGCAGCAGCGGTGGTGGCGGAGGCTTCGGCCTCGGCGGGGGTAACAACGGGGGCAACCGGGGCGGCGGTATCCTCGGCATGATCCTGATGAGCCGTGTCGGACGGCGCTTCGGGCTTCCGGGGATCATCGTCGTCGCCGCGGTGATCTTCTTCGCCAACGGTGGTGCCGGCATGTTCGGCGGCTCCGATGGAACCTCCGGTGCCACGCGCACCGATGGCGGGAACCTGGAGCACTGCACCACGGTGGAGGACGCCAACACCTACGACGACTGCCGCATCGAGGGCACCGCCATCTCCCTGGACGCCGTGTGGTCCGGTCTGCTCCCCGAGCAGGCGGGCATCCGCTACACCGAACCCGGCCTGGTCATCGGTGACGGGCAGGTCAACACCGGGTGCGGTACGGCCTCGACGGCCCAGACCGGCCCGTTCTACTGCCCCGGCGACCAGACCGTCTACATCGGTGACGACTTCTTCACCCAGCTGCGCCAGATGGGCGGCTCCGACGGCCCGTTCGCGCAGATGTACGTGGTCGCCCACGAGTTCGGCCACCACATCCAGAACCTGGAGGGGAACCTGGGGCTGTCTGACTACGACGACCCCGGCGAGGACTCCAATGCGGTGAAGATGGAGCTGCAGGCCGACTGCTACGCCGGTGTCTGGGCCGCCCACGCCGACAAGGGCGAGGACGCCGTGCTCGACCCCGTCACCCCCGAGCAGGTCAACCAGGCCATCACCTCCGCCCAGGCGATCGGCGACGACGCCATCCAGTCCGCCGGCGGCGGCCAGGTCAACCCGGACGCCTGGACCCACGGCTCATCCGAGCAGCGCCAGCAGTGGTTCACTACCGGCTACGACAACGGCACGATGGAGTCCTGCGCCCAGGACTTCAGGCGCTGAGGACTCCCCTCGCCGATCGGATGCTGATCAGTTGCCGCGGATCAGGTCCGAGGCGCGCTCCCCGATCAGCATGCAGCTGATGTTGGGGTTGACCGCGGTGAGTTGCGGCATCACCGAGGCGTCGACGACGCGCAGCCCGGAGACACCCTTGACGCGCAGCTCCGGGTCCAGCGGCGACATGACGTCGTCCACGGCACCCATGCGCACCGTGCCGGCCGGGTGGTAGACGGTGTTGTGCGTCTTGGCCACGTAGTCGGCGATGTCCTCGTCCGACTGCACCTCGGTACCCGGGAAGAGCTCCCGGCCGGCGTACTCGGCCATGGCCGGCTGGGCGACGATCTCGCGGGCGAGCTTGATGCCCTCCACGGCGATGTGCATGTCGTAGCCCTCCTCGTCGGTGAAGTACCGCGGGTCGACCATCGGCTTGTCGCGGAAGTCGCAGGTCCGCAGCCGCACCGTGCCGCGGGCCTTGGCGTGGGTGATGTTCGGCGTCAGGCAGAACGCCTCGTCCGCGGTCGGGTAGCCCTGACGACGTGTGTGCATGTCGAAGGGCATCGAACCGTAGTGCATCATCAGGTCCGGCAGGTCCAGGCCGTCGGCACCGCCCTCGTCGACCTTGTCGAAGATCCCGATCTCCCACCACTGTGTGGCGTCACGGGTCATCGGGACCTTGGACTCCCAGGAGATCACGGCCTCCGGGTGGTCCTGCAGGTGCTCGCCGACGCCGGGGGCGTCGACCAGGGTCTCCACGCCGACCTCGGCGAGGTGCTCGGCCGGGCCGATGCCGGAGAGCATGAGCAGCTTCGGGCTGTCGATCGCGCCGGCGGAGAGGATGACCTCACGGTTGGCGTCCAGGGTCTTGAGCCGTCCGAAGGGGTTGTCCAGGTACTCGATGCCGGTGGCCGTGGGCTGCCCGCCCTCGCCGTCGGTGGTCTCGCTGAACAGGATCCGGGAGACCTGACGGTCGGTCAGGATGTCCAGGTTCTCGCGCTCCATGACCGGGTGCAGGTAGGACACCGAGGACGAGGAACGCACGTTCTCGTCGGTGGCGTTGATCTGGAACCAGTCCGCACCGTGGTTGACGGTGGTGCCCTCGTTGAAAGGCGTGTTCGGCAGGCCCTGCTGTTCGCAGGCCTCGATGATCGCCGTGCCCACCGGGTCGCGGTGCGGCACCGAGCGCAGACGGACGGGGCCGTCGTGGCCGTGGTTGTCGCCCTCACGGTCATTGGTCTCCAGGCGCTTGATCAGCGGCAGGACGCTCTCGGAGTCCCAGCCGGCCGCACCCAGGCTCACCCAGTGGTCCAGGTCCTGGGCCGGGGTGTGGAAGGCGATGCACGAGTTGTGCGAGGAACAGCCGCCGAGCACCTTCGCACGCGCGTGGCGCATGAAGGAGTTGCCGTGCTGCTGCGGCTCGATCGGGTAGTCCCAGTCGTAGCCGGACTCCAGCAGTCCGGGCCACTCGGCGAGGTTCAGGATCTCTGGCTTGTCGACATCGGTGGGGCCGGCCTCGATCAGGGCGACGGTGACCTCCGGGTCCTCGCTGAGCCGGGACGCCACCACGGCGCCCGAGGAACCTGCACCGATGACGATGTAGTCGTAGTTGTCTCGCATGTCTTCTCCACTCCTCATGTGTTCCATGAATTCAGGTGAACAGTCAGGTACTGCTGACGGGGTACTACTTCTGGGGGAACCAGCCGGTCGCGGCCGGCTCGGTGTTCTCGTAGACGTGCTTGGCCTCGCGGTACTCCTCGAGTCCGGCCAGGCCGAGCTCGCGTCCGGTGCCGGAGGCCTTGAAGCCGCCCCACTCCGCCTGGGGGACGTAGGGGTGGTAGTCGTTGATCCACACCGTGCCGTGGCGCAGCGCCCGGGAGACCCGGTTCGCCACTCCCCGATCGCTGGTCCACACCGCGCCGGCCAGGCCGTACTCGGTGTGGTTTGCCGTGGCGATGGCCTCGGCCTCCGTGGTGAAGGTCTCCACGGTGATGACCGGGCCGAAGCCCTCCTCGACGACCGCGGGGTTCTCCGCGGTGCAGTTGTCGAGGACCGTCGGGGCGTAGAAGCAGCCCTTCTCCAGCTCGGGGCCGCCCCAGTGGCCGCCGCAGCGCAGGGTCGCGCCGGCCTCCACACCACGCCGGACGTAGTCGGTGACCTTGTCGCGGTGCTCCACCGAGATCAGCGGGCCGGTCTCGGCGGCCTCGTCGAAGGGACCGCCCATCACGATGCCCTCGGCACGGCGGACGAGCTCGTCGACGAAACGCTCCTTGATGCTCTCCTCGACGATCAGACGGGTGCCGGCCGAGCAGACCAGGCCGGAGTCCAGGAAACCGGCGTTGAGGGCGTTGTCCACGGCGGCGTCGAAGTCGGCGTCGGCGAAGACCACGTTCGGGTTCTTGCCGCCGAGCTCCAGGGCCAGCTTCTTGATGGACGGGGCCGCGGCGGCGGCGATGCGCTGACCGGTGACCAGACCACCGGTGAACGAGACCATGTCCACGTCCGGGTGCGACGACAGCGGCGCACCGGCCTCGGCACCCGCGCCGAGCACCAGGTTGGCCACACCGGCGGGCAGCCCGAGCTTGTCCAGCACGTCGATGATCAGGATGGCGGTGTGCGGGGTCAGTTCGGCGGGCTTGAGCACGAAGGTGTTGCCGGCGGCGATCGCCGGGGCGATCTTCCAGCTGGCCTGCAGCAGCGGGAAGTTCCACGGGGTGATCATCCCGCACACGCCGACGGGCTCGTAGACGACCCGGGAGATCACCGAGTCGTCCCCGGCGTCGATGATGCGGCCCGGGTGCTGGTCGGCGATCTTGCCGAAGAACCGGAAGCAGTTCATGATGTCGTCCATGTCGCCCTCGGCCTCGACCAGACGCTTGCCGGTGTCCAGGGCCTCGGCGCGGGCGAACTCGTCCTTGCGCTCGGCCATGGCGTCGGCGACCTTGAGCAGCAGGTCGCCACGGTAGGCAGCCGAGGTGGAGGACCACTCGCCGGCGTCGAAGGCCCGTCGGGCCGCGGCGATGGCCTTCTCGGTGTCGGCGGAGGTCGCCTCGGAGACCACGGCGACGACGCTGCCGTCCGCCGGGCAGGTCACGGTTCGGGTGCCGCCGTCGGCCGCGGCGGTCCAGGCGCCGTCGATGTACAGCGACCAGGGGGTGTCCTGGGGGGTGTCCCGGATGGTGTCAGTCATTGCTGTTCTCTCTTCCTGTCTGTTCAGGGTCGTTGTCGTCGTTGGTCCACAGCGAGGGTGCCGTGCCGTGGGCGTCGGCGGTGGGGGTACCACCGTCACCGGTCAGGGACATGTACTCCACGTGCACCTCATAGGAGTCCAGGACATCCGAGATGACCTGGTCCTTCGAATAGCCGAGGATGTTGTGGCCGCGTGAACCGGTCGCCGAGAAGACCTCGAGCGTGAAGTACACGTCGTGGTCCACGTTAAGGTTCACCGCGAAGTTCGGCACCTGCCCCGGCACCGGGTACGCCTGGTACTTGAAGTCGTCCTGGCCCGGGAACCGGACCAGCAGGTCGACGAAGTCGATCGGGTGCTCCGGGTGTGTGTCGCGGGTGAGCGAGACGTCCAGGCCGAGTTCGCGCAGTTCCTCGGCGACCTCGGTGATGGCCGGCGCCGCGGTGCTCTCCACGTAGGCCTGGGTCTCCTTCGCCGAGGGGAAGCTCATCCGGCGCTTGAGCCGGTTGCGCCACGCCAGTCGCGGCTGCGGGGTTCCCGCCCGGTCGGACAGCGCGCCGGGCAGGGAGAGCGCCCGGGACTGCAACCAGTGGGCCTCGGCGCCCAGGACCCGCCAGATGCTGAACATCAGCAGGTACATGATCACCGAGAACGGCAGCCCGATGAGCACCGTCGCCGCCTGCAGTGTGTAGACACCGCCGATGAGCAGCATCACCAGCGTCAGCGCACCGGTGAGCACCGCCCACACGATCCGCAGCCACGGCGGGCCGTCCGCGTCCTCCACCGAGGGCTTGGACGTGATGTTCGCCATCACCAGCGAACCGGAGTCCGCCGAGGTGACGTAGAAAAGCAGGCCGGTCAGCACGGCCAGGGCCACCGCGAAGGTCGATCCCGGGTACTGCTGCAGCAGCAGGAAGAACCCGGACTCCGGGGTGTCCACCGCGGTCTGCAGGAACTCCTCGTCGCCGTCGCGGAAGAAGCCGAGGGCGGCGTTGCCGAAGATCGAGATCCAGATCGCGATGAAGGCGAAGGGGATCACGAGCACGCCGAGGATGAACTGGCGCAGGGTGCGTCCGCGCGAGATCCGGGCCAGGAACAGGCCCACGAAGGGTGCCCAGGCGATCCACCAGGCCCAGAAGAACAGTGTCCAGTCCGACTGCCACTGGTCCGCCGGGTAGTCGGCGGCACCGTCGGTGTAGGCGAAGGTGTTCATGATCATCGAGGGGAACCGGGCCACGAAGTCGCCGAGGTTCTGCACCAGGGCGTTGAGCAGCTCGGCGGTCCGGCCCATGACCACGATCCACACCATCAGCGCCAGGGCCAGCCACACGTTGAGCTCGGAGAGCCGGCGGATGCCCTTGTCCACGCCGGAGACCGTGGAGATGACGGTGATCAGCACGGAAAGGCCGATCAGGGCGACCTGGACGCCGGTGTTCGTGGGGATCCCGAAGATCTCGGAGAGACCGTAGTTCAGGAACACCACGCCGATGCCCAGGGAGACGGCGATGCCGAAGGCGGTGCCGATGGCCGCGGCGATGTCCACGCCGTGGCCGATCGCGCCGTGGATGCGGCGTCCGAAGACCGGGGCCAGGGCCGAGCGGATGCTCAGCGGCATGTGGTAGCGGTAGGCGAACAGGCCGAAGGCCATCCCCATCAGGGCGTACATCGCCCAGCCCGGGATGCCGTAGTGGAACATCGTCCACAGCGGGGCCATGCGGGCGGCCTCGTCGGAGAGCTCGGCGGTCTCCGGCGGGGTGAGGTAGTTCGTCGCGGGGCCCGAGACGCCGAAGAACATCAGGTCCACACCGATGCCGGCGGCGAAGAGCATTGCGCCCCAGGTGAACATCCCGAACCGTGGCTGCGAGTGGTCCGGGCCGATCTTGGTGTTGCCCACGCGGCGAAACGCGATCACCAGGACGAAGACCACCACCACCCCGGCGGTCAACACGTAGTACCAGCCCAGGTTGGTGGAGACCCACTCCTTGACCGTGTTGATCACGTTGTCCGCGGAGTCCGGGGCCAGCCAGGCCCAGACCACGAAGGCGACCATCAGTCCGGCGGACACAATAAACACCGGCCAGTTGACCGGTGAACTGCGTGCTGCCGTCGTTGACTCCCCGCCTCCCGGGGACTCAGATTCTTCCATGAAAATACTCCTCTGGGCTCAGTGTGAGGTCTCTGCGCCTGAATGTAACTTTCAGGATTCAGAGACAAGACTAGCCCATCGGAGCACCCGCCACCCCCGGTTGAGGAGAGGCTAAGGTCAGAGCAAGATCAGGCGGTTACTTCCGCTAATGCCCTGGTCACAACCTGCTCCACATCCTCTACCGCGACCTCGGTCTGCTGACGGGTCGACAGGTCGCGCAACACCACGGTGCCGTCCCGGAGCTCGTTGTCGCCCAGGACCAGAGCGAAGAGGGCGCCCGCCCGGTCCGCGCCCTTCATCGCGCCCTTGAGACCACGGTCGCCGTAGGACATGTCGGCGCTGACGCCGGCGCGGCGCAGCCGGTCGACGACCACCGCCATCCGACGCTTCGCGTCGGCACCCATCGGCACGCCGTAGACGTCGACACGGCGTCCCGTCGTCGGCGAGACACCCTCGGCCTCCAGGGCGAGCACGGTGCGGTCCACGCCGAGACCGAACCCGATGCCGGAGAGGTCCTGGCCGCCCAGCTGGGCCATCAGGCCGTCGTAGCGTCCTCCCCCGCCGATGCCGGACTGCGCGCCGAGTCCGTCGTGGACGAACTCGAAGCAGGTCTTGGTGTAGTAGTCCAGCCCGCGCACGAGGCGGGGGTTCAGGGTGTAGGACACGCCCATGTCGTCGAGGGTGCCGGTCACGGTCTCGAAGTGCTCCCGGGCCGCGTCGGACAGGTTGTCCGGCATCAACGGGGCGTCCGCCATCATCTCGCGGACCTCCGGGCGCTTGTCGTCGAGCACGCGCAGCGGGTTGATCTCGGCACGTCGACGGGTCTCCTCGTCCAACGGCAGGGCGAAGAGGAACTCCTGCAGCTTCGCGCGGTACTGCGGGCGGCAGGTCTCGTCGCCCAGCGTGGAGAGTTCAAGGCGGAAGTCCGAGAGCCCGAGCGCGCGGTAACAGCGGTCGGCCATGGCCACGACCTCGGCGTCCAACGTGGGGTCGTCGACGCCGATCGCCTCGACGCCGACCTGCTGGAGCTGGCGGTAGCGTCCCGCCTGCGGACGCTCGTAGCGGAAGAACGGGCCGGAGTAGGTCAGCTTCACCGGAAGCTGGCCGCGGTCGAGGTTGTGCTCGATCACCGAACGCATCACCCCGGCGGTGCCCTCCGGACGCAGGGTCACCGAGCGGCCACCACGGTCCTCGAAGGTGTACATCTCCTTGGAGACCACGTCCGTGGACTCCCCCACCCCGCGGGCGAACAGGGCGGTCTCCTCGAAGACCGGCAGTTCGATGTGGCCGTAGCCGGACTTGTGGATGACCTCCTCGAACGTGCTGCGCACAGCATGGAACGCCGCGGATGCCGGGGGCACGTAGTCCGGCACCCCCTTGGGGCCGGCGAACGATTGGACCTGTCCGGTGGAACCGGTGCTGCTGGAGTCACTCACGGGGGTCAACTATAGCGACCCGGCCGTCGGCTCACACGACCCCCTGCAGGAAGCCGTTCTGCTCCTTCTCCGTGCCCACCGTCGTCGCCGGGCCGTGACCGGGCACCACGGTGTCCTCCCCGTCGAAGGTCTCCACCAGGCGGCGCAGGCTGTCGACCATCACCGCCGGCTCGGAGAACGGCAGGTCGGTGCGTCCCACCCCTCCGCGGAAGAGCACGTCGCCGCCGAGGATCAGGCCCTGGCCCTCGACCTCGCTGCGGAACATCACCGAGCCCGGCGAGTGCCCGGGCATGTGGTGGGCGGTGAACCCCACCCCGCAGATGTCCAGCACGTCGCCGTCGGCGACGGGCGTGGGGACCTCCGGGGTCTCCATCGTGGCCACGTCGTGCGCCTCGCCGGACGGTCCCATCGCGTCGAGCACCTCGCGCTGCAGGAAGACGTTGTCCGCCGGGTGCATGTGGGACGCCACGGCGTAGGTGGCCTGCACCGAAGGCAGGTCGCGGACGTGGTCGATGTGACCGTGGGTCAGCACGATCTGCGTGACCCGCAGCCCCTTCTCCGCCACGGCCTGCTCGATCAGTGCCGCGGCCCCCATCCCCGGGTCCACGACGGTGGCCTCGGCCCCGTCGTGCAGGAGCAGGCAGTTCGTCTCGAACGGGCCGGTGGGCAATACTTCCACGGTGAGGTTCGCCATGGCCGCCACCCTACCGTCCGGCGCGGCCCGGATTCACCGGCGAGGTGGATCCCGGGGCAGATTCACAGGCGACAAGGTGGCGTGCTGCTGGAGTAAGCAGGTGCGGGGTGGAACAATGGGGCAGTCGATCACGACCGATCACATCCGATCACGACCATCCCCGAGGGAAAGGCCACGGAGCTTTGTCCGACAACTCCTCCCGCCGCGACGCGGCACTCAAGAATCTCGACAAGGAACTGAAGTCGAGGGCACGGCGCGAAAAGCTGCGCCCCCTCGGCGTCACGCTGGCCACCCTGGTCGTGCTCGTCGCCCTGGTCGGCGGCATCTACATCGCCGCCACGGCCGGTGGCGGCGACGAAGACGACCAGGAGAACCTCGCCGACGGCCAGAGCTCCGCCCCGAGCACCCCGGAGACCGAGGAGGCCTCGGCCCCGCAGGAGTGCGCCTACAACGAGTCCGGCGACGCCGCCAAGGAGGTCTCCGTGCCCAGTGCCGACGACCTGCGCACGGACGGCACCTCGGACGTCACCCTGGCCACCAACAAGGGCGACATCGGCGTGACCCTGGACTACGGCCAGGCCCCCTGTGCCGCCACCAGCTTCGAGCACCTCGCCTCGGAGGACTTCTACAACGACACCACCTGCCACCGCGTGGTCGTCAGCGACTCCATGAAGATCCTGCAGTGCGGTGACCCTGCCGGTGACGGTTCCGGCGGCCCCGGCTACTCCTTCCCCGACGAGTACCCCGTCTGGAACGAGGACGGCGAGCCGGTCGAGGAGGAGGGCCAGTACAAGCGCGGCGTGCTCGCGATGGCCAACAGCGGCGAGAACACCAACGGCTCCCAGTTCTTCCTCGTCGACGACGAGACCCAGCTGCCCAACGACTACACCATCTTCGGCACCATCTCCGAGGACGGGCTGAGCACCCTGGACTCCATCATCGAGGAGAACGAGGGTCAGCACGAGGACACCGGCGGCGACGGCGAGCCCGTCGACGAGGTCCGCATCGAGAGCGCCACGGTCGCCTGACACCCCGCGTCCGGTAGGTCGCGCCGTCGGCGCGTCCTACCCCCCGGTGGTGACGCGGTAGACGTCGTAGACGCCCTCCACGTTGCGCAGCTGGTTCATCAGGTAACCCAGCTGCTTGGTGTCCGACACCTCGAAGGTGAACCGGCACATCGCCACCCGGTCCTCCGCCACGTGAGTGCTCGTGGCGATGATCGGCACCTTCTGTTCACTGACCACACGAGTGACCTCGCTGAGCAGGCCCGTGCGGTCCAGGCCCTCGATCTGCAGGGTGACCACGAAGACCGCGTCGCGCACGTCCGAGGCCCACGCCACGTCGATGAGGCGCTCCGGCTCTGAGTGCAGCTTCTCGGAGTTGGTGCAGTCCGTACGGTGCACCGACACCCCTCCACCCTTGGTGATGAAGCCGAAGATCTCGTCGCCGGGCACCGGGGTACAGCACTTGGCGAGCTTCGCCGAGAAATCCGAGTTGCCCTGCACCAGCACACCGGAGCCGTCACCACGGCCGGACTGGACCTGCTGCTGCGGGGTCGTGCGACGCACCGCGGGGGCCGGGGCGACCGGCTGGTCGTCCTCGTCGGCGTCGCCCTGGTAGATGTCCTGCAGCATGTGGACCACATGCCCGGCGGTGACCCCGCCCTTGCCGATGGCGTCGTACAGGTCGTCCACGGAATCGCGGGAGAGCTGCGTAGCCACCGTGCGCAACGCCGTGGCCGTCACCAGACGCTGCAACGGGATACCCGTACGCTGCGCCTCGGCCGCCAGAGCCTCCTTGCCCTTCTCCAGGGTCTCCTCGCGGCGCTCCTTGTTGAACCAGGTGCGGATGCGGTTACGCGCCCGCGGGGAGACCACGAACTTCTCCCAGTCCTTCGACGGACCCGCGGTCGAGTCCTTCGAGGTGAAGATCTCCACCTTGTCGCCGGTCTTGAGCGGCGACTCCAACGCGACCAGCTTGCCGTTGACCTTCGCACCGATGCACCGGTGGCCGACCTCGGTGTGCACCGCGTAGGCGAAGTCCACCGGGGTGGCGTCCGTGGGCAGTGTCACCGCGTCGCCACGGGGGGTGAACACGAAGATCTGGGTCGTCGAGAGGTCGTAGCGCAGCGAGTCCAGGAACTCGTTGGGGTCCGCGGCCTCCTTCTGCCAGTCGAGCAGCTGACGCATCCACGCCATCTGGTCGACCTCGGCGGCGTCGCCCTTGTGCGAGCCCTTGGTCTCCTTGTAGCGCCAGTGGGCGGCGATGCCGTACTCCGCCTGGTAATGCATCTCGTGGGTACGGATCTGCACCTCCAGCACCTTGGCGTCCGGCCCGATGACCGTGGTGTGCAGCGAGCGGTACACGTCGAAGCGCGGCTGGGAGATGTAGTCCTTGAACCGGCCGGGCATCGGCTGGTACTGCGAGTGCACCGCGCCGACGGCGGCGTAGCAGTCGCGGATCTCGTCGACGAGGATGCGGATGCCCACCAAGTCGAAGATCTCGTCGAAGTCGCGGCCGCGCACGATCATCTTCTGGTAGATCGACCAGTAGTGCTTCGGCCGGCCCACCACCTCGGCGGTGATGTGCGAGTCGCGCAGCGTGGACTGGATGTCGTTGATGACCTTCGCCAGGTACTGGTCACGCTTGGGCGCACGGTCGGCGACGAGCCGGACGATCTCCTCGTACTTCTTCGGGTACAGGATCGCGAAGGACAGGTCCTCCAGCTCCCACTTGATCGTGGCCATGCCCAGGCGGTGCGCCAGCGGTGCGATGACCTCCAGGGTCTGCCGGGCCTTCTTGGCCTGCTTCTCCGGCGGCAGGAAACGCATCGTGCGCATGTTGTGCAGCCGGTCGGCGACCTTGATCACCAGCACGCGCGGGTCGTGGGCCATGGCCACGATCATCTTGCGGATCGTCTCGGCCTCGGCCGCGGAACCCAGGGCGACCTTGTCCAGCTTGGTCACCCCGTCCACCAGCTGGGTGACCTCGGCGCCGAAGTCGGCGGTGAGGTCGTCGAGGGAGTAGTCGGTGTCCTCGACCGTGTCGTGCAGCAGCGCGGCGACCAGCGTGGTGGTGTCCATGCCGATCTCCGCGGCGATGGTCGCCACGGCAAGCGGGTGGGTGATGTAGGGCTCCCCCGACTTACGCAGCACCCCGGAGTGCAGGCGTTCTGCGGTGGTGTAGGCGCGGCTGAGGATCTCGACGTCGGCCTTGGGGTGGTAGCGCCGGTGCACGGCGATCAGCGGCCCCAGCACGGGGTTGATCCTGCTCTTGCCGGTGAGGCTGCGCGCGATACGCGCGGCCATCCACAGCGAGTTCTTCTCGTTCGTCATGCCTCACCGTTTCCCTACTGTGTGCAGCGTGTGAACGACAAGCCTACTGTCCGCGGGAAACCACGTACAACGGAAGGTCCCCCAAACGTTTCGCACCCTGCAGTTCCGGGACCTCCAGGGCCACGGCGACACCCACGGTGATCGCGCCGGCCTTGTCCAGCAGGGCACGTGCGGCGACCAGCGTGCCGCCGGTGGCGAGCACGTCGTCGACGAGCAGGACGCGGCGTCCGTGCACGTCGAGGCCCTCCGAGGGGATCTCCAGGGCGGCGGTGCCGTACTCCAGGGCGTAGTCCTGGTGGAACACCGGCGACGGGAGCTTGCCCGCCTTGCGCAGCGCGAGCACACCGACACCGAGTTGCAGGGCGACCGCGGAGCCGAGCAGGAAGCCGCGGGCGTCGAGGCCGGCGACGACGTCGATGTCGAACTCGCGGCAGACGTCGGCCATCTCGGTGACGATCGTGCGGAAGGCCGTTCCGTCGGCGAGGACGGGGGTCAGGTCCTGGAAGACGATCCCGGGCCCCGGGAAGTCCGGGACGTGTCGGGTCTTGGCCGCCAGGGCGGTCCTGGCGTCCGGGTAGTCAGTCACTGCTCGTCCTCACTGTTTTCACTGTCGTCACTGTCGTCACTGTTGCTGCTGCTGGGCTCGGTCGGCGCCGTGGTCGGTGCCGAGGTCGTCGGGAAGTCCGGGGAGACCCAGCGGTCCATGTTCCAGCTCATGCCGGTCTCGCCGGGGTTGTCGACCACGTTGGACAGGCCACGGTCCACCGCAACCGAGCGGGGCTCGGCGGTCAACGGCACGGTCGCCGTCGAGTCCGCCAGGACGTTCTCGGCGTCACGCAGCTGGCTGACCGTGGCCGTGCCCGAGGCGCCCGACGACGCCGGGAACGAGACCTGCGGGTTCTGGCCGAAGGTCGACCGGGTCTCCAGCAGGGCGTCGTAGTCGGTGCCGAGGCCGTCGAGGTCGTCGACACCCAGCGGGACCGGCACCACGGTCACGTCCGCGGCGGAGCAGGACTCGACGAGGGTGTCGACCATCGCCCGGTAGCGTGCCACGTCGGAGAAGTAGCCGACGCGCACGGTCGTCCCGCCCAGGCGGTCGGTGGTCGGCGCGGTGTCGGTGTTGTTGTTGCGGGCGGCGATGTCGCCGAGGTTCTCCCCTGCCTGGGCGCCGGGGGCGATCAGCCGGAAGGGTGCCTCGTCGACGGTGATGCCGGACTCCGACTTCACCGCGTCGGCCACCGCACTGCGGTCCACGCAGCGCGCGAAGGCGCGCCGGTTCTCCGCGGAGTCGAAGATGCCGCTGTCCGACAGCGTCAGACCGTCGACACGGGTGCCGGAGCCACGGGTCACGGCGAAGCGTCCGGAGACGTCGTCGGAGTCCGAGAGGTCCGGGGCGGTCTCGTCGGTGTCCGCCCGGATGCCGTCATCACCGTCCTCTGCACCGTCGGCACCGTCGGCGTCATCGCTGCCGGTCGTCTCGCTGGACGGTGCACCGGTCTCGGTTGCCGTGTCAGTCGCCGTCTGCGTCCCTGTCTCCGGAGCGACCTCGAGGCCCGCGGCCACCGGGTCGGTCTCAGGGGGGACGTCGGCGACGTAGAGCCGGTAGTCCGAGGAGAGCTGCTCGAAGTCGGGTCCCTCGATGCCGGCACCGGGACCCGACCACATCACGACCTCGTCCAGACCGGGGCGCACCCCGGTCCACTCCGGGTTGACGGTGAGCGCCAGGGAGCCGTCCTCACCACGGGAGGCCACCCGGTACGGCCCGTAGGTCGGGACCTGCGAGGGGTCGGTCTCGGCGACGCGGAAGGTGGAGCTCCACTCCCGGCCCAGGTCGGCCAGAGCATCCTGGTCGCCGGTGTCGATGGCACCGACCACGTCGTCCACGCCGGCGCGCTCGGCCACGGTGTGCGAGGGCAGAACCTCGCCGACACTGAACAGCTCGCGGTAACGGCTGCCCATGCCCCGGTCGAACTCGATGCTGAAGTCACGCTGACCGGCGTCGCAGTTGAAGTCCTTGACCCGGGCGGTCAGGCCCAGGTCGGAGGAGAACAGGTCCGGGTACTTCGATGCCACCCACGTCAGCAGGAAGTCGTCGCAGACCACCGGGGCGCCGTCGGAGTAGGTCACCTGGTCGCTGATCCGGTAGTTGACGATGTCGCCGTTGTCCGCCGAGGGCGTCGCCCTCACCAGGTCGGTGTTCGGCAACAGCCGTCCGTCCGGCCCGGTGAGGTAGGAGCCCGGGTACAGGCGTGCGGACACCTTCGCCGCATCGGTCGCCGCGCCCTGGGCGCTCGCGGCGTTGAGGGTCACGATCGGGCGTGGCAGTGCGTAGCCGAACAGCGGGTCGGACGCGTCCTCGACTCCGTCGTCGGAGGAGCACGCCACCACCCCGAAGGCCACCGCCGTGGCCGTGAGGAGAGCCGCCGGACGGCGGAATCGATGCGTCATCGTCCTGTCTTTCCTTGTGAGATTACATCCCGGGCCGCCAGGTGCGGCCCCTGTCCTGACCGGGTTCGGTGTCCCCGCCGTGCGAGTGCGGCGGCAACGTGACGGTGCGCCGCGGCTGCTCGTCGGCCGCTTCGGCGGCCGGGCCGTCCTGCGCGGCCTCGTCGCCGGAGGCGTCAGCAGCGGACTGGTCCGCCGGTACGACGCTGCGGTCCGCGGCGAGTTCGCGGGCGCGGGCGACCTTGCGGTCGTGCTCGACCATCTTCTTCTGGCGGCTCTTCAGGGTCACCAGCAGCGGCGCCGAGAAGTAGATCGAGCTGAAGGTACCGGCGATCACGCCCACGAACTGGACCAGGGCCAGGTCCTTGAGCGTGCCGACACCCATCAGCCACACCGCCACGACCAGCAGCGAGGCAATCGGGACCACGGAGAACAGCGAGGTGTTCAACGACCTCATCACCGTCTGGTTGATCGCCAGGTTGACCTGTTCACCGTAGGTGGAGCGCGTCGAGCTGAACACGTCCTGCGTGTTCTCGTGGACCTTGTCGAACACGATCACGGTGTCGTAGAGCGAGTACGCCAGAATCGTCAGCAGGCCGATGATCGTGGCCGGTGAGACCTCGAATCCGACGAGCGAGTAGATGCCGGCGACGAAGATGCCGTCCAGCAGCAGGGTGACGATCGCGGAGATCGCCATGTCGCGCTCCATGCGGATGGTGATGTAGACGAAGACGATCGCCAGGAACACCACCATGCCGATGACCATGCGTTCGGTGACCGACTGGCCCCAGGACTCCGACACGGTGGAGTCGCTGATGGCGTCGGGGCTGGGCTGGCCGGTCTGGTCGGTCGGCTCGAACTCATCGTAGAGCGCGACCCGTGCCTCACGGATCTGCTCGTCCGACAGACGCTCGGAGGCGACCTCGATGCTCTGGCTGTTGCCGCTGCCCACGGTCTGCACCGACTGCGGTGTCACACCGGTGGCGTCCTCGACGACCTCGGTGACCGAGGTCTCGGTGGCACCGTTGGACGGCGGCATGGTCAGCTTCGTGCCACCCTCCAGGTCGATGCCCAAGGTGAAGCCCTTGATCGCGATGACCAGGAAGCACAGCAAGGTCAGCAGCGCGTAGATCCAGTACCAGCGGCGCCGCTTGTCGACGAAGGCGAAGTTGGCCTCGCCGTTATAGGTCTTCTCGAGGATACCGGCGGGCTTGGGGGTAGGCGCGGTGGAAGACGTGTTGGAAGACGTGGTTTCAGTCGTCGCGTTCATGCTCACTGGTCCTTTCCGTTCTCAGTGGAGGACGCAGGGCCGTCCTGTGGAGCGCTGTCCGGATCGCCGTCGGGTTCTCCGTCCGGCTCGCTGTCGGGGACCGTCACGGGCTCGGAGCCTTCGGCCAGCTGGCCGGCGCGGCGGCGTTCCGCCGAGCGGAAGGCCGAGTGCAGGCCGTTGAGCTTCGGCGAGGCGAACTTCTCCGAGCGCGACATCAGGATCACCAGCGGTGCGGTGACCAGGAAGGCGATGACCACGTCGAAGACGGTGGACAGACCCAGGGTGAAGGCGAAGCCCTTGACGTCGCCGACGGCCACGAAGTACAGGACCAGGGAGGCGACGATGGACACCACGTTGCCCGTGATGATCGTGGCACGCGCCCGCTTCCAGGCGCGTGGCACCGCGGACCGGAAACTGTGCCCCTGTTGGATCATGTCCTTGATGCGTTCGAAGTAGACCACGAAAGAGTCCGCGGTCGTACCGATACCGATGATCAGACCGGCGATGCCGGCCAGGTCCAGGCTGTAGTCGATCCACCGGCCCAGCAGGACCAGGGCACCGTAGATCAGCAGACCCGAGGCGATCAACGAGAACACGGCGACGACACCGAAGCCGCGGTAGTAGATCAGCGACCAGAGCGCGACGAGGACCAGGCCGACCAGACCGGCGATGAGACCGGCCTGCAGTGCGGCGGTACCCATCGTCGGCGAGATCGTCTCGGCCGTACCGCCCTGCTCACCGTTCTCGCCGGTGAAGCTGAGCGGCAGCGCGCCGTAGCGCAGGTTGTTGGCGAGGTCGGACGCCTCGCTCTCGGTGAAGTCACCGGTGATCTCGGAGTCGCGGCCGGGGGGCGTCGGCGACTGCATCGTCGGTGCGGAGAGCACCTGGCTGTCGAGGGTGATGGCGACCTGCTGCTGGGCGTACTCCTGCCCGATGCGCTGCCAGGTCTCGCCACCGGGGGTGGCGTCGCCGGTCTTGAACCGGAAGGTGATCTTGATCTGGCCGGTCTCGGAGTCCAGTCCGCCGAAGATCTGCGAATCGGTGTCGATCATGTCACCGGTGAGGCGGGTCCCGTTCTCCTCGTCCTCCTGGCCATTGAGCAGCGGGGCCGGCTCCAGCAGGATCGGCTGACCCTCGCTGCAGCTGACCAGCGGCTTGGCGGCGTCGTCGGCACCGGCGAGCGGGTCGACGCCGTCCGAGCAGGTCATGAGGAAGGAGGCGGCGATCTGGGTGTTGGTGTCCTCGGACTGGCGGTCCTCACGCATCACCTCGGTGGTCTCCTGGCGCCGGTCGGCCTCCTCGATGGAGTTGGCCGGCTCGGCCGGTTCCTGCGCGGTGACGGTCGGGGTGTCCTCCGGGGTCTCCATACCCATCTGCTCGACGGTCGCCATGGCGTCCTCGAGCTTCTGGTCCGCCTCGTCGGCGGTGAGAATCCCGGTCTCGACCCAGCGGTCGGCCATCTCGGTGAGGACGTCGTTGAGACCGTCCTCGGGCATACCGCCCTGCATCACCGGACGGAAGAGCATCTGGGAGGTCTGGCCCAGGGTGCGTGCCTCGGAGGAGTCCTCGCCGGGAACGGTGATGACAAGGGAGTTGCCGTCGGAGACGACCTGGGCGCCACTGACACCCATGCCGTTGACACGTTCCTCGAGGATCCGGCGTGCCTGGCTCAGCTGGTCGCTGGTGGGCTCCTCGCCCTGTGGCACCAGGGTGACCCGGGTACCGCCTTGCAGGTCGATGCCCAGCTTCGGCGTGGGGCTCTTGTCACCGGTGAAGAATACGAGGCCGTAAATCACGACCAGGATGGCGACGAAGAGCAGAAGTGCCTGCTTAGGCCACCTTCTTGCTCTGGCGGCCGTTGAGCCCTTGGAACTCACTCGGGTTACTCCTGAAGTTTCGGGGATGTCGGCAACATGGGCATGACAAAAGAACCACCGCCATGTCGTCGACTGAGTCTAGACCCTCCGGCTGGCAACGTGGGTCATCACGGTCTCACCGGAGGGGTGTGTGGGGAAGGAACTGAGGTGGCGGGACCGGTTACGACCGGGGCGTGTCGCCGTCGTCCTTACGCTCGTCGCCGTTGAACGGGTTGTCCATGGCCTCGTCCTGACGGTCCTCGAAGGGCTCCACGGTGTCAAAGTTCTCGAACTCGGAGGCCGGAGCTTCCTCGGCCACGACGTTCTCCTCGACGGCCCCGTCGGCCTCGCCACCCTGGTCGGTCTCCACCAGCTTGAGCACGGCGGTGCGGTCCCAGGTGGTGGTCACGCCGGGTGCGAGCTCGACGTCGACGGTGGTGGTGCCCACCTCGACGAGCCGGGCGTGGATGCCCGAGGTCATCTGCACGATCATTCCGGGTTCCAGCTGTGACTGGAAGGTCTTGATCTGATTGATCTGCTTCGACTGCTTACGCATCGACAGGACGGGCAGGCCGAGGAAGACAAGGACAATCAGAATCAGAAGAAAGGGTTCCATGCGGCCAGTCTGCCACACGGGTGTTTGGTCACCTATCGGCCGGTTGTTCCAGTCCGAGGTGCCGCCAGGCCGCCGGCGTGGCGGTCCTCCCGCGGGGCGTGCGCGAGACCATACCGGCCCGCACCAGGTAGGGCTCGCAGACCTCCTCGACGGTGGTGGGTTCCTCCCCCACCGCGACCGCCAGGGTGTTCACCCCGACGGGACCACCGTTGTGGCCACGCACCAGAGCGTCCAGGACCGCCCGGTCGAGCCGGTCGAGACCGAGCTCGTCGACGTCGAAGATCTGCAGCGCGGCGCGGGCGACGTCCACGCTGATCGTCCCGTCACCCTCGACCTCGGCGTAGTCACGCACGCGGCGCAGCAGGCGGTTGGCGATACGCGGGGTGCCCCGCGACCGGGAGGCGATCTCCACGGCGGCGTCCGCGGTCACGGTTACCCCGAGGATGCCGGCGGCGCGGGTGACCACACGGGTGAGGTCGGCGGTGTCGTAGAACTCCATCTGCGCGGTGAAGCCGAAGCGGTCGCGCAGCGGCCCGGTGAGCATGCCGGCACGCGTGGTGGCGCCGACGAGGGTGAATTGCGGCAGTTCGATCGGGATCGAGGTAGCCCCGGGCCCCTTGCCCACGATCACGTCGATCCGGAAGTCCTCCATCGCCATGTAGAGCATCTCCTCCGCCGGGCGGGCCATGCGGTGGATCTCGTCGATGAACAGGACGTCGCCCTCGATGAGGTTCGACAGCATCGCCGCGAGGTCGCCGGCGCGTTCCAGGGCCGGCCCCGACGTCATGCGGACCGAGGAGCCGAGTTCCTGGGCGATGATCATGGCCATGGTCGTCTTACCGAGCCCGGGAGGCCCGGCGAGCAGCACGTGGTCGGGGGCGACGTTGCGCGCCTTCGCCCCGCCGAGGACCAGCTCCAGCTGGCTGCGGACCTTCGGCTGGCCGATGAACTCGCCCAGTGAGCGAGGACGCAGCGAGAGCTCGGCGTCGCCCTCCCCGGGCTGGGGCGTCGGCGAGAGGTCCTCGTTGACGCCGCTGCCGCTGCCGCCGAACCCTGCGCCTCCCCCGCTGTTCGTCACCCCGGCCGAGCCGGTGTCGAACTCGGTGCGTTCGATGTCACCCATCTGTTCTCCTTCTTGTACCGGTGCCCACGCTACCGTCGGCCACCGAGGTGGGCGAGCGCCCGGCGCAGGACGGTGGCGGTGTCCTCGGGCTCGGCAGCACCGCCGTCGCCGTCTGCACCAGTCGCGCTGATCTCGCGTACGGCCTTCTCCGCGTCACGTTCGGTGAAGCCGAGGCCGGTGAGTGCGTCGACGACCTGACCGGGCACCGCGTCGGCGAGCGGCTCGTCCTGCCCCACGCCACCATCGGCCGCTGTCGCGGTGGGCGCGACGGCGTACCCGTCGAGCTTGCCCTTGAGGTCCACGGCCATGCGCTCGGCAAGCCGCTTGCCGACCCCCGGGGCGCGCTGCAGGGCCTTGACGTCGCCTTCGGTGACGGCACGGGACAACTCGGCCGGGTCGAGCACCGACATCACGCCCATGGCCAGGCGGGCGCCCACGCCCGACACCGACTGCAGCAGGCCGAAGACCTCGCGCGAGGCGACGTCCGGGAACGCGAACAGGGTCTGCGAGTCCTCACGCACCACCATGGTGGTCAGCACGAAGACCTCCTCCCCGCGCGGCAGGGTGGCCAACGTCGGGGCCGTCGCCTGGCACTGGTAGCCGACGCCGGCGCACTCGATCACCACGGAGTCGCGCCTCTTGTCGATGACGGTGCCCCTCAATGAAGCAATCACTTATGAACCTTTCGAGTCTGAGGCATCTGAGACCAGGGCCTGGTACGGCGAACGCCAGCAGTGACACACCGCCAGCGCGAGGGCGTCGGCGGCGTCCGCGGGTTTCGGCGGTTCCGACAGTCCGAGGATGCGGGTGATCATGTTGGTCATCTGGCGTTTGTCGGCCCGGCCGTTGCCGGAGACCGCCTTCTTGACCTCGCTGGGGGTGTACTGGTGCACGGGCAGGTTGCGGCGCGCGGCGCTGAGCATGAGTACCCCGACGGCGTGAGCGGTGTTCATCACGGTGGACACGTTCCCGCGTTCGAAAACTCGTTCAATGGCCACCACGTCCGGACGGTAGTCGTCCATCCAGCTCTCGACCGCCTCGGAAAGCCGGCGCAGCCGCTGGGGAAGCTCGACCTCCGCCGGCGTGCGCACCACACCCACGGCGACCGGCACCACGGAGCGCCCCTGACCGGAACGCACCACCGACAGCCCACACCGGGTCAGACCAGGGTCGATACCCATCACGAGCAGTCCCTGCGCCGCCGGGGTGGAGCGTGGTTGCCCTGTCACCTGTCTGCTCCTCACCATGATCGCCCGTGCACACCTTCGCGACCTGAACATAGCACACCTGTGCGAAAGCCGCGGGCCACGTGCCGCGAACTCCCCCAAGGTGACTTATGACCGGCACCGCGGCGTCGGGTAGCATCAGCAGCCGATGACTCCTCTGAAAATATACCGGACCACCGCAATCATCGAGGCCGTGACCTGGGGGCTGCTGATCCTCGGGATGATCCTCAAGTACACCGGCGTGACCGAGGCAGGTGTCTCCGCCGCCGGCCCGATCCACGGACTGGCCTTTCTGGCCTTCGTCGTGGTGACCGTCCTCGTGTGGATGAACAACCGCTGGAGTGCCGGCCAGGGCATCCTGGGCCTGTTCTCCGCCGTCGTCCCCTTCGCCACCGTCCCCTTCGAGATGGCCGTGGCCAACCGGGGTGGGCTGGACGGCCCGTGGCGTACCGAGGCCGGCCCCGGGGCACCCCTCGGCGACCGGATCCTCGCGGTACTGGTGGGACGTCCCTACCTGTCCGCCGGAACCCTCGCCGTGGTCGTGCTGCTCGTCTTCGGCGGCCTGCTGGTCGTCGGCCCGCCCTTCGGCGGGTAGCGGGACGTCAGGCGTCGAGTTCCGCCAGGACCTCGTCGGAGACGTCCATGTTCGTGAACACGTCCTGGACGTCGTCGGACTCCTCGAGGACGTCGATGAGGCGGAAGATCTTCTTCGCGCCCTCGGCGTCCAACGGGACCTCGACGTCGGCCCGGTAGTCCGGGTCGGCGGAGTCGTACTCGATGCCGTTCTCGTCCAGCGCGCTGCGCACGTTGGTCAGGTCGGACAGGCTGGAGACGATCTCGAACTTCTCGCCGAGGTCGTTGACCTCGTCTGCGCCCGCGTCGAGCACGGCCATGAGCAGGTCGTCCTCGGTGTGGTCGGCCTTGTCCAGGATCACGACACCCTTGCGCTCGAACAGGTAGGACACCGAACCGGCGTCCGCCATGTTCCCGCCGTTCTTGTTCATCGCGGTACGCACGTCCGTGGTGGCGCGGTTGCGGTTGTCGGTGAGGCACTCGATGAGCACCGCGACACCGTTGGGACCGTAACCCTCGTAGACGATGGTCTCCCAGTCCGCACCGCCGGCCTCCTCGCCGGAGCCGCGCTTGCGGGCGCGCTCGATGTTGTCGTTGGGGACCGAAGCCTTCTTGGCCTTCTTGATCATGTCGTCGAGGGTCGGGTTCGCCGACGGGTCCCCACCACCGGTGCGGGCAGCGACCTCGATGTTCTTGATCAGCTTCGCGAACTCCTTGCCGCGCTTGGCGTCATTCGCAGCTTTCTTGTGCTTCGTTGTCGCCCATTTAGAGTGGCCGCTCATCGTCTACCTGATCTCCCATTGGTCGGGTGCTTGACGAACCCATGATAGTGCACCACACCGAAACACCGGTTCACCGCACCGTGTTCACACGTGATGCGGTGACTTCCGCGCCTGCGCTGACTCCCCCACCATCGTGAGGAAGTACCGGTGCAGCCGGTCGTCGCCGGTGAGTTCCGGGTGGAAGGACAGCCCCAGGACGGGGCCCTGACGGACCGCGACGACGGCACCGTGCGCCGGGCCGCCGTCGTCGACGCGGGACAGCACCTCGACGTCCTCGCCGACCCGCTCGACCCACGGCGCGCGGATGAACACCGCGTGCACCGGGTCGCCGGTGGCACCGGTGACGCCGGCGACGTCGAGGTCCGTCTCGAAGGAGTCGACCTGACGTCCGAAGGCGTTGCGGCGCACCGTCACGTCCAGGGCGTTCAGGCAGTGCGCGTCCGCGCGCGTGTCCAGGATCTCGCTGCCCAGCAGGATCAGGCCAGCGCACGTGCCGAAGCAGGGCAGTCCGTCGGCGATCAGGGAACGCAGGGGCTCCAGCATCCCGCCGAGCTCCATGAGCTTCGACATCGTGGTGGACTCCCCACCGGGGAACACGAGGCCGTCGAGGCCCTCCAGATGACCCGGACGGCGCACCAGACGCGTGCGCGCGCCCAGGCCCTCCAGCATGCGGACATGCTCCACGACCCCGCCCTGCAGGGCCAGCACACCGATGAGTGGACGTTCGCTCACTTACTTCCCCTGAAGGTCGGTCTTGATCGGCACGGACTGCTTCCCCTCGGCCAGGGACCGGGTAAGACCCTCCTGGGTCACCGTCGCCACCAGGTCGCCCTGCTGGTTGAAGATCCGGCCCGTGGTCAGCGCGCGCCCACCGTGGGCGGACGGCGAGGACTGGTCGTAGAGCAGCCACTCGTCGGCCCGGAACGGGCGCATGAACCACATGGCGTGGTCCAACGACGCCTCCTGGACCGGCTCGTCGCGGTGCGGGACCAGCGCCGAACCCAGCAGGGTCATGTCCGACATGTACGCCAGGGTGCAGATGTGGAAGGTCTCGTCGTCCGGCAGCGGCACCTTCGACTTGAACCACACCACCTGCTGGGAGGCGGCGCCGGGGCTCTTCTCCCACATCTCCGGCGGGACGATGCGGATGTCCCAGTCCTCCCAGTCCTTGGCGAAGGCGCGGACCAGCGGACGGTCGGAGTCCACCTGCGGACGGATCTCCTCCGGCGGCGGCACCTTGCGGACGATGTCCGAATGCTCCGGGCCCTCGTCACCGCGTACGTGGAAGCTGGCCTGCATCACGAACAACGTCCGGCCGTCCTGCACGGCGCGCACGGAGCGCACCCGGAACGAGCGGCCGTTGCGCACCTCGTCGACGAGGTACACGGTCGGACGGTCCGAGTTGCCCGGCCCCACGAAGTACCCGTGCAGCGAGTGCACCCGGTACTCCGCGCCCACCGTGCGTGTGGCGGCGACGAGGGACTGTGCAGCCACCTGGCCACCGAAGGTGCGCGAGAGCGCCGACGGGATGACCTGGCCGCGGAAGATCCCCGGTTCGATCTGCTCGAGATCGAGGACGTCGGTGATCCGCGGCCGACGACCGTCGGCAGGCTGGGCAGACTGGGCGTCAGACATTCACCAGCCCCGCTCTGCCAGACGGTGGGGCTCCGGGATCTCGTCGACGTTGATGCCGACCATGGCCTCACCGAGACCGCGCGAGACCGAGGCCACCGTGGCGGCGTCCTCGTAGTTGAGCGTGGCCTGCACGATCGCGCGGGCCCGCTTCTCCGGGTCGCCGGACTTGAAGATGCCCGAACCCACGAAGACGCCCTCGGCGCCGAGCTGCATCATCATCGCCGCGTCCGCCGGGGTGGCGATACCGCCGGCGGTGAACATCACCACGGGCAGCTTGCCGTTCTCGGCGACCTCGCGCACCAGCTCGTAGGGGGCCTGCAGCTCCTTGGCCGCCACGTAGAGCTCATCGGGCGCCATCGAGGTCAGCCGGTTGATCTCGCCGCGGATGGTGCGCATGTGGGTGACCGCGTTCGAGACGTCGCCGGTGCCGGCCTCGCCCTTGGAACGGATCATCGCCGCACCCTCGTTGATGCGACGCAGCGCCTCGCCGAGGTTCGTCGCGCCACAGACGAAGGGCACGGTGAAACCGAACTTGTCGATGTGGTTGGCGTAGTCGGCCGGGGTGAGGACCTCGGACTCGTCGATGAAGTCGACCCCGAGGCTCTCGAGCACCTGCGCCTCGACGAAGTGGCCGATGCGGGCCTTCGCCATCACCGGGATGGTGACGGCCTCGACGATGCCCTCGATCATGTCGGGGTCCGACATACGTGACACGCCGCCCTCGGCGCGGATGTCGGCGGGCACGCGCTCCAGTGCCATCACGGCGGTGGCGCCGGCGTCCTCGGCGATCTTCGCCTGCTCCGGGGTGACCACGTCCATGATCACACCCCCCTTGAGCATGTCGGCGAGGCCGCGCTTCACGCGCCCGGTACCCCTGGCTGCGACGTTGTCGGCACTGTTCTGCGTCATCATGACCTCTGATTCTCGAGTGATCTCGGTAGCCTAATGGTGATCAAGGCGCATTCTACCGGGCAAGACAGACCGTGCGGTCCACAGGGTGTGAATCAGATCGCGGACGCCCGTCAGGGCGTCTCCGAACCCACCGACATCGCCTCGTAGTAGGCGGGCAGCGGGGCGGAGCCCGCCAGCCGGAACACCCGGATCACCGGGCGTCCCCGCAGGTCGCGCGTGTCGCCGACGGCGTCGTTGTAGAACCGTGCCGCCAGGTCGACCTTCACCGACGCCTCGACGAACGCCGGATTGGCGATGTCCTCGGCGCGCAGTTGCCGCAGCAGGACGTTCTCCGCGTCGGAGCGGGCGTCCATGTCCTCGGCGCGCAGGGCCACGGACGTGGTGCGTCCGGCGCTGCGCATCAGGTCCGGATGGATCGCGGAGACCACCGCGGAGCGCGACTGCAGCGCCCCCTCGAGCGCCAGACGTGCGGCGTCGGTGCGGATGTGCAGCCGGTTGAGCCGCGAGGCGGTCAACGACAACCACAGCCCCACCAACGCCAGGACCGCCACCACCACGACCAGGACAAGCAACCACACCGGGATCATGACCTGCGCACCTTCCTGCCGTCGGTGACGACCGTCTCGTAGACCCGTTCGACCTGGGTGGTCACCCGATCCCAGTCGAAGTCGCGGCTACGCTCGTAACCGCGCTCGACGAGACGCGCGCGCCGTCCGTCATCGGCGAGCAGGTCCTTCACCGCGCGCGCCAGGTCGCGTGCCGAGCCGTTGGAGAACAACCGTCCGGCACGACCGTGGTCGGTCACCGCGCTGAAGGCGGGGATGTCGCTGGCCACCACGGCCGCGCCCGCGGCCATGGCCTCGACGAGCACGATGCCGAAACTCTCGCCGCCGGTGTTCGGAGCGACGTAGACGTCGGACGCCGCCAGCGCCGCAGCCTTGTCCGCCTCGCTGAGCCGGCCGAGGATGCGCACGGTGGCGCGGTCCTGCCCTGCTCCCTCCCCGGCTTCGTTGCCGCTGCCCTCCACGAAACTCACCCGCGCCTTGCGCAGCGACTGCCTAAGTTCCTCGGTCTCACCACCGCCGACCACGACGACCTCGACGTCCGGCACCTCCCGCAGGATCCCCGGAAGCGCCTTGAGCAGCAACGGGAACCCCTTGCGCGGTTCGGTGAACCGGCCGAGGAACATCACGCGAGGACGGTCCGGGTCGAGCGCGGGCATCGGTGTGGCCGCCCGGTAGGTCGCGGTGTCCACCCCGTTGGGGATGAGCACCGGATCCCCGGACAGCATCTCGACCTGCCAGCGTCGCGCCTCCTCGGACACGGCGATACCTCCCTGGATGCGTTCCAGGAAGGGACGCAGCACCGGCAGGAAGACCTTGAGGACCAGGGACTCGCTCGCCGAGGCGTGGTAGGTCGCCACGATCGGCCCGTCGGCCTTGGCCAGGGTGATCATGGAGTAACTCGGTGAGTTCGGTTCGTGGATGTGCACCACGTCGAAGTCGTGCCGGTCGATCCAGTCACCCAGGTGCCGCCAGGTGGACGGCCCGAATGCCAGCCGGGCGACCGACCCGTTGTACGGGATCGGGATGGCGGCACCGCCGAGCTCCACGAAGTCGGGGACCTCGGCGTCCTCCCCGCCCGGCCCGATCAGGCTGACCTCGTGGCCCCGACGGATGAGCTCGGTGCACAGGTCGACGGCGTGGATCTGGACCCCTCCCGGCTCGTCGAAGGAGTAGGGGCACACCATGCCGATCTTCATCGCGCGCCGTCTCCCCCGGCATCACCGGCATCACCGGTGATGCCGAGGCGTCGGCGCCGGGCGTCCGACAGGTCGGAGAACCACAGGGGCTGCAGCATGTGCCAGTCCGCCGGGTGCGCGGTGATGTTGCGGGCGTAGACGTCCGCCTGCTGCTGGACGATCTCGTCCAGCGTGCCGCTGGTGTCGAGTTCCTCGCTGAAACTGGACTCCCAGCCGTCGGGGGTGAAGGACGTGTGGAAGACCATCAGCGCCGCACCGGTCTCTTGCGCCAGCCGCGCCGCGCCGGCCGGCATGGAGGTGCGCTCGCCGAGGAAGTCCACCTCGACCCCCTTGCCCGAGAGATCACGCTCGCCGAGCAGGCACACCACGCCGCCGGCGCGCACGACCTCGCGCAACCGGCCGAACGGCGGGGCCTCACCACCGGAGAGCGCCAGCACCTCGAACCCGAGGGACTCACGGAACTCCACGAAGGCCTCGAACAGGCTCTCCGGCTTCAACCGCTCGGCGACGGTGGCGAACTGGCCGAAGTGGTCGACGAGCCACACCCCCGCCATGTCCCAGTTGCCGGAGTGCGGCAGACTCAGCACCGCGCCCTTGCCCCGGGCCAGTGCCGCGTCGAGACGTTCCACGTCCGCCGGGTCGAAGCCCGCGGCCACGCGTGCGGCCAACTCCGGGCCCGCCATGCTGGGAAGCTGGAAGGCCTCGCGCCAGTAGCGCATGTAGGACCGCATGGAGTCGCGCACCAGCTCGCGGGTCACGTTCTCGTCGCCCACGACCCGGCCGAGGTTCGCCCGCAACTGCTCCGGACCCCGCCCGTTACCGGACACCCTGTCGGCGATGACGGTGAACAGACGGTCCGCCAGTCCCTGCGGCAACCGTCGCGTCAGCGCCCATCCGGCCTGGTAGCCGAGCGCGCTGAGCCGCTCGGCGAACGACGCGTCCTCACTCATGTGACCTGCTTTCCTCTGCGTCCGCCGTGTCTTCATAGCTCTTCGCCCCGGTCGGCGGGGCGATGCGCTCGGACGCCGCGTCGGAGCGGGACACGATCACCAGGCGCTCGAAGACGGTGTACACCGACCCCACCGCCAGCAGGATCAGGCCCGCTCCCAGGATGTAGGGCACCCCGAGGCCGGACAGCCCCAGCGACACCAGGCCGATGATCAGGCGCTCCGGGCGCTCGATGAGCCCACCGTCGACCTTGATCTGCGAGGCCTCCGCACGGGCCTTGACGTAGGACGTCACCTGGCTGGCGATCATGATCACCAGCGCCGCGGCGAACAGCCCCTTGTAGGGCTCGTGGTCGTGCTGGAAGGCCATCCACCACGCGATCGCGCCGAACAGGACACCGTCGGTGATCCGGTCGCAGGTCGCGTCCAGCGTGGCACCGAACCTGGTGCCACCACCGAGCATCCGGGCCATGGTGCCGTCGATCATGTCGGTGGCCACCGTGATCCCGAGCAGGATGCCGGCGAGGAAGTGGTGCCCGGTGGGGATCAACGCCACCGACAGCACGACGGCGACCGTGGTCGAGGTGATCGTCACGGTGTTGGGGGTCACTCCCCAGTTCACCAGCCGTCGGGCGATCGGTTCAATGACCACCGCCGCCGGCCGGCGTCCACGAACGCTCAACATGTTTCAGGTCTCCTTGCCGTGCTTGCAGACTTCATCTCCGCCGATATTCTCTCAGTTCCGTGTCAGTCGAGCTGTTGCCACGCCGAGGCCAGCAGCTCCCGGGTCTCCCCCAGCACCTGGATCAGCACCTTCGAGCCGGACAACACGGTCATGAAACTCGTGTCACCCTGCCAGCGCGGAACGATGTGCTGGTGCAGGTGACCAGGCACCGACCCGCCGGACGCCCGGCCGAGGTTCATGCCCACGTTCAGCGCGTCCGGCCCGGAGACCGCCCGCAGCACCCGGATCGCCTTCTTCGTGAACTCGGCGAACTCCGCGGTCTCGGAGTCCGTGAGGTCCTCGTACGAGGCGACCCTACGGTACGGCAGGACCATCATGTGCCCCGGATTGTACGGGTACAGGTTCAGGATGCAGAAGACCTCCGCTCCCCTGGCGACGATCAGACCGTCCTCGTCGGACTTGTCGGGGATCGTCAGGAACGGGTCGTCCGGGTCGGCGCCGGTGTCCCCACCGGTCTCGCCGGACCCGCTCTTCTCACCGATGTAGGCCGAGCGGTACGGCGCCCACAACCTCTGCAGGCCGTCCGGCGACAGGTCGTCAGCTGAGCTCGCCAATGTTGTCTCCACTCGGCTGCTCATTGCGCCGGCTACGCACCCAGTCGGTGATGATGCGCACCGCATCGTCCTTCGGCACGCCGTTGACCTGGGTGCCGTCGAGGAACCGGAAGCTCACCGCACCGGCCTCGACGTCGCGTCCGCCGGCCAGCAGCATGAACGGGACCTTGCCGGTGGTGTGGTTGCGGATCTTCTTCTGCATCCGGTCGTCGGAGGTGTCGACCGCGGCACGGATGCCCTGCCCGCGCAGCTGGGCGGTGATGTCCTCCAGGTAGTCGACGAACTCGTCGGCCACCGGGATGCCGGTCACCTGGTGCGGTGCCAGCCAGGCCGGGAAGGCGCCGGCGTAGTGCTCGAGCAGCACGCCGAAGAAGCGCTCGATCGACCCGAAGAGCGCACGGTGCACCATGATCGGCTGCTTCTTCGTGCCGTCGGGCGCGGTGTACTCCAGGTTGAAGCGCTCGGGCATGTTGAAGTCCAGCTGAACGGTGGACATCTGCCAGGTCCGGCCGATGGCGTCGCGAGCCTGGACGGAGATCTTGGGGCCGTAGAACGCCGCACCCTCCGGATCCGGCACAAGCTCGAGACCTGACTGCGTGGCTACCCGACGCAAGGTCTCGGTGGAACGCTCCCAGATCTCGTCCGAGCCCACGGACTTCTTCGGGTCGCGGGTGGACAGCTCCAGGTAGAAGTCGTCCAGGCCGTAGTCGCGCAGCAACGAGATGACGAACTCGAGCACGGTGGTCAGCTCGTCCTCGAGCTGGTCCTCGGTGCAGTAGATGTGCGCGTCGTCCTGCGTGAAGCCACGGGCACGGGTCAGGCCGTGGATCACGCCGGACTTCTCGTAGCGGTACACCGTGCCGAACTCGAACAGACGCAGCGGGAGCTCACGGTAGGAGCGGCCACGGGAGTCGAAGACCAGGTTGTGCATCGGGCAGTTCATCGGCTTGAGGTAGTAGTCCTGCGGCTGCTTGGTGCAGTTGCCGTCCTCGTCCCACTCACCGTCGGCCTGCATCGGCGGGAACATCGCGTCCTTGTAGAACCCGAGGTGCCCGGAACGCTCGTAGAGGTCGCCCTTGGTGATGTGCGGGGTGTTGACGAAGGAGTAGCCGGCCTCGATGTGGCGACGCCGCGAGTGCTCCTCCATCTCCAGGCGGACGATGCCGCCGTCCGGGTGGAAGACCGGCAGGCCGGAGCCCAGGTCGTCGGGGAAGCTGAACAGGTCAAGCTCCTGGCCGAGACGACGGTGGTCGCGCTTCTCCGCCTCCGCCAGCATGTGCTGGTGCTCGTCGAGGGCCTCCCTGGACTCCCAGGCGGTGCCGTAGACACGCTGCAGACCCTCGCGAGACTGGTCGCCGCGCCAGTAGGCGGCCGAGGACCGGGTCAGGGCGAAGGCCGGGATGTAGCGGGTCGTGGGGATGTGCGGGCCGCGGCACAGGTCCGACCACTCGACCTCGCTGGTGCGCGGGTTGACGTTGTCATAGGCGGTGAGTTCGCCGGCACCGACCTCGGTGGCCTCGTCGGAGTCCGGGTCCACGTTGCCCTTGTCCTGGATCAGCTCCAGCTTGAACGGCTCGGCGGCGAGCTCCTCGGCGGCTGCCTCGGTGGACTCGTAGACCCGACGCTCGAAGCGCTGACCGGACTTGATGATCTTCTTCATGCGCTTCTCGAGCGTCTTGAGGTCCTCCGGGGTGAAGGGCTCGTCGACCTGGAAGTCGTAGTAGAAGCCGTTCTCGATCGCCGGGCCGATGCCGAGCTTGGTGCCCGGGAACTCACGCTGGACCGCCTGTGCCAGCACGTGGGCACAGGAGTGGCGGATGACCGCGCGTCCGTCCTCGGTGTTCGCGGCGACGGCGGTGACCTCCGTGTCGGTCTCCGGCACGAAGGCGAGGTCGCGCAGGGACCCCTCGGCGTCCTTGACGCAGACGATGGCGTCGGCGCCCTTGTTGGGCAGGTCCAACGGGCGCATGGCCGCCCCGGCGGACTCGCCGGCGGGGACGGTGAAGACCACGGGCACCGCGGTGACGGCTCCTCGTTCGGCGTCCAGTGCTGATTCACTCACGGGTGCTGTGCTCCTTACACGGAAAAGATGGCGGCGGTCACATACCTGGTGACAGCCGTAAGTCGAGGACCACCTTACCTGTCGTCGGAATCCCGGGAACCGTCGGAGCCGTCGGAGCCGTCAGGGCCGTCCGTACCCTCGGTGTCGTTCGAGGACATGCTGCGGAAGCGTGCGATCGCCACGACGAGCGCGCCGAGCACCACGATGACCCCGGCGATGCTGCCCAGCGTGATCGCCCAGCCCGGCAGGCCGTCGTCCTGCGCCTCGTCGGAGACGTCGGAAGCATCGGAATCCTCGGACGTACCGGTGGCCGACGCCTCCCCCAGGTTGAAGGTGTAGTCGCCGCGCGTGGCGTGGCCGTCGGACGAGGTGATCTGGTAGCCGACGGTGTAGGTGCCGTCCTCCATGTCCACGTTGTCGGAGATGTCCAGGGTCAGCATGCGCCCGTCGATCGTGGGTTCGCCGGTGTGGACCACGTCGCCGTCCCGGGACAGCGCGACGGTGTTGAAGGTGTCCTGCGGGATGCCGGAGAACTCCAGCTCGATGCTGGTCGGCGCCTCGGCGACCGTGGAGTCCGGCTCGGGTGTGGCCCCGACCATCGCATCGTGCGCCGACGCCACCGGCAGTCCACCCGTCGCCCCGGCACCGAGGAAGACGGGGGCGGAGATCATGGCAGCGGCCAGCACCGGGGCGGCGACGACACGGGCGGCACGGGCACCCCGGGCAGCATGGGAACGGTCGGAACGGGCAGACGGCAGACGGGACATGGGGGTCCTTTCGCTCGGCAGGGTCGCGGGAGGCAGTGCCCGCATGAGGTCGATTCCCCACCTTAACGGCGCCGCCGCGGCGGGACCGCCACCGAATGACCAAGCTCACCCCCGACCCGTTCCACGACGACAAAACCCCCGGCAGTCGTTGTGACTGCCGGGGGCTTTGCGGTGGTGGTCCCAGCTGGGATTGAACCAGCGACCTTTCCGGTGTGAACGGAACGCTCTCCCACTGAGCTATGGGACCTCTGTGGAACGAGAGGTAATCTATCACCCTCGCCGTGCCTACGTACAAATCGCCAGGTCAGGACGCCCCGGGGACGGCGCAGGCATGGCGCCTCCGTCGCGCAGGACGCGGCCCCGGGCGTGCTGCACTTCGGGGCATCCTGCGGCCTCGCGCGTGCGCGAGCGGGCGACGCGCGCGGCGCGTGGAGGCTACGAGACGCCGACGGAGCCGACCGGGCCGTCGAGGACCGTCACAAAACGCGGACGAATCACACCGTTGGGGTTCACCATGACTCCCCTTGAGCCTGGATATGCGACTTCACCTGCATGTTTGTGCGTGGAAGCCGGAACCTATAGAGTTCTGTGGCGCACCGGTACTACACGGTGCTTGCGGATGTAGCGCAGTTGGTAGCGCATAACCTTGCCAAGGTTAGGGTCGCGAGTTCGAGTCTCGTCATCCGCTCAGGTTCTCATTTCTCTTCCGGCTCCCGAGTCGGTAGGGTCGAGATCCGATACGAGGCGGCGACGCCACGGTGGAATGGCTGAGTGGCTTAGGCAACGGTCTGCAAAACCGTGTAGACGGGTTCGATTCCCGTTTCCACCTCGCATCA